>NZ_CP009692.1:4936310-5255868 GCF_000832605.1 Bacillus mycoides
AAACAAATACTTCACCTGTGGTCCAATTAAAACAACATCAGTATTTTTTATTTCCAGTTTCACAAGTTCCGAATCAACTGCTTTAATTTTATAATCCTTCCCTTGTTTCTTTGCCTCTTCTTGCATTTTTCTTACAACCATACTCGTTGACATGCCTGCTGCACAACATAATAAAATATACATATTATACTGTCACTTTCTCTTCCACTCGTTTATGAAGAGTAATAAATTCCTCAGCAAGTTCTTTCACTGTAATGGCATTCATTAAATGATCTTGTGCATGCACTAATAATAAACTTATTTCTGCATGATTGCCTCTTGCTTCCTCTTGAATTAAATCGGTTTGAATACGATGAGCGGATGATATTTCCTCACTAGCAAGTTCCATCTTTTCACTCGCATTCTGGAAATCTCCTTGTCTTGCAAAAGCAATTGCTTCAAGTGCCGCGCTTCTCGCGTTACCACCATGTAAAATTAACGCAAATGGAGTTTGCATATCAGTCATTTTAAATTCCTCCAAGCTATGTTTTTTCTATATTTTCATCTTATTATGAAAACGCATACAATTAAACATAAAAAACTTCCGTTATGTAACGGAAGTTTTAATATACTTTTTCATAATGATAGTAAGATTTCTTGAAAATCATCAACAGCTTGAGCCTGATGCAATTTTTCTATTATAGTTTGATTAGACATAATATCATATAAAAAATCATAAAGCTTTTGTAAATCTTCATTATTATTGCGCTTCACACTAAATAAAATAATAACTTGTACTTTTTTATCTCCCCAGTCAATCGCCTTATCGAGTGTACAAAACATCAAAAATGTCGTATCGCTTAATAATTGCATCGGATGCGGAATTGCCACTAAGTTTCCAACCGCTGTAGGAGATGTGTTCTCTCTCTCCATAACAGAAGCATAAAAGTTTGCGGGTACATAGTTTTTCTCAGCAGCTTTCTCACATAAAAACTGAATAACCTCTTCTTTCGTAGAAGCACTACGATTTAAGAAGATCAAATCTTCCTTAATATATTGCTGCATACTATCATTCACATGTGTAAATAACTGCTTACCAATTGATTTAATCTCTTTATCATCAAATATTGAGTTTACCTTTATAACCGGAACAGGCAAACCACTCGGTATATGAATCGTACTAATAATACAATCTATTTTATCTTTATAAAGATCTTCCACTTTCAATTGATAGTACCCTGTAATACCTACAATCTCTAGTTTATCTCGGAAATGTGATAGAATTTTATATTTCAGTAGTTGTGCACTCCCTTGACCAGTTGCACAAACTAATAAACATCTTTTCTTTTGATTATTTTCCTGCAAGCGGCTCATCGCCCCACCAAAGTGAATGGCAATATAACCAATCTCACTCTCTGGAATGGATTCACCCGTATATTCACCAATTATATCTCCAACGAGAACTGCAATTTCAAAAGCATATGGATAATTTTTTTCACTTCTGCCAAAAGAGGATTCCTCGTATTTAACTTATATCTCAAACGATTTAATAACGTTTTTAAATGAACACCAAAACCAAATAACAATTCTTCATCGTAATAAAAAGTAAGATTCCGTTCTTCCGCTACTTTGAAAAGAATATGCTGCATGAATGCATATACGTCTTTCCCTAATAGCTCTTCTACATTTTCATAGCGATCTCTCGCTGTAACAGCAGTACTTAATAAATGCATCGTCACATATAAAATTTCTTCTTCTGGAAATTGAAGCTTTAGCTCTGCCCCTAAATTCCCTAAAATCTGTTTCGCAATTTTATATTCTTTCTTTATTATAAGTTCAGATTCCTCTACATGCAGTGCTTGAATGTAATGATCATCCCTGCATCTCTTTAAAGCAATCGCAATATGAATTGATAAATTATCAATTTCTATATCTGATAAATATATCGTTCCTCCCTCGATATACTTTAGTATAACTGAGCGGATGAGAGAAATATGGGGTAACGATAAATATGTGTCCGTCTGCTCATAGTTCTCATGAAACGGAGTATGTTCATACCGCGGTAAACCATATTGTGATAAACAAGAACGAATATTAAATTCTTCTCCTACAATACGTATACCATAATATGGTCTTTTTTCAATTTGTAACTCATAGCGACTACAAATATCCGTAACATCTTTCATAATTAAGTTTACAGTAGATTTACTCACATAAATCTCTTCCGCTAGCTGTGAAAGCTTCACATACCCATCTGTCGTTAAAATACGGTGTAAAATATAAGCTACTCTTTCTTCATAAGAAGTTGGAATCTTTTCTGTCTGTTTTTGAAATACATTTACGCAAAAATCTTCAAACTTCTTAGTTTGTATAATTTCTAGTTCGTACCCATTCCCTCTTTGTGATTCAATTTTCGCTCCGTGTTCTTCCAATATATCATTTAATAATTTTATATCCTTTTGAATCGTCTTCGTTGATACGTGTAAACGGCTCGCTAAAAAAGCTCGATTTAACATCGATTTCTCTTCTAAAAACTCCTCTAAAATGGAAATTAATCGCTGATGCACTTTTGTCATAGCTCTTCCTCTCGCTCTTTATATAAAAGGGAAAAAGCCACTGAAATCAGTAGTTTTTTCCCTTTTATCCCGCGTTCATTATTTCTTTAGCGTAAATCCAAACTTATCCCAAGCTTGTAAATAATCTAATAAGAAGATTTCTTCCTCTATAATTCGGCCAACTACATTTGTTTTTCCTGTATTCACCATATCTTTTAAAGCAATTTGCAATTCACCTTTATATTGGCCATATTGCTCATTATCAATTAAAAGATCGCCACGCTTAATTTCACGCGTATTATGCGGTTTAAACTCTTCTTTTTTATATTTCACACGACTTTGTGTAGAACGAATCATATATTCAGATACATCCCCGCGATAAAAATGAGGTTCTTCTAATACGATAATTCTTTCTAAATCTGTTGTTGTATCGTATAGTTCTATATCAAATGTTTGTTTCTCTTTATTTAACGCACCTAGTGCTTGTAATTCTTCTTCTGAAGCATAAGCATTCGCAATAATAACATCATCAATTAATTCTGTTGCAAACAAATGCTTCGCCTGTGTTGTCATCGGTAATTCGCGATGCTGCTCTAACGTACATAACCCTTCTGTTACTGGCCAAGGTCCATATGTTGCATCGAATGATGAAATAAAAGCAGCTGTTCTCATACCGTAATCTTTAAATTGTTTCGAGCATTTAATAAAATGATCGTATGATAATCCTGAATAACGATGCGGATAGAAATTATGACAGCCAATTAAATTTTCACGATTTGGTCTATGACTCATAATGTTATCTACATACTTCGTACCGTTACTCATATTAATCTCAATTTTTAAACCGTATGGATTGTACGTCATAATCGATTCTTCTAATCCTGAGAAACCAACATCTAAACGAATACCGTAAGCACCTAGTTCATGGAAAAACGATAAATCATTATAAGAAATACCTAGTTGCTCAAAAACAGACGGACTAATATCAACCAATACTTGGAATCCTAATGCATTCGCATGAGAAATTATTTCTTTAAACTCTTCTACAATTTTCTCTTTTTCGCCATCTACAGATAATAAACATGTGAATACACGTGTAAATCCGTATTTACTTGCTAATGTTAAATACTCCTTATCTTCCTCTACTGTCGAATGTTCTGGATAAATAGAAATACCTAATCGTCTCATATGTACACGCCTCTTTCTTCATCATATTGTAAACCCTTTCAAATATTTGTAGTGAAAAAAGTATGTATCCCCTTCTCGTCCACTACCATTTGAATTCGCTTTCTTTAAAGAAAAAATAATTTCTATCATTCATAACAACTACTAGTCTATACATCTATACTTTACATCTTTTTTTCATAGTTGTGTAGTCTTTCCACAAATTTGTCAGTTTTTTTGCCTCGAAAATTGTTATACGTTTTCAAGGCACCTTCCTTGACTGTTACGTTGACCAATACATATACTCGAAAGAACAGAGATAAAGTGAAACTTTAATCAGTGTGGGGTTTTGTTCATCCCCCACTGATTATTAGCCTTCACCAATCGGGCGTTTACGGGCAGCACGACTCCCACCTAACTTCTTTGCTCCAGCCGGATTTTGAGGTGGGATTTTTACTGCCCGCAAATAGCGGGAAAACTTTTATATAGGGGATGAATATATGGGAGAGGCAGTACTCGTAAAACGAGAACCGTTATGGACAAAAGAGTTTATTGCGCTAATTCTAGCAAACTTATGTATGTTTTTAGGATTTCAAATGTTAATTCCAACTTTACCTGTTTATGTGAAAGAAATTGGGGGCACAAGTTCAAATATCGGATTCGTTGTCGGCATGTTTACCGTTGCAGCACTTTTTATTAGGCCGCTAACTGGAAATGCCTTGCAGAAATTCAACAAAAAAATCATTTTAATGATCGGTACCGCTATTTGTTTACTCGCTATGGGCAGTTATCTTTTCGCTTCAACCGTTTTCCTATTGCTTGCCGTTCGAATTTTACACGGAGCTGGTTTTGGTATTACAACGACTACATACGGAACTGTCGTTTCAGATTTAATTCCGCAAGCTCGCCGCGGTGAAGGCATGGGATATTTCGGTCTTTCTGGAACTATCGCCATGGCGCTCGGTCCCCTTATCGGACTTTGGCTTATGCAAGCATATAACTTCACGATTCTTTTTTTATGTGCACTTTCATGCACAATAGTTTCATTAATATTAACGAAACTACTTCAAATCAAAAAATCGCCGCAACCACCACAGCAAACATCTGGTACCTTTCTCGATGGATTTATTGAGCGTAAAGCTTTACTTCCTTCATTATTAATATTATGTATTACATTAATGTACGGGGGAATTGGGAGCTTTATCACATTATTTGCTACGGAAGTCGGGATTGCTGATATCAGTCTCTTCTTTTTATTTAACGCACTTGCAATCGCTGTAACTCGCCCGTTTTCTGGAAGATTATATGATACGAAAGGCCATACATTCGTCATCATTCCAGGAGTTATTATTACGTTTACAGGTATTATCTTGCTGTCGTATACAACTACAATTCCGAGTTTAATTATTGCCGCAGCGTGCTACGGCAGTGGTTTCGGAGCAATTCAACCGGCACTACAAGCATGGATGATTGACCGAGTAGCACCGCACCGGAGAGGAGTAGCAACAGCAACATTCTTCTCAGCATTTGATCTTGGAATTGGTGCTGGAGCGATTATTTTTGGATTCATTGCACACTTTACCAACTATGCAACTGTATATCGATATTCCTCTCTATTACTTATCGCTTTTCTTTTCATTTACATCACAAACTTACGGAAACAAAAACAGGGAGATAAAACAAACGAAAAAGCTGTTGGGTAATGCTAATTGATTCTTTTTTGAGATACTTGGACTAAGAAAATCATATATACACAAATACAAAAAGCAGTGGATTCCTAAGAAAAATCACACTGCTTTTTGCATTGTATTGAAGAGTGAACCGCTGTTCTATTTATTCATGTTGTTCGTATGATATTAATATATAGAACGAATTGGAGGAAATATTAATGAAAGCAATAGTGTACACAAAATACGGTCCCCCCGACGTTCTTCAACTGAAAGAGATAGAAAAACCTGCTCCTAAGGACAATGAAATACTAGTAAAAATAAAAGCGACAACCGTAACAGCAGGAGATATTCGCTCACGAAGTTTTACGGTTCCCTCTTCTGTTTGGCTACCCGCTCGAATCGCACTTGGCTTTAAGCAACCGAAAAAACAAATACTCGGAATGGAATTGGCTGGTGAAGTTGAATCGGTAGGAAAAGACGTCACACGATTTAAAAAAGGAGACCAAGTTTTTGCAGCTACCCAAGTAAATTTTGGTTCTTATGCTGAGTATATTTGTCTACCTGAAGGTGGAGCAGTGTGCATAAAGCCCTCCAACATATCCTATGAAGAAGCCGCAGCCATCCCAATTGGAGCACGTACAGCTTTATTTTTCCTTAGGAAAGCTAACGTTCAAAGCGGTCAAAACATTCTTATTTACGGAGCTTCTGGAAGTGTCGGAAGTTATGCAGTACAAATTTCCAAGTATTTCGGCGCAACAGTTACAGGTGTGTGCAGTAGCTCCAATTTAGAATTGGTCAAATCTCTAGGAGCTGACGAAGTAATTGATTACACCACAAAAAATTTTTCTACTACAGACGAAACTTATGATGTTATCTTTGAAGCGGTAAACAGGAGCTCCTTTTCAGAGTGTATTAAAATGTTAAAGGAAGATGGTACCTATATAAATATCGTTGAACCGTTACCAAGTGCTCAAATGCTCTGGACTAAATTGACAAGTCGCATGAAACTCATATTAAGTCAAAACGCACCTGAAACTTCCGAAGCATTAAATTTCCTTAAAGAACTTGTTGAGAACGATAAAATAAAAGTGGTCATTGATAGGCAATACACTTTTGAAGAAATTATTGAAGCTCACATATATGTTGAAAAAGGACATAAGAAGGGAAATGTCGTCATAACTATGGAGCATAATGACGATTCTAAATAAAGAAAAAACACTTTGCATAATTGTTAAAATGCAAAGCACCGAAAGTTTTTAACATAAAAAAGCAGAGCAAATTCATATGCGAATTGCTCTTTTTTATTGTTGCGAGCATCTCAAAAGAAAACAGTTTAAAATAATTTAATCGTTTTTTACTTTCATTAAATAAATCCATTTCAAACCTCCCCCGTTTCCCTACATATTTTTCTAACTTTAATCAAAAAATATGCAAAGAACCATCATCATAACAAAATAAAATTCCAATCCGCATACCCAGTTGGGTAGTTTCCCTCCACCTATTTTTACTATCAATAAATAGTGTGATAAATGTGACTTCTTCACAAAATAGTCATATACCATGCATGAAAACCAATTAAATCCAGGTGTTTCTTTAAAGAATTGTAAACTTTTTATCACTTTGTAAATTTAGTGTAAATTTTACAGACAAACCGTTTACAGTGCCTCAAGGTTTAGTTAATAATTACATCGTACATGAAATTTAAGGAGTGGAATGCGTGGAATACAATATTCAAGATATGATCTTCCAGTTCATTGGTGGATTAGGTATTTTCTTATTCGGGATTAAATACATGGGCGATGGACTGCAACAAGCAGCTGGAGATCGTCTTCGCGATATTCTAGATCGTTTTACAACAAATCCTCTTATGGGTGTACTAGCAGGTATGTTAGTTACTGTATTAATTCAATCAAGTTCAGGAACAACCGCTTTAACAGTCGGACTTGTAAGTGCCGGATTTATGACATTAAGACAAGCAATTGGTGTTATTATGGGTGCGAACATCGGAACGACAGTTACTGCATTTATTATCGGAATTAAAATCGGAGAATACGCTCTCCCAATTATGGCAGTTGGAGCAATCTTACTATTCTTCTTTAAAAATAAAAAAGTACATTCTGTAGGTCAAGTTGTATTCGGTTTTGGTATGTTATTCTTCGGTTTAGAATTAATGAGCGCAGGTATGAAACCTCTTCGTTCTTTAGAGTCATTCCAAGAGTTAATGGTTAGCATGAGTGATAATCCAATTTTAGGAATTGTTGTTGGTACAGTCTTCACTTTAATTGTACAAAGTTCAAGTGCAACAATCGGTATTTTACAAGAATTATTCGGTCAAGGTGCAATCGACTTACAAGCTGCCCTTCCTGTATTATTCGGTGATAACATCGGTACGACAATTACAGCAGTATTAGCAGCAATCGGTACTTCAATTGCAGCAAGACGTGCAGCATTAGTTCACGTTATCTTTAATATTATCGGTACCATTATCTTTACGATTATATTAATACCATTTACAAGTTTAATTCAATATTTCCAAACGTCATTAAACTTAAATCCAGAAATGACAATTGCATTTGCACACGGGACGTTTAACGTAACGAATACAATCATTCAGTTCCCATTCATTGCAGTATTAGCATGGATTGTAACAAAACTTATTCGTGGTGAAGATGCATCTATTAACTTCAAACCACAGCATTTAAATCCAATCTTTATTGAACAATCTCCAGCTATTGCTTTAACAGAAGCTCAAAAAGAGATTATCCGTATGGCGGAGTTTTCATTAGATGGATTAAAAGAAGCAAACCAATTTTTAAATACACAAGACAAAAAACACGCGAACATGGCTACTCAATTAGAAGGCGCTATTAACAATTTAGATAAAAAAATTACCGAGTATTTAGTTTTATTATCAGAAAAACCACTTTCACCTACAGATTCTGAGAAGCATTCTGTTTTGGCTGGTGTTGTTGGAGATATTGAACGTGTCGGTGATCATGTAGAAAACCTTGTAGAACTTGTAGATTTCCAAATTTCAAACCGCGTTTCACTATCAGATGAGGCACTAGCTGAATTAAATGAAATGCTTGAATTAACAATTTCAACATTACAAGATGCAATCAATGCTTTAACAAACTTCGATACTGAACTAGCACAAACGGTTATTGCAAAAGAACGTAAAATTGACCAAATGGAACGTGTTCTACGTAAACGTCACGTATTACGTCTGAACGAACGTAGCTGTTCAGGTGATGCAAGCATCATCTACGTTGATATGGTAAGTAACTTAGAGCGTATCGGTGATCACGCTGTAAATATCGCTGATGGTGTTTTAGGTGAACAAGGAAAAGTAAATTTAAAACAATCATTATAATAGGAAAGAGACGCTAATTTAAGCGTCTCTTTTTTCATTTCATCTTTACAACCGTTCTTCCTTTTAACTTTCCTTGCAATATAAGTGCAAATTTCTCATCTAGCTCTTCTAATGTACATTCTTCTGTACAAGATATTAACTCTAGGTTTTTCCACTCACTCGCTAACAACGTCCACACTTCTCTTCTCACATCTACGGGGCATTGTACGGAATCTATACCTAAAAGACTAATGCCGCGCAAAATAAACGGATATACTGTTGTGTGTAATTCCTGCCCTGCCACATTACCACATGTCGTTACACACCCTCCATACTGCAGTGATTTTAAAACCGTTTCTAACATATTTCCGCCTACAGTATCGACAACCCCAGCATATATTCCTTTAAGCATCGGTCTCCCTGATTCATCACTCAACTCCGTGCGATGAATCATCTTTTTTGCACCTAAACGTAGCAGCATCTCTTTCTCTTCCATTTTCCCTGTTGCCCCTACTACGCTATATCCTAGCTTTCCTAAAATACTAACTGCTACACTGCCTACTCCGCCCGTAGCACCCGTTACTAAAACATCTCCCATACTAGGCGTAATTCCCGCTCTAATAAGCTTATATACCGATAGGGCAGCTGTAAAACCTGCTGTCCCGTACATCATACTTTCCTTCAAAGTCATTTCTTTTGGTAAAGGAACAACCCAAGATGATGGCACGCGAATATATTCCCCGAAACCACCAGAAGTATTCATACCTAAATCATATCCAGTTACAATAACTTGATCGCCTTCCTGAAAGGCGTTATTTCCACTACTAACAACCTCTCCTGCTGCATCTATGCCAGGTGTATGAGGATATGTTCTCGTTACACCTTTATTACCAGTAGCTGAAAGGGCATCTTTATAATTTAATGAAGAATAATGAACACGTATTAATACGTCTCCTTCAGGTAAACTATTTACTTCTCTCTCAACAAGCTTTCTTTCAAATTGATTATTTTCCTTTTCTTTCACGACAATTGCTCGGAATGGTGTATGATTCATTACGCTCTCTCCTTCATCCGTAAAATCCTTCTTTATTATATAAGAAGTACATATACAGCTAATCACATCTTCTTGGCTATATTTCAACAAATCTTACTTCTCTATCACTTTCTCACATTACATATTTTCATTTCTACTAAAACAACTTATACTTATTCTACATCTCAAAAATAAAATATAGAAAATCTAACTTTTTATAAATAAATTGAATTTTTACGAAATGTAAATGATTTGTAATGTTTTTTTTCGCTAAATTTCATTATAATAAGTGGATATGAGTGTCGTATTTCAATTCAAATGAAGGAGTACAAGAAATGGAGCAAAACCCATCTTTGCAAGAAAATACACGAACTAAACCGAAAAATAGTAAGAAAAAAACAAAAATTATTATAAGCGTTATTTTATTATTTTTAATAATAGGTGGCGGTTATACTTGGTTTTTAGTAAATAAAGCGTCTTCTGCTATTCGAAATGCCGCTCACGATCTAGCGCGCGGTGATAAATCTGATTTACGTGATAAAGCTGTAAAACCTATTACAAATAACGTCTCTGTCTTAATAATGGGTGTTGATGAAAGCGATGTCCGTGGGAAAGAATATGGTGAAGCTATACGAACGGATGCACTATTACTTGCAACCTTTAATAAAGATAGCAAAACTGTAAAACTATTAAGTATTCCACGAGACACATATACTTATATTCCAGTAGAAAAGAAAAAAGATAAAATTACACACGCTCATGCATTTGGTTCTACTAAAAACGGAAAAGATGGTGGACCACAAGCTAGTATTGATGCAGTTGAAAAATTAATGAATGTTCCCGTCGATTACTTTGTAAAATTCAACTTTAAATCATTCATGAAAATCGTTGATGATTTAGGCGGCATTGAAGTTGACGTACCAGTTGAGTTTACTGAACAAGATAGTAATGATAACGCCGAAGCAATTCACCTGAAAAAAGGTGTTCAAAAGTTAAATAGTGAAGAAGCTCTTGCTCTTGCTAGAACAAGGCACATTGATAGTGATGCGATGCGTGGTCAACGTCAGCAACTCGTTATCGAAGCCATTTTAAAGAAACTAACAAGCGTCGGATCCGTAACAAAAGTTGGTAACATCATTGATGATATTAACGGACAATTCGTTACAAACTTAACATTCGACGATATGCTTTCATTCTATAAATATGGAGCAGATTCTTCAATTGAGAAATTACAAATTGAAGGTGAAGATTGTTACATGGCAAAAGGTGATGATACATGTAGTAAGTCAGCTGGTGGTGGCCGAACTTACTACTACAATCCAGATAAAAAAGAATTAGCTAATGTTACAAACGAACTTCGTAGTCACCTTGGACTACCTGCATATACAAAATCTGATTCTGATTCTGATTCGAAAAAAACAAACTCAGAGAAAACAAAAGAATCTAAGTCTGCAAATACGAGTGAACGCGAATCAAGTAACAATGAAACGAATAATAAGAATAACAGTGAAGATACAGAAACATCGTCTAATGACAATGAATAAAGTGAAGCAGTGCTCTATGGAGGTAGAGCACTGCTTCTTTTTAATGCTTTCAAAACAAAAAAATCAGAACTTTCCAACTATCTTTTTTAATATTTTTAAATTATAATAAATAATAGTAATCTATTCCAATTATCAGGGGGCTCACACATATGAAAGCTGCAGTAAAACATAACATTTCAGATTTTAAAGAGTACTTAAAATCAAACGATATATATATGGAAGAAAATATAGATGAAAATGATGGTTCTGTACATTTCTCAGTAGGACTAGAAACAGAAGCTGGCGCAAAAATTCAACTTATCGCTGCTTTCCAAAGCGAACATCCTGCTGTGGATATATACTGCTTCAATGTTGCTCTTGTACCTGATTCAACATCAACAAATGATATTTTACATGTCATCAATGAATTAAACACATCTTATCGATTTGCAAAATTCACGCTAAACAAACAAAATGCAATTGATATTTCAACATCTCTTGCATTCTCAGAACCAAACTTTAATCCCGCACTTGTCTTTGAACATACGAGAATGCTATATAAACTGGCAAACGATGAGTATAAGAACTTAATGAAAGTTATTTGGGCGTAAATAAAAAGATGGTGCTACAAGAGCACCATCTTTTTATTTCGATATCATATCAACCCACATCTTTATCGCAGTTCCTACAATTAAAGTAGACAATACGTATTGCAAAACTTTTTGATTCACTCTCTTCCCTACTCTCACTCCAAGAGGAGCGGCAAATAAACTTGCTATCGCAACGATAAGAGCCGGAATAACAACTATTTGTCCAGTAATCACTTTTCCAGTAGTAATTCCTATCGAGGAAATAAAAGTAATAGCGATAGATGTTGCTATTGTTGTACGTATCGGTAGTTTTAAAACAACTAGCATAATCGGTACTAAAAGAAATGCACCACCAGCCCCAATAATGCCGGAAACACTTCCTACAATAAACGCTAGCAAACTAGCGAGCCACTTATTGTACGTAATTCCTTCTGTCCTCTTACGATTGCTTCGCTTCGGTATAAACATCATAATAGCCGCAATAGTAGCTAGTAATGTGTAAACAACATTTACAGCATGCTCATTTAATAGATTCGCACTAAAGCTACCTACAAAGCTTCCTATTAATATACTAGCTCCCATATACACAACTAAAGTTTTATCCATATCGTTACTTTTCCTATACGCCCACGCGCCTGCAAAAGTTGCAAAGAATACTTGAATCGCTGTAATACCACTCACTTCATGTGATGTATATCCAGCAAATCCTAGCAATACTGGAATGTATAAGATCATCGGATAATTAATAATTGCACCGCCAATCCCAACCATTCCTGAAATAAATGACCCTATAAAACCAATAATAAAAAGTAGTACTGTTAAACTCATATTGTATCCCCTGCCTTCTAAAAAGAAGGTGATTTAAATAAATAAATTCACATTCCCATCCGAAGCATCTGCTAAATATGCACCTACTCCTGCAAACTCTACCCCTTCCATAATCTCTTCCTCTTTTAACCCTAATAAATCTACTGTCATTTGACAAGCTACAAGTTTAACTCCCTGTTCTTTCGCCAAATCAATTAAATCTGGTAAAGGCATCGCATTATGTTTTTTCATAATACCTTTAATCATCTTTGGTCCCATACCGGCAAAATTCATTTTTGATAATCCCATCTTATCCGCACCACGCGGCATCATTTTTCCAAATACTTTTTCTATGAACGTTTTCTTTACTTTCACATGCTCCTCTTTCCTAAGGGCATTTAAACCCCAGAAAGTATGAAAAATAGTCACCTCATGATCGTACGCCGCTGCACCATTTGCAATAATATAAGCAGCCATCGCTTTATCATAATCTCCGCTAAATAAAACAATTGTTGTTTTCTTCTGTTGTTCCATGTTGTTCTCCTCCTAATTACCTATGGGGGTATTTAAAAAATTGTGAAATGGCTCAAATTATCTAGCTACACCCGATACTAATTTCCCCTTACAAAGCGTTCATACCGCCTGAAACATTTATAATGCGCTGAAACCCTAATTTTTTAAACACTTTTGCTGCTTTCTTACTTCTCATCCCGCTCTGACAAATAACAATCACTTCCTTATTTTTATCTAATTGATTTGCTCTACTAGCTAACTCATTTAGTGGGATATTCTGAAATCCCTTCATATGATTTCCTCTATATTCACCTACTGTACGAACATCGACAAATTGTTTTCCCTGTTTTCCCACTATACTCTTTAATTCTTTTCCATTTATATTTTGAACACCTTTCACCGGTAAAAAACGCGAAATAACAAACCATGCAGCAAGTACAATGAAAAGCGTACTTAATATTGTATTCATATAACCAACCTCTCCGCCTTTACAAAACTAGTTCTTCACTACGCCTTCTTAATCCAAAACTTCAGTACATCGTCCTCTATATTATGCTTTACTATTTCATGACCGCCTGTTTTTGACCATGCTGGAATATCTTTTACTGATCCTTTATCTGTTACATGTACTTCTAACACTTCTCCAGTTTGTAAAGCATCCATCGCTCTCTTCGTTCTTACAATCGGCATTGGACATGCTAAACCTTTCGCATCTAATACTTGTTTTACATTCATCATCTATTCCTCCAGTTTGTTATTTTATAATGAATCATGAACTGCACAACGATTTGGGCCAATCTCCATTTCACGCTCTTCTTCCACACTCGGATAAATCTTACCCATATTCGTTTGACGAATTTCTTCATAAGCATTCGGCTGAGACGGTAAGTTCTCTGTCACATTTTTACGAAACTCTCCCTCATCAACAATATTTAACCCTACATTCTCCTTAAATAAATCTTGTAAATGCGCACTCACAATGCCTCTGTCGTCCATTTCACTTATTTTTGAATAATGAGCCGGTAAAACAATTAAATCTTGAGACAGTTCCTTATAAAGTTTATATAACGTATTTCGTAAATCACTCACCCAATCTTCAGCCTTCCCAGCAAGATCTGGACGGCCAATTGAATCTACAAATAAAATATCACCTGATAATAAATAGGAATCATCTACAATAAATGATGTACTTCCAATCGTATGCCCCGGTGAGTATAATGCGTCAATTTCAATTTTGGTACCCCCCACCGTAATAACAGATCCTTCAACAAGCGGTTTATATGAGAAAACGACTTCCTCCGCATCTTTTGGAGGTAACCAATACGTACCACCTACTTTTTCAGATAACCTACGTCCTCCAGAAATATGGTCTGCATGTAAATGTGTATCCATGACATTCGTAATAGTAACACCATGCTCTTCCGCAAAATCTTCATATGCTTCAACCGTTCTGACTGCATCAATAACTGCTGCTTCACCGTTTGAGACGATCATATAAGATAAACAGCCTTTTCCAAGACGGTTAAATTGATATACACTTCCTCCGCCCTGTACATCTCCTACTTTTAACGGCTTTACATATTCACTCCAAGCTTTCATACCACCAGCTAAATAATAAACATCATTGAATCCGGCATGTAACAATTGCTCTGCGACAAACTGCGAAGAACCTTCTTTCGCACATACGACTAAAATTTCTTTCTCCCTCGGCAATTCATCTACAATATGATCTACACCATCTAATAAGTCAAAATACAGTTTATTTATAGAAGAAACTTGTTTCCCTTCAATTTTCCAATCTTCATAGTCCGTTTCATTCCGAACGTCTAAAATAAACAACTCTCCGAATAAAACTTTCTCGGCGACCTCTTTTGCTTGTAATATCTTAACACTCATCCAATTACCCCCATAGGTATGTTTTTATTTAAAAAATTTTATTTCCCCACATTCCCTTGCCACTCTAACATACCTGGAATGACATTCTTCACATTTGAATAACCTTTCTCTTTCAACATTTGACAAGCTGCATCACTACGGTTACCAGTTCGGCAAACAACATAAATTGGTTTCGCACTGTCTAACATAGCACTATCTAATTCACCTAACGGCACCGAAATTGCGGATGGAATATGACCAAAGACGAATTCCGCTTCTTCACGAACATCTAATACAGTGCACTCTTCACCACTTAATAATATATTTTGCAATTCCCCATTCGTAATTGTATGAGGATACTTCACAACTTCATTTACTTCATGTTCATGGGATTTTCGTACATAATGCTTTAATATATCTCCCTCTTGTTTCGTTCCAATATATTGATGCCCTACTTTATTTGACCAACTTTGTATATCTAACGTCGATCCTTTATCCGTCGCCTCTATTTCAATAACTTGTCCTGATGCCAATCCTTCCATCGCCTTTTTTGTCTTCACAATTGGCATCGGACAAGCCAAGCCTTTACAGTCTAAATTCATATCAACTTTTATACTCATAATCATTTCCTCCCTAACCATTATACATATACCTGTATGGGTATAATGAAATGTTTTTGAAAATCTGTCAACACATATGTTTGACAGATTATCGGCTTTTTACAAGTAATTGAACAGCTTCTTTAATTAACTCTTCATTTGAACCATTACCTGTTTCAAACTGCTCGCGCAAACATTGCTCTAAATTTGTTCCAACAACGAGTCCAATTGTACGATCAAGTGCAGAACGGGATGCAGTTAACTGTGTAATAACATCTCGGCAATCTTTTCCCTCTTCCATCATGCGAAGCACACCACGAACTTGACCTTCAATACGTTTCAATCTATTTTTCATATCTTGATTATATTCCACTGTAGATCACCTCCGTAATTATAACTATATTATACATTACTTTGTAACTTTGTATAATATCATATACCCTTAAGGGTATATTGTGAAGTGGTTTATTTTTTTGAAATCTCCTAGAGTATAGTAAAAATGCAAAAGCCACTGATTTTATTGGCTTTTGCATTTCTCAACTACACTGCTTGGTAGTCCAACTAATTCATTTCATTTACGAATCAAGGAATCAACCGTTTTATTATCCTACTTCTTATAACCTCTTTGTAAAACTATAATCCATTTCTCCACCTAACGCTTCAGGTGTATCACCAGTTTCTCTAAAATCATGTGTATAAATTTGTTCAAATGAACCGAAATCTACTTGCTTATAAAATTCGAAACAAGGGAATCCATCATGTTCTCCTTGAATATCGATACTACCACCCTTGTTCACACATACAGTTAATAAATAGTCCACAGGAGGGGCATACACATTTAACGGATTACTAGCGCTTGCACTCATTTTGAATTGCACACCATCAGAATTCCATGAAATATCCGTACACACAATATTTTCAGTACTCGCTTTTCCTGTTCTTTTATTCACAGAACCATCTGGATTTGTGACCTTCTCTGTCGTAATACCCGTGTTTGCATATGAAAACACTTCTTCTTTATAAAAGTCCACTACTACCTCTTGCTCAACTCTAGAGCGCATAGTATTTACCGCATGTGGTGTAAACTCACGTGAATCACCTTCGAATTGGATTACTTTCCCTGTTTGTACATCCTTCCGCGGTTCTGTCCAAGACACTGGAATAAATACACTGGCTCTAATTTTAACGATATTCGTCATAAGAAACACCCCTGTAATTCTAATTTTATATACTGCATACTATTGAATAAAATAGACCACAATTTCAATCCTAGAACCAATAGCTTTCTCTTTTACGTTTGCTACTTCCTTCTAAAAAATAGCGCTATATTTATATCTAGATTTTCGTTTTAAAGCTATATTCCATTTCTCCAGCTAGTGCTGCTGGGGTATCATCCGTTTCCCTGAAATCATGTGTATATATTAATTCAAATGAACCAAAGTCTATTTGTTTATAAAATTCATAGCAAGGGAAACCATCATGTACACCTTCAACATGCACAGTACCACTTTCATTAACTCGTATAGTCAAAAAATAATCAGCTGCAGGTGCTGCCGCGTTTAACGGATTACTTGCACTTGCTCTCATTTCAAATGAAACTTCTTCTTCACTCCATACAATATTTGTACATGCAATGTTTTCTGTACTTGTTTCTCCTTTTTGATACTCAATTGAGCCATCTGGATTTGTAATTTTCACAGTAACGATACAAGCATCTGCATATGTGAAAATTTCTCTTTTATAAAAATCAACAACCACTTCTTGTTCTAATCTTGAACGCTTTGTGTTCACAGCGTATGGTGTAAATTCACGTGCATCTCCGGCATATTCAAACACTCTTCCCGTCGCAGGATCCTGAATAGGTTTCAGCAAAGCATACGGTGCAAATACACTCCCTCTAATTTTAACGATATTAACCATGTGAAACCTCCATAATTCATTGATTTTATTTAGATAAATCATTATTTGTTCTATTACCATTATATAGTCAATTTGATTGACTATATCCTCTATAGTACAATAGATTCTACTTATAGTCAATTTAATTGACTATAAGTAAGGAGGTTATATACATGGCTCATCAAACACTTAACGAACTAGATCTTACTTCACTTTTATCACTATCCTTCAGTACATTAATTACTGAACTACACGACAAATTAAGTGAATTGGGATTTGAAGATATTAGGCCCGCACACGGTTTTATGTTCAAACGTATCCTTCCTAATGGAGCAACCGGTATAGAACTAGCTGAATATTTAGGGGTTTCAAAACAAGCCATAAGTAAAATGGTAGATTCTCTTGAGAACAGTGGTTATGTCACGCGCCAAACGCATCCTACTGATAAAAGAGGTAAAATTATTGTTTTAACCGAGCGTGGTTTAGCAGTAATGAAAGCAAAAGAAGAAATAGTAGCTGAAATAGAACAACGATGGATTGCAAACATAGGTGCAGAACGAATGCAAATGCTTAAAGAGGATTTAACAACATTCGTTACTAAAGAAAATACAGGAAAATTATCATCGAGCATACGACCTGTTTGGTAAACAAAAACTCCATATAATAAAAAAGAACGGACATAGCATTTCTATGTCCGTTCTTTCCATCACACATACTTCCGATGCACCATTTTCCCATCATAAGAAAACACAACGCCCTTACTCTCCACAATCGATTCCATATGCACTGTTCTTCCCCATAGCTGATGAAGATACGGTAATACTTTTTCTAAGTATTTTAAATCTAACTCAATTCCTTCATAGCTATGTTTAATGTACAATTCCCCATTCTTTAAGTAGTCTCCATCTTCTACTACTAAGTACGGGAAACCTCCATTTGTGCGCATATTTACGAGTTGATCGCGTACATGCTCCCATTCTTTATCAATTACTTTATATTCTTTTCCTTGGCGCTGGAATAAGTACATATCTTCTCTCATTACAAGTTTTTTATTTAAATAGTTTCTTAGGAACGATACATCCCATTCAATTTCCCGTACTTCAAAGATTTTGTCACGACCAGAACCAGGTTTCACACCGCGTCGTTTCATTTCTTCTGTCGGGTTGTTATAGCGCTCTTCAATATCTTCGAACATTTTAATACCGAGGTAGTATGGATTAATACTTGTTTTTGATGGCTGTACGACACCTGCATTTAATTTCGCAAATTCAATTGCTTCACCAGATGTTAAGTCCATTTCACGAAGTATGCGTTGATGCCAGAAGGAAGCCCAACCTTCATTCATAATCTTCGTTTCAAGCTGTGGCCAGAAGTATAACATTTCTTCACGCATCATCGTTAATATGTCGCGCTGCCACTCTTCTAGCTCACGGCTATATTCTTCAATAAAGAGGAGTAAATCTTTTTCTGGCTGCGGTGGGATTTTCTTCTTTTTATGCATATTAGGTCGTTCTCTCTTTTTGTTTCGATCATCTAAATTCCATAAATCATCGTACTGTGATATCTTTTTCTTTTCTACATCCTCTTCTAAATCTTCAATACTCCATGCAAGTTTCGGACGCATAAGCGATGGATCAATATGTTCTTGAATGGCAAGTACGGCATCTAAAAATGTTTCTACCTCTTCTCTTCCATACTTATGTTCATACGCCTTCACACGATCTGCTGTCGCTGCCATACTCTCCACCATATCGCGTTTCGTATTAGAAAAACGAATATTATTTTTGAAGAAATCACAATGTGCTAAAACGTGCGCCACGATTAATTTATTTTGAATTAAAGAATTCGTATCTAATAAAAAGGCGTAACATGGATTAGAGTTAATAACGAGTTCATAAATTTTACTAAGTCCTAAATCGTATTGTAATTTCATTCTGAAAAATTGCTTTCCAAAACTCCAATGCGAAAACCTCGTCGGCATCCCATATGCACCAAATGTATAGATAATTTCCGCTGGACATACTTCATAGCGCATCGGATAAAAATCAAGACCAAATCCAGTCGCAATTTCCGTAATTTCAGCAATCGCATATTGTAGTGCTTTATCATCACTTGCTCTCATTATTTTCCCTCCTTACACTTTCCCTTAAGAAAGTGTATGATAAGGAACAAGCTTTCATGAGGATTGATTGCATAATAAAAAGGCACCCCCGAAAAAACGAGAATGCCTCTTTCTAATTAACCTTCAATAATCTCCATCTTCTCCGTAATCGGCGTACGCGCTTTTCCTTCTGGTGCTTTATCGAAATAGCCGATATGAAGAATTCCAATGATGCGTTGGCCTCGTGTTAAACCAATTCCTTCTATAAATAGTGGATTGTAGTTTAATCCACCTGATTTCCAAACACAGCCTAATCCGCGTTCCCAAGCAAGTAATTGGAAGTTTTGCATAAATGCACATGTTGCAGCGTAATCTTCGTCACGTGGAATTTGACGCGGATCTTCATCAATGTAAACAACGATTTGTGCAGGCGTACTTAAGAAACGATCAGATAAAGTTTTGCCGCGTTTTGCTCTTTCTTCTTCTGTGAAAGAGTTTAATACTGCGTCTACTAATTTCTGACGGCCTTCTCCAATATATAATTTACAATTCCATGGCTCACGATGTTTATGATTCGGTGCCCATGTTGCGTCGTTTAATAGTTCAATTAATAGCTCTTTTTCTACTGCTTTATTTGTAAATGTACGAACAGAGCGTCTTTCTTTAATAACATTTGCGATGGAAGTATATGTAGTCATATTTTTCTCTCCCTTATTTTTATCTATATGTATAATTCCGTTATTGATATTGATTTTCAATTTCGATTATAACCTAGTTTTTCACTATTAATCAATGTTTTATGTTGGAAAACAGCTAAAAAATTAATTTCTCGTTGTGAATAAAAAAACTTGGTGTGTTCACAAGTTTTTCACATTTTATGGAAATGATATGTGTAAGTTTTCCACATTACCCATCTAGGAGGAGTTTATATGTACAAGAAAATCGCAGTAAGTATGACTATGGCAGCATTATTGTGCGGGATATCTGTCTTTCCTGCTTCCGCTGCCACGCCAAAAGAAGTAACAATGCACCATCATAAGCCTATTTCAGAAGAAGAAATGCAGTCGCTCGAAAAACTCGGCTATAATAAACATGAAATTTGGAAAGCTGCCCACATTGCAAGAATAAGTAAAAAAGAAATTAAGGACGTTTTAGCTTACTATAAGCAAAATAAATCTTGGGAGAAAACAGCCGAGCATTTCGGTGTAGACCCAAGTAAATTGAAAAAGCATCATATGAATAAAGAAACGAAAAAAGCACTACTGCAAAAATTAGCAAATATGCAAAAGTCCACACCAGATGGACTGAAACAAAAAATGAAAGAATATAACATCGGCTTACGCCAACTTACCGTGTTAACAATCATCTCTCAAAAAAGTAATACCCCTCTTGACGATGTACTAAAAATGAAAAAAGATGGGATGGATATTAAACAAATTGCGGAAAAATTAAATGTTAAAAAAGAAGATATACGGGCAGAAATGATTAAATTAGTGAAGTCTATTAAAGAAAAGAAAACAAATTAGCCTGTCAAAAAGGAAGAGATATTCAATACTCTTCCTTTTCTTTATAAACTTTCAATTTTCAAGTATAAATTCCCCTCTTTCCCAAAAACTAACATAAGCAAATGATGTAGTAAGGGGTGCGAAAATGTTTCGTTCATCGTCTAAAAAGAAGAAAAAAACAATCTGTTCCATTCCGGAGTTTATCCACACTATGAAAGAATCCAGTGATTTCGTGTCTTATAACGTAGTAGACGATGGAACATTGTGTTTGTTTTATTATAAATCTACAGCCGAATCACTCCTCATTAATCGATTCATTTTAACACCTATTAAAAGAGAATTAGATCACATTGAAAATATAAGTGACATAGCAAATATCGTCACACTTGAGGAGATTGTCACTAATCCTTCTATTGATGATATTCGTGAAAAATTATTAAGTGGGTATGTACTTATACAGCTGAAAAATGATTCTCAAGCAGTTGAATATGCACTTATTCGTGCCGAGAGTTCAGTTTTAGGTACACGGTTATATAACGATACAGAAAATGAATATAGTGTCATCGGTCCAAAAGTTGGATTTGTTGAAAATATTGATACAAATATACACTTACTTCGCCGGAATATTGTAACGGAGCAATTAGTTTTCAAACAAGTTGTAGTTGGCTCTATATCAAAAACAAAAGTCGTAGTTGCTTACATCGAAGGCATTACGAATGAACAGCACGTTAATACTGCAATGCAGCGCCTACAAGACATTGACTTTGATGTTCCTTTCGATGCGACTATGATTGAACAGTTTATTAGTGATAACAGCAACTCTCCCTTCCCTGTTTTACTCCCTACAGAGCGTTTAGATCGCTCCGTTTATGCATTATTGAATGGAGGAGTTGTCATTTTAACAGACGGTTCACCATATGCATTAGCTGGACCAGCGACATTACTCGATTTCTTCGTCTCTCCAGAAGATTATTATTTACCATGGATAGCAGGCTCATTTCTTCGAATGGTTCGCTTTTTCGGAGCAGCATTCTCGCTATTTTCATCAGCTATTTATACAGCTGTATTAACGTATCACTATCAAATGATTCCTGCGGATTTACTAGGTCCGATTATTTTTTCAAGAGCTAATGTACCCTTTCCGCCCATTTTAGAAGCACTTTTTTTAGAAATCACAATCGAATTGCTCCGTGAAGCTGGAGCACGATTACCTACAAAAGTTGGACAAACAATCGGCATCGTTGGCGGGATTGTAATTGGCCAAGCATCTGTTCAGGCTGCTTTAACGAGTACCATTTTATTAATTGCAGTTGCTTTATCAGCACTCGCTTCTTTTACAACACCAACTGTAAAAATGTCTTCTACTATCCGGATACTACGATTTCCACTTATTCTTTTAGCTGGTGCATTTGGGGGCTTAGGTCTCATTGTAGGATTCGTATTCATATTAGCTCATTTAATTCGCTTAAAATCACTTGGATCACCTTATTTATTACCTTTATATCCATTTCGCGGTTTAGGGACAGCAGAGGGGCTCCTTCGCCTGCCATTTAGTCAAACTGCTGGACGTTCCTCTTTTCTAAGACCAAAAAAGAAATGGCGCTATGATCCAAACAAAGCGAAAGAAAAACATGATGGTGAAGAGAAATGAAAAATACTTTATTATGCTTTTCCATTATCACTTTAATTTTCCAATCCGGCTGTACACAACCGAATATAGTAGACACACAGCGAATGATTCATGTAGGTGGATTTGATATAACGAAAGACAAACAATTTCGCGGGACGATTTTATATCCCGATTACACAAAAGGCGTTCAATCAAAACCAGAAACTCAGTCAACTACTGCTGGCACGATTGAAACAATATCTTCACGACTAAATGCAAAATCGCCTCATACTATCGCTGTCGGTCAAATGCGTGTTGTGCTTTTTGGAAAATCCATTGGCGAACATGGAATTGGCGATATTATAAATAATTTGCAACGTGATCCTAATATTGGTCGAGATGTTCAACTAGCACTGGTAGACGGTTCTACAGAAAAACTGCTCAAACATATTAAAACAAATGGATCACTCTATCTGTCTGACTTACTGGAGCAAAACATAGAAGCCGAAACGATTCCACGGACTGCTTTAAATATTTTTTTATATAACTTTTATTCATCAGGATGCGATCCATTTCTTCCTTATATTGAAATTGATGAAGACAAGTCTGCTTCCATTAAAGGACTCGCTTTTTTAAAAAAGGATAAAGTGGTTATGTACACAGATAAAAAAGGATCTTTTTTATTGAAATTACTCCTTAATTCAACTACAAATGGTCGTTATGAAGTTCCAATACAGCAAGGTAACCATAAAGGATTAATTGCCACTCAAAACTTATCTGGAAAGAGCGTTTGTTACCTTTCCGATACTGGTGACATTCCGAAAGTTAACATCCACTTAAAATTAAATGGACTCATAAAAAGCGCTCCAAACTGGCTTGATTTAGCGAAAAACGAAAACATAACTTACATAAAAAAACATGTAGAAAAAACAGTTGAGAAACATTTAAACGAATTAATAAAACAATTCCAAGAAAAAGAGGTCGATCCGATAGGGATACGGGAAGAAATTCGTAGTCATTCAAGAAAATGGACTATAAAACAAATTCAAGAAATGTACCCTAATGTAGATGTTGCTGTTCACGTACAAATCAATGTTGTGCAATCTGGTATCGGAGAATAGTGAGGTGTTACAATGGCTGAGCAAAATAAAACAATGACTGTTTCCCCTTATTTCACATTTCTTTTATTACACTCTCTTCAAATTGGAGTAGGCGTGTTAGGATACCAACGAGTTATTGCACAATATGCTGGTTATGATTCTTGGATTTCCCTTATTGTTGCGGGTGTCTTAACTCATATCGTACTGTTTTGTATGTTAAAAATGTTAGATAAAGACAATGATTTGATGACCATTCATACGACATGTTTCGGAAAATGGATTGGAACCTTTTTGTCTATGTGCTTTGCTGCATATCTTCTGTTATTTTGCCTTACTGTGCTTCGTACATATATCGAAGTCATTCAAGTATGGGTCTTTCCTACAATTAAACCATGGAAATTAACATTATTATTTTTACTCGTGACGTATTACGTAATAAAAGGTGGCTTCCGCTCTGTAACAGGAATGTGTTTTTGGGGAGTCGTAATACCGATTTTCGTACTATTCTTCTTAGTTTTCCCTATGAAATACGCACATGTCCGTAATATTTTACCTATTTTCACCCATTCACCTGCAGACATTCTATATTCAGCGAAAGCATCTGCATTAGAGTTTCTTGGATTTGAAGCAATCCTTATCTTTTACCCACTTATTAAAAAGGGAAAATCGCTACATAAATGGGCACATGGCGGGATTGCTTTCACAACTATTTTATATGTAGTACTAGCAATCGTTTCCCTTATGTACTATAGTCAGGGCCAACTGCATCATACAATTTGGCCTACTTTAACAATGCTAAAAATTATTAAAGTCCCATTCATTCAGCGATTTGAATACATTATTATTTTCATCTGGTTTCTTATTATTTTACCTAATCTTTGTTTAACCATTTGGTCTTCTTGTCGTATTAGTAAATACTCTTTTCACATACCATTTAACATTACATTGCCATTGTTTATCGCGACTATATTTGTTTCATCTTTGTTTTTCACAAACAGGGAAAGCATCAATACATTAAATACCGTACTATCTCAGGCTGGATTGTATATTGTATACGCTTATATCCCAATCTTATTTCTATTCCATTCACTACGATGGCGCTTCAAAAATCAGTCGAAAAAATCTTCACCCGACACACCATAATCTCTGATACAATTTTATTAATACATTTGTAAAGGGGACAAGCGAATGAAAAAGTATGTATTTTCTTTACTTGTAGTACTGAGCTTAATTCTTACTGGATGCGGGAGTACTGGTACAAATGAAAAAAAATCTTCTGAATCAAAAGAAGAGCATGACCACGCATCGCATACTCAGCAAGCTGACATTCAAGAAAAGACAAAAGGAGTCGACACACTTCCGGCCTTCCTAGACAAACTTGATCCACAAATGAAAGACATCTATACTGTCGCTGGACAAAATGCTGAACTATTGGATTGGATTCCTTGTTACTGCGGTTGTGGTGAAAGTGTAGGACATAAAAATAATAAAAATTGCTTTATTCGTGAAATCAAAAAGAATGGTGAAGTTGTTTGGGATTCCCATGCAACAACTTGCGTCAATTGCTTAGAAATTGCGGTTGAATCTGCTTCGATGAAACAAAAAGGAAAATCAACTCTTGAAATTCGTAATTATATTGATAATAAATACAAAGAAGGATATGGGAAACCAACACCTACGCCAATGCCAAAAGCTTAAAAAACGAGGAGACTCCTCGTTTTTTTCTTTTCATTCACTTTTTTTCTTAACAAATTCTTTCAAGTGTATTTCTCCTCGCTTGTCACACACTATATATAACTCTTCGGTAAGGAGGGTACACAGTGCAAACATATAACGACTATGACAAAGCTCTCTATTACACGTATTGCTGTAATTGGGATAAACTACTCGTTTTAATGGTCCAAACGAATGATCAACTATTTTCTAAGCGTATTGAACACTTTTTACACGCTTATCAATACAGTAAAGAATTACCAGAAGTTGACAAACAATTGCAGCTCCTATTTCAATATATTGACCACGCATCCCAAAAGTCACATGTAGAAGAAGTAGAGCAAATTCAAATGTAAAATATAGCGCTATTCTCTTTATGAGAATAGCGCTTTTTTAAAATGTTTATATCAATAAAAGTTTCTCCTTATAAAACTTTTATTGATAAACATATTTTTTCTTTCTTTTCCCTACCACTTCATACTATAATTTAGTATGTAACTATTATAAGTGAGGTATAAAATATGGGACGAGAAAAAAAGCAAGAGTATGCTTTATTTACTGCATGGGGAGCTTCGTTTATTGCTACATTAGGAAGTCTATACTTTTCCGAAATTATGAAATTTGAGCCTTGTGTCCTTTGTTGGTATCAACGTATTTTTATGTATCCATTTGTTTTATGGCTCGGTATCGCTGTAGTAAAGAAAGACTATCGCATTGCAAGTTATTCTTTACCAATCGCAAGTATTGGTGCTTGTATTTCTTTATATCACTATGCAATTCAAAAAATCGCAGCATTTTCAGCTGCTGGGGCAGCTTGCGGCCGCGTACCTTGTACGGGAGAATACATAAACTGGTTCGGCTTTGTGACAATCCCGTTTTTAGCACTTATCGGCTTTATCACAATCGCTGTTTGTAGCTTCATCGTAATTAAAAACAAATAAGGAGATGAAAGAATGAAAAAAATGCTTATATTTGGCGGTATTATTATCGCCTTGTTTGCAGCAATTTTCGCTGTAACACAAATGGAAGAAAAAAATGCTTCAACGAGCCAAAAAATTGATAATGCTACTAGTCAAACAGATGGTTCTGACTACTACACAAATAAAATCTCTCTTTCAGATCTCCAAAAGAATTTAAAAGAGAAAAAAGAAGAAACAGTATACTTTTATCAAACATCTTGCGTTCATTGCCAAAAATTATCTCCTATCGTAGTACCAATGGCTAAAGACTTGAATGTTGATATGAAAGTTATGGATATTGAAAAATTAGATGCTCCTTGGGATGAATATAAAATTAAAGGAACTCCAACAATCATTCATTTTAAAGACGGTAAAGAAGTGAGCCGTATTAGCGGCGAACAACCGGAAGACAAATTAAAAGAGTGGCTTGAGCAAACGAAAAAATAATAAGAAAAGGAAACTCCTTCTATACATGAAATGGGCGTAAAATCCCACACTAATGTATGAGGAGGGGGTTTTATGCCAGAAGTGAAATGCTCTGTTTCCAATTGCTCATTTTGGGGACAAGGTAACCTTTGTCAAGCAAGTGCAATCGTTGTTCAACCTGATGCACAAGAAGCAGGTCAAATTGAAAACAGTTCATATACAAACGCTACTTTAACAAACGAGACGCTTGAAAGTTCTGTAACAACGAGTGTAGAAACGTGTTGTCATACATTTAAACCGAAATATTAACACTTATTCCACCTCATATACGTGAGGTGGTTTTTCTTCTTCTCTTCTTGTTTACGTAACCTTTAATTCTCCCTATAATAAAATTAAAAGTTTTTTATGAATATGAAGGTGGAATACTATGGCTAAAACAATTGTAGATATCGCCAAATTAGCTGGGGTTGCAAAAAGTACTGTCTCTCGTTACTTAAATGGTGGCTATGTAAGTAATAAAACAAAAAAGAAAATTGAAGGTATTATTCAAGAAACGAATTTCTCTCCAAATACATTTGCGCAAAGTTTAAAAGCGAAAACAACAAATTTAATTGGCGTTATTATCCCCCGATTAGACTCCTTTGCTACAACAAAAACACTTATTGGTATTGATAATGCTTTACAGGAAAATAACTATCAGATGCTTGTTGCAAATGCGAATCAAAAAATTGAAACAGAAATTCAAGCAATGGAAAACTTTATAAAGCAAAAAGTAGCTGGCATAATTTTATTAACAAAAACTTTAACAAAAGAGCATAAACACATCATCGCTAATTCTACTACCCCTATTTTATTTGTTGGTCAAGAATATGAGAATCAATATTGCCTCGTTCACGATGATTTTGACGCTGCTTATGAGCTAGGAGCATACGTATTATCACAAGGACACCGCCATATCGCTTATTTAGGAGTAGAAAAAGATGATATTTCTGTTGGTGTAAATCGAAAAAATGGTTTTCAAAAAGCCATTGAAAATTTAGAACCTACTTGCATCGCTTCTTACTACGAAACAACTTTCAAAATAGAAGATGCGATGAAACAAGTACAACATATTTTAGATAACAACCGTCCTACTATTATCGTATGTGCTACAGATAATATCGCTCTTGGAGCCATGAAAGTAATTCATTCTAACCACCTTTCCATACCAAATCATATATCTGTAGTAGGATTCGGTGGATATGATATTTCTGAAATGGTACACCCTAGCTTAACGACAATCGCATTTGACTATGAGCATGCTGGTAAGCTTGCTGCTACTTCCCTTTCGCAGCTTGTTGAAAATAAAACAATCCCTAAAATATTACATTCTCGCTATACATTAAAAATTCAAGAAAGCGTTGACAAAATTTAAAGGCGCTTTATAATAAAATTAAAACCGGTTCCACATTTAAAAAACAGGATTTTCACATCACGTCCCTGTTTTTTATTTTAACCAAAAACGGAACCGGTTCCATAAACTCGAAGTATATAGTAAGGGGGAATTTTTATGGATATGAAACAAATTGCAGCTCAAGTCTTACAGAACATCGGAGGAACAGAAAACATTATTCGTGCTACTCATTGCGCTACTCGCCTTCGTCTTGTACTAAAAGATGAAACAAAAATAAACACGTCAGAAATCGAAAACATTGATGGGGTTAAAGGTGCTTTCGCAACGAATGAGCAATACCAAATTATTTTTGGCACTGGTGTAGTAAACAAAGTGTATGATGAGTTTTCAAAACTAATCGGAATAACTGAACTTGATTCTACGGCATCAAACGATCTTCCTAAGAAAAAAATGAATCCGATTACTCGCCTAGCAAAAACGTTATCCAATATTTTCGTTCCAATTATTCCAGCCATCGTTGCAAGTGGTTTACTTATGGGACTACTCGGAATGTTGAAAGCGTTTAAATTATTTCCTAGCGATCACCCACTTATCCAATTACTTGATATGTTCTCAAGTGCAGCTTTCGTTATTTTACCTATTTTAATCGGTGTTAGTGCAGCCAAGGAATTTGGAGGAAATATTTTCTTAGGTGCCGTTATTGGTGGTATATTAACTCACCCAAACTTAACGAATCCTTGGACTCTTGCAAACGCAAAACCAACTTTTTTACATTTCCTCGGTATGGATATTGATATGATTGGCTATCAAGGCACTGTTTTACCTATTTTATTATGCGTATACGTTATGAGTACAATTGAAAAAGAACTCCGCAAACGAGTTCCGAACTCTTTAGATTTATTAGTTACACCGTTCTTAACAATTATTATAACTGGCTTTTTATCACTTATTATTATCGGACCAATTGGATATAAAATCGGTGACGGTATTACGTACCTTTTAAATACTATTTATCAATTTGCAGGACCAGTGGCTGGTCTTATATTCGGTGGTCTATATTCAACAATCGTTCTTACTGGCTTACACCATAGCTTCCACGCTATTGAAGCTGGCTTACTTGCTAATAAAGATATCGGTGTCAATTTCTTACTCCCTATTTGGTCAATGGCTAACGTCGCCCAAGGCGGAGCTACTTTAGCAGTTTATTTCAAAACAAAAAACAAAAAAACGAAAGAAATCGCAATTCCAGCAGCAGCGTCAGCATTTTTAGGAATTACAGAACCAGCTATTTTTGGTGTCAATTTAAAACTTGGTAAACCATTTATTGCAGCTGCTATTGGTGGCGCAATTGGAGGCGCTTACGTTGTTTGGATGCAAGTCGCAGCCAATGCATACGGTTTAACAGGTATTCCAATGCTTACAATTGTTGCACCGCTTGGCATGATGAATGTGATTCATTATGTAATCGGCTTCGCTATTGCAGTTATTACTGCTTTTGTTGCCACTCTCATTTTATATAAAGAAAGTAAATAACAACGAGGTAAAAACCTATGTCGAAATATAAAACAATACTGCAATCCAATAAAGAAGAATTACATTCTTTATATACAATTGCAAATCAAGATTCATGGAAACCGATTTATCATATTCATCCGCCATATGGATTAATGAATGATCCTAACGGTGTATCATACTACAATGATGAATATCATGTTTTTTATCAGTGGTATCCATTTGGCCCGATTCACGGAATGAAACATTGGGGGCATGTAAAATCAAAAGATCTTATTAACTGGGAACGAATGCCTGTAGCCATTATCCCTACCGAAAGCTATGAGTCACATGGCGCATATTCTGGTAGCTCTATTATAAAAGATGGGCTTCTTCACTTATTGTATACAGGGAATATAAAGAAACCTAATGATTCTCGGGATGCTAAACAATGTATGGTAACGATGGATTCTCAATATACGATGACTAAGTATATTAATAATCCTGTTATTGATATGATTCCTGACGGATATACGAAGCATGTACGTGACCCCAAAGTATGGAAAAATAACGATACGTACTATATGTTACTCGGAGCACAACGTGAAAATAAAACGGGTACTCTATTATTATATAAGTCACTAGACCTATACAGTTGGAATTTCCAAGGCGAGGTTAAAACAAATTTAAAAGAGTTCGGATTTATGTGGGAGTGCCCCGACTATTTCCAATTATTTGGGAAAGATATGTTACTCTTTTCGCCACAAGGAATCGAAAAAGACGAGGGGAATTTTCAAAATGTATATAATGTCATATATGCAATCGGAAATTTCGATATTGAAAATTTATATTTCCATATTGATTCGTATTACGAAGTTGATAAAGGTTTCGACTTTTATGCCCCTCAAACTTTAGAAGATCAATCTGGACGCCGCCTTTTATTTGCTTGGGCGGGCTCAAGCGAAATAACATACCCTTCTGATGATTATATGTGGGCTCATTGTTTAACACTTCCACGAGAACTAACGTTAGAAAATAATATATTAAAACAAAAACCAGTTTCAGAACTAAAAAAACTAAGAACAACAAAAAAAGAGATTTCAGGTGACATATCAACTGGATTAAACGTACTGGCGACCCTTGGCCATGAATGCTCATATGAATTAATTGTAACTCTTAAAACAGATGATGCGAATAACTTTGGCCTTTCTCTCTTCCATAATGAAGAAGATTCTTTCCCGATTATATTTAACCGTGAAAAAGGAACTGTTTCCATAGACCGAAGCAACTTCCATCACCAATTTGGCGGAGAATATGGATATGAACGCTGTGAAAAAATTGATATTCAAGATACGATAGACCTCAGAATATTTGTAGATAATAGCATCGTAGAAATCTTCTTATATGATGGTTCCACTGTCTTTACGTCTAGAGTATTTCCGCGAAAAGACATTACACATCATATCGCAATCTTTTCAGATGCAAAACTAAACTTTACAATTACACAATATAAACTTAAAAGAGGGATTATATGAGAAATGTTTTTTGTATAGGTGAATTATTAATTGATTTCGTTTGCCGAAACTCCAATGTTTCTTTAGTAGATGGTACTGATTTCGAAAAGAAAGCTGGTGGAGCTCCCGCTAACGTTGCCGCTGCTATTACAAAATTAGGTGGACATGCTACATTTATGGGGCAAGTAGGAAATGATCCATTTGGTGATTTTCTAGAACAAACTTTACAACGTGCTCATGTTGACACTTCAATGCTCATAAAAGATAAACAAACAACGCTTGCTTTCGTATCTATCGATAAAGATGGTGAACGCGATTTTATTTTTATGCGTGGGGCTGATGGTCAATACACCTTTAATAAAATTAATTTAGCAAAAATAAAAAGTAATGATCTAATACATTTCGGTTCGGCAACTGCCTTATTATCAAGTCCATTAAAAGAAACATACTTTCAACTATTACAATATACAAAAGACAATAATCACTTTATTTCTTTTGATCCAAATTATCGAGATGCACTTATTACAGATGTAGAACAATTTTCTCAAGATTGCCTATCCTTTATAAAACACGCACATTTCGTAAAAGTAAGCCAAGAAGAAGCAACGATGCTTTCTAAAGAAACTAATCTACAACAATCAGCACTAAAATTATTAAATTACGGGGCTAAAGTTGTAGCTATCACACTTGGAAAAGACGGTACTCTTCTCGCGACAAAAGAAGCTCAAATCATTGTACCTTCTATTTCAATTAAACAAGTAGATACAACTGGTGCTGGTGATGCTTTCGTCGGAGCGATGTTGTATCAAATTTCTAAAAATGAACAAACGCTTCCTCAAAAATTCACAGATTTAGCCGAGTTTGTCTCTTTTGCAAATAAAGTAGGTGCCATAACATGTACAAACTACGGAGCAATCGCTTCACTTCCATCATTGGCAGAGGTAAAAGCATACGATTAGTCGTATGCTTTTTTACATTCCTCTCCAAACATCATGCATCATAAAAAAGTACAAAATAACGAGAAGGACCGTCCCGCATAAAGTAATGCGCCGATATACACTCTTCTCCCCTTCCCTCGCTTTAACAAATGCCCAAATAAATCCAACGAACAATATTAAATCAATATATGGAACATAAAAGGAGAAGACGAGTAACGCATATAAATACACGATAAATAAACAAGTCGTGATTAAGAAAATTTTAAATGCAAATTCACTTTTCATAATGTGACCGCCCCCCAGTCTGTACTGTATTATATTCAGCAAAACATAATAGTTGCTGTTTCAATTTTTTTATCTCACTATTTACAGGCGCGCGATTGGTATGAAATCATTAAAACCAACTAAACTTCATCACAAATAAGCTACCGCCTATACACGGTAGCTATTATGGAACATTATATTTCCTTTTATATATGTTACTTAAAATCGAATAAGGTAATTGCTCATAACGAATTTTTTCTCCCGTTACATCTACAATATACAAATTGTTTCCTATATAATAGGTTCCATCTTTTCGTTTTGAATACACTGTATATTTTTCATTTGGCAATACCGTTTTTACTTTCGTCAATTGTCCATTTGGTTCTTGCCAATATATATTTACACGATCTACTAACGTAAGCATTCCAATTTGTTCTTCTTCTACTTTACGACCATTCCAACTCACAACCCGATAACCAAGCTTATACGCTTCATATTCGGGACTCGTATGAAAACGAGAAATAATTACTTTCGTCTGTAATTGTACCCGGTCGTATAACCATTGTATGTCCCGATCGTGCATGCGAATACAACCATTCGACTCCCTGCTTCCAATCGTCCATTCCCGATTTGTTCCATGAATTGCATATTCCTTTTTATCTAGACCTAACCACCTCGTACCGAGAGGGTTATTCGGAGCACCCCCAGCTATTTTTTTACGATGGTATTCTTTATTTTTATATTTAGTTATAATACAAAAATTACCCTCAGGCGTCGGGGTCCTGTCTTTTCCTGTCGTTATCGGAAATGTCTTAGTATAGTTTCCATCTTCAAAAAAAGACAGCTGATTCGTCGTAAGGTTAACTAATATTAAATGATCTGTATTAGCAAAAACGCTAGCTGGCAGGCAGAAAAATAGGATTACGATAAACCATACTTTCTTCATCTAAATCCTCCCTAGCACTAACATCATAATAAAGTGAAACTTTACTCGTTGGGGGATTTTGTCCATCCCCACTGAGGATTAGCCTTCACCAATCGAGCATTTACGGACATTTATCTCCCACCTAACTTCCTTGTATTCACCGAATTGTTAGGTAGGAGTCTTACTGCCCGCAAATAGCGGGATAAATACAATTAACTTTACTTTGCTCTTATAAATGAAAACTATCCATTCACAATTACTCCACCATTTACATGCATCATCTGTCCCGTTACATATGCCGAATCACTAGACGCTAAATATACATATGCAGGCGCTAATTCATACGGCTGACCAGGCCTTTGCATAGGAACATTACTCCCAAACTGTGATACTTTTTTCTCATCAAAACTGGATGGAATAAGCGGTGTCCAAATTGGGCCTGGTGCAACACCATTTACACGAATTCCCTTTTGTACTAACGACTGAGATAGCGATCTTGTAAAAGCGACAATCGCTCCTTTCGTTGCAGAATAATCAATCAACGTTTCATTTCCTTCATACGCAACGATAGATGCCGTGTTTATAATTACATCCCCTTGCTTTAAATGAGAGAGGGCTGCTTTTGTAACATGAAAATAAGAAAAAATATTAATACGGAACGTTTTTTCTAGCTGTTCCGCTGTAATATACTCTAGTCCTTGCTGCGGATATTGCTGTGCGACGTTATTCACAAGAACATTTAGCCCCCCTAGCTGCTGGGCGGTCTCTTCTACAATCTCTTTACAATGTTGTTCATTACTCAAATCTCCCGGCAATAATACACAATTCACGCCTTCTTTTTCCACAAGTTGTTTCGTCTCAGTTGCATCTTCGTCCTCATCTAAATAAGCAATCGCAATATTTGCTCCCTCTTTTGCAAAAGCGATAGAAACAGCTCTTCCAATCCCGCTATCTCCTCCTGTAATTAATACATTCTTTCCTTTTAACTTTTCACTTCCTTTATAATTTGGATCTTCAAACTTTGGAAGAGGATTCATTAACGATTCAATACCAGGTTGTTTATTTTGATGTTGTGCTGGCATTGTTAAAAAGTTCTTTTGCTGCGGCATAACTTCCTTCAACTCCTTTCCCCTTATAATGCGCACAATAAAAAAAACTACTTACACATTAAAGAACCGCAATGCACACACAGTTTTACGATTAATATTCGAATTTACGACATAAAATATGAGTTGTTCTAAAGTTTTTATGCAAAACTATTGCAAAATAGTTAAAAAACGAATATTATATATAACTGTTGTGAAAATTATTCGTAAAAAGAAAGGATGTTTATATGTTTAACCTTTCAAAACATAAAACTTCTATTAAAACTGAAATTATGGCAGGTATTATTACCTTTTTAACAATGGCATATATCATTGTCGTAAACCCTGTCATCCTTGGGGATGCAGGTGTTCCGTTTGAACAAGCATTTACAGCTACAATTATCGCTGCTGTTGTCGGAACATTATTTATGGCGATCTTTACTAATTTACCAATCGCAATTGCACCAGGTATGGGATTAAATGCTTACTTCTCTTATTCTGTTGTAAAAGCCCATGAAGGCATGACTTTCGCAATTGCATTCTCTGCTGTATTCGTAGCAGGTATGATTTTAATTTTGTTATCATTCACATCTTTCCGTACGAAATTAATGGAAGTAATTCCTGAGAACTTAAAACATGCACTTACTGCTGGTATCGGTCTTTTTATTGCTTTTATCGGTTTGCGCTTAACGGGAATTGTTACAAAAAATGATGCAAACTTAGTTGGGCTTGGCGATCTTCACTCTGCTCCAGTTCTACTAGCATTAGCTGGCCTTGGAATTACAATTATCCTTATGTCTTTAAATATAAACGGGGCACTATTTATCGGAATGTTATTAACTGGTATTATCGCTTACTTCACAGGTCAATTAACATTCTCAAGCGGCGTTACATCAATGCCTGGATTACCAGAAGGAATTATCGTTTCAAATCCAATTACTGCTGTATCTGATGTAATTAACTACGGATTATACGGCGTTGTCTTCTCATTCTTCCTTGTTACACTATTTGATACAACAGGTACACTACTTGGCGTTGCACAACAAGGTGGATTTATGAAAGATGGAAAGCTTCCAAAAGCAGGACGAGCTCTTCTATCTGACTCATTCTCAGCAACAATTGGAGCTATGTTCGGAACAACACCATCAACAGCTTACATTGAATCATCTGCTGGTGTTGCAGCTGGTGGTCGTACTGGTTTAACAACTGTTACAGTAGCTGTTCTATTTGCATTAGCAGCATTCTTCGGACCGTTAGTGAGCGCTGTTTCTGGCGTTTCAGCTATTACAGCACCATCACTAATTATCGTTGGTAGTCTTATGATGGGCTCAGTTCGCCACATCGATTGGGATACATTCGATGAAGCATTCCCAGCATTTTTAGTAATCTTAAGCATGCCACTTACATCAAGTATCTCAACAGGTATTGCACTTGGATTTATTTCATACCCACTTATGAAAGTGGCAAAAGGACAATTCCGTGCTGTTCACCCACTTGTGTATTTATTCGGGATCTTGTTCGCTTATCAATTAGTTTTCTTACCACATTAAAATCCCTCGTTGTGAGGGATTTTTTATTTACAAAAAAACATTTGACAACAGCATACACTTATGGAATAATTCGAAATAGTTAAATATTCAATGTCTTATCAAGAGCAGGTGGAGGGATGAGCCCTACGAAGCCCGGCAACCGACCCATTTATGGGCACGGTGCTAATTCTTACAACACATTGTGTTGAAAGATAAGAGTAATATGATAAGACGTCTTTTCTATATGAAAAGACGTTTTTATTTTCACTCCCTCCTCTCTTTTCTTAATTTAGGAGGGATTTTTTTATGAAAAAATTATGTTCCACCGTACTCATTATTCTCTTACTCGCATTAACAGCTTGCACAAATGAACAAGATGCTATCTCTTCACAAAAGCAACAAACGGTGAAGAAAGAAACTACTACAGCAGCAAATCATTTACAAACAGAAATTCCAAGCCAAGTAAAAAAGCCATTAAAAATCGCATTAATTATGCAAATGTCCATCGGAACTTTTTCCTCTCAATATATTGAGGGTGTCAAAAAACAAGTCGAGCTATTCGGCGGCAGTGTGCAAGTCTACAATTCTGATAATGATTTAGCAAAAATGGCAGCAAATCTAGATACTGCTATTAATTCAAAAGTTGATGGTATTTTAATTGATCACGGTCGCTCTGAAGCACTAAAACCCGGAGTAGAAAAAGCATTACAAGCGAATATTCCTGTAGTTGCATTTGATAACGACCTACGCTTACCAGGCGTAACGATTATTGATCAAGATGACTATAGTCTTGCATGGAAATCATTAAAAACGTTAGCGGAAGATCTGAATGGACAAGGGAATATCGCCGTCGTATGGGTTGGCGGATTTGCTCCAATGGAACGTCGCAATGTTATCATTGATGCTTTTTATAAACGTTATCCAAATATAAAAGAAGTTGCACGCTTTGGTACCGCTAGTAATAACACACCACTTGATACGCAAACACAAGTAGAGGCTTTACTAAAAAAATATCCGAAAAAAGGTGATTTACAAGCTATTTTCGCTTCGTGGGATGAGTTTGCTAAGGGGGCCGTCAAAGCACTCGAACAAGCTGGTCGTACAGATATAAAAGTATACAGCATTGACTTAAGTAATGAAGATTTACAACTCATGCAAAAAGAAAATTCACCTTGGACTGCTACGGCTGCAACCGATCCAGCTGAAGTCGGTAAAGTTCAAGTGCGTTTCTTATACAAGAAAATCGCTGGTGAACAAACGCCAGATATTTATTCACTAGAACCTTATTTAGTAAAGAAAAATAGTTTGCCACAAGAAAATATAACGATGGATCAATTATCAAAACATATAAACGGTTGGGGAGACTCGAAAGATGCATATTCACCTTGGATGAAAAAATTAGAGAAGGAGAAAAAATGATGACATTCTCTCTTCAAAACATTACACATTCTTATCACATCTCTACCCCTGTACTAGAAAATGTTTCTATTAACATACAAAAAGGAAAAGTTCACGCTTTACTAGGAATGAATGGTGCAGGAAAAAGTACTTTACTAAAAATAGCAACTGGTGAAATTCAACCAGTTGCTGGGAATATAAAAATTGATAATCAGTCTATTTCCTTTACTTCACCACGCGATGCAAAAAAACATGGTATTTCTTTCGTAACACAAGAAGTGGATCACGGACTTATTCCTGGATTATCTGTATTAGAAAATGTACTAATCGATCATTTAGCAATGCAAAATAAAGTACTATTTTCAAAGTCAAAATTAGTCTCACTCGCTAAACAACATTTGCAAACTGTACAGGCTGATTTAAATGTTTCGGAAGATGTTTCAAACTGCTCATTACATGAAAAACAATTACTTCTTATCGCAAGAGCTTTATCCAACAATACAAATTATCTTTTATTAGATGAGCCTACTTCTTCTCTTGGACCGAAAGAAGTTGAAACCTTCGGGCAACTATTAAAAGATTTAACATTGAAAGGAATTGGCATCATCTTAATTTCTCATCGTTTATCAGAGATTCGAAATTTCGCGGATGATGTAACCGTATTACATAACGGTAAAGTTGCACTTTCTGAAGCGATCACAAAGGTTACAGATCAACAAATTGTGGAAGCGATGACTGGAAAACAACTTACACTTCCTATTAATACAGCGCCAAAACGAGGGAGCGAAGAATTATTTAAAGTACAAGAACTTCCATTACACAAAGACCATTCTCCCCTTTCTCTCACCGTACGGAAAGGTGAAACTGTTGTGATATACGGATTAATTGGCAGTGGCAAAACAACACTTGCTGAAACGTTATTTGGTACTCGTCATACTTATCACGCAGAAATAGATGGTCAAACAATAACAATTAAAACACCGCGAGATGCGATTAAAGCAAAGATCGCACTTGTACCAGAGGAAAGAAGAAAACAAGGCGTATTTCTTTCGGAAGATATTATAAGCCACACTAATTTACACCAATCAGGTTGGAGACGAAAGCAAACCGAAGTAAATAATGCTACTACAGCAATTTCTTCTTTCAGCATTTCACCCAATGACCCAAAAGCATTTATTCATTCACTTAGCGGTGGAAACCAGCAAAAAGTCTCCATTGCAAAGTGGCATGGATTCAAACCGAATCTATTTCTTTTGGACGAGCCAACTAAAGGTGTAGACATAGCTGCAAAACAAGACATTTTTCAATTCATTCGTAACATTACTGAAAACGGAAGTTCCGTAATTTACTTCACAGGAGAACAAGATGAAGCACTACATATCGCTGATCGCATTCTTATACTCGCAAACGGAGAATTTGTAGGTGAATACTTACCAGACGAACTATCTCCTGAACAGCTTTTACATTTATCTGAAGGGAGTTATTCCATTGAATCTCGTTCATAAAACAAAAACTAAGAAACTATATTTACCTACTCATCTTTTTTATCAATTTAGTACGATTGCTATCATTATAGGTGTTACAATTTTCTTCTCTATCGTCAACGATTCTTTTTTAACATACAACAATATTAGTGATATTTTACGTTCCATTTCTATCGTAACGTTACTTGCAATTGGTGTTACCTTTACATTAATTGTAGATGGATTTGATTTATCAGTCGGCTCTACCGCTAGTTTAGCAACCATTGCCGCTGCTTCCTGTCTCATTTTATATCGACAAGAACTATTAGTCACACTCCTTGTTCCTATTCTTTGTGGGCTATTAGTTGGATTATTAAATGCACTACTCGTTATCCGAATTAAACTACCAGATTTACTAGCTACATTAAGTATCATGTATATCGTGAATGGACTACACTTAACATTTTCAAAAGGATCTTCTATTTATGAAGGAATGTCTGGTGCCAAAGGACATTTTATTCCATCCTTTTTATTTATCGGTCAAGGTTCTGTGTTAGGAATTCCAGTCCCTGTCATTATCATGCTTATCGTCGTTTTAATTGCATATGTATTTTTAGAAAAAACAACGTACGGTCGTTTCTTTTATATGACAGGTGGGAATCGAGAAGCTGCTAGACTAGCTGGTATTCCTACTGATCGTTACCGTGTATATGCTTATATGATTAGCGGTTTACTTGCCTCTATTGGCGGTATTATTCTATGTAGCCGCGTTGGAACAGGACAAGTTTCAGCTGGCGCCCCATTATTAATGGATGCAGTTGCAGCTGCCTATATCGGTTATGCAATGTTCGGTGCTAAGAAACCAAATGTCATCGGAACATTTCTTGGTTCCGTATTAATTGGAATCATATTAAACGGCCTTACAATGATGAACGTTCCTTATTATGCGCAAGATATCATTAAAGGCAGTATTTTAATTGCAGCTTTAGCCTTTTCATTTATTAAAAAGAAGCGTAAATAAAAAAGTAGCGCATCGAATTCCGATGCGCTACTTTCCTTTTGCAACAATCACACGAACTACTTTCAACGCAAAAAGCAAAAGACCGTTCGCTATTGCTGTAACACCTAAGAAGATTGCTATCATAAGCTCTCCCATTCCGTTATTAAATATAAAAATAATAGAAGAAATGAAAGCCAAAATAAACAATATGAACGCTGGTATATATTTAATAAAAGGCTTCTCAAATGATCTTTTAGAAAGAAGAAATGTAATTAACAATGTCATAATAAAAACAAAATATACCGCAAATAAAAAAGTCATATGAAAGCCTCCTCTACGACCAAACTACTTAAAAGAGGTTAGAAACCTTTAATATTTCTCATTTACCTGCAATTCTTTACTATACTTTTGAATGAACACTGATGAAATAACCATTACCATTCCTATACTAAAACCAATAAGCTGATCTAATAACATTTCATCATGAATGAACCAGCGCAGTAGAAATACGCCACCAAAAATAAGCAACATTGTAAATCCAGTATGTCTAAGCCCTTTATATACATTTTCCATATGTATCACCTCTCTACATACTTTTATCCATATTATACCATAATCCCAAAATGTATATAACCAACATTCGGTATTGAAACCAATAATAAAAAAGGCTGCAGAGAACTCCTTCTCCACAGCCTAATTATTATTTTTGCAAAAACGCCTGTAAATCTGCAAATTGTCTCTTTGCATCTTCATAGCCTTGCTCATATAAACTTTGTAATTTAGCCGTATCCTTTTCCATACGATCTACTTGAAGCGGCACTTCTGGGCGAATAACAAATAAATTACCAGCTTGCTCTTCTTTTTCAATGTAGTGAAGTGTTTCATTATACACTTCATAACGATTCAGCATCGTATTTACAAGGTTTGGATACTTCTTATAAGCCTTTGCTGCAATCCAACCAAATTTTGATTTTTTCTTCGCGTAACCATGATTTCTCGTCAAAATAACGACTGATTTTTTAAATCCATCTTCCTGTGCTTTACGAACTGGAATCGGATCTGAAATCCCGCCATCTAACAATTGCTTACCTCGGTAGTTTACTGCCGGTGCAATGAAAGGTAATGAACTAGATGCTTGCAATAAATTTAGTGCATCATCATTCGTTCCCTCTTTTTCAAAATAAACAGACTGTCCTGTTTCACAATCAGTTGTTCCTACAAGGAAACGCTCTGGACTATTAAAGTATGTTTCAAAATCAAACGGTACATGCTTTTCTGGAATTTCATGAAAAATGAATTCCATATCAAATAGCTGACGTTTTTTCCACAAGTTTTTATACGATAAATACTGCGGATGTGATGCATAATCAATATTTACTGTTTTATTTCTATTTCTTTGTCTGGAAAGATACGACGCTGCATGACAAGCACCAGCTGATACACCAATTACATATGGAAAATATAAATCTTGTTCCATAAAATATTCTAATATCCCGCCCGTATATACACCACGCATACCGCCGCCTTCTAATACTAACCCCGTATTTTCAAGCATGTTATTCTCTCCTCTTTATATATATTGACTCTTTAATTATTCACTATGTTAAGTATCTTTTTCTATTATATATGAGTTCTTTCAGAAATTATATTGAAAAGGCTTGAAATGGAGGGGTTTTTTCTTCCAATTATATTTCCAAATGACCAGAGACATCCTTTATAAACCTTTGAATAAAATCTTGCTCTTCTTTCGTATATCCATCTAAAAGTAACAGCCACTTTTCTTCAGCTTGTTTATGCAATTTTTCATGAGCTTTATATATTTCATTTCCTCTTTCCGTTAAGCGGAAGAAAATTTCTTTTTGATTATCTAACATTTGCATTTTCTCAACGAATTGCTTTTGAAACAACTTTGTACAAATTTTAGAGATTGCGCCTTTCGTCATTCCCATTTCTGTTGCAATAGCAGTTACATTCATCAGACCATTTTTTCCGATACACTCGATAACATGTAACTCAGATAAAGACATACCACTTACACCTGTCTCACGAAGAAACTTCTCATTATTTTCTTTCAAATGCTCTTCTTTTTTATGAAAAAGTGTACGAATATCCGAAAGTATTTCCATTTGTTTCGCTGTACGTTCCAATCCATTCGCCTCCTAAGTTTCCAAAGAAACAATTTAACTATATACCATTTTAAAATCATTTTTTCATCTTTACAAGTGAGAAAATCATGTTAAAATTAATTTAGTTTCCGAGGAAACCAAATGACAAGGAGGTTAACATTATGGAAAAAACCAAACTGAATTTCATTTTATATGTTGTCTGTATGAGTGCCTTACTCGGTTCCTTCGCTCAAAATATTTATACACCTATCTTGCCGATGATTCAAAATTCGTTTCATACTTCTCTTTATCTTGTAAATTTAACCGTTTCACTTTTCACATTCGTTCTTGCGGTTATGCAGCTCATATACGGACCTTTAATTGATACAAAGGGAAGAAAATCTGTCCTTATCCCTAGTTTAATCATTAGTACAATCGGCTCAATTGGTTGTGCTTTCTCACCAAACATTTACTTATTTCTATTTTTTAGAGCTGTTCAAGCTATAGGAATAGCGGCTATACCTGTAGTTGCAGCAACGATTATCGGTGATTTATTTGAAGGAAAAGAACGCGGAGAAGCGATGAGCCTTTATCAAATGTTACTTGCTCTCGCACCTGCAATCGGTCCTCTCATAGGTGGCTATCTCGGCAGTATAAATGGCCACTTATCTGTATTTCTTTTTTTATCTACAATTGGCATCATCTTATTAATTATAAACATTTCACTACTTCCAGAAACAAAACCAAATGTAATTGAGAAACCTAAAGCAAAAAAGAATTACTGGCTTATCTTAAAAAATAAAACTGGATTTTCCATTACACTTATTGGCTTTATTCAATTTTGTATATATTTCTGTTTCCTCGTTTTTTTACCTAGCATATTAACAAATATATTTCATCTAAGCGCAAGCGAAATTGGTCTTATGTTTGTACCGATGTCCCTTTCTCTTATATTAGGAAGCTATTGCTACAAATTTTTGCAAAAACATTTCACAACAAAGCAGGCTTTATTCATCACTAGTTTCTTCAACATTATATGTGTCACTTTATTCTCTTTCACATATAGCATCAATACCCCATCCGTAATTATCGTTACCTCTTTATACGGTTTTAGTATGGGACTTTCTATGCCGACTCACACTACTTTATTAACGGAAGAATTCGTACAAGAACGCGCAACTGCCATCGGTATGTACAACTTCATTCGCTATCTTGGTATGGGTACAGGGCCTATTGTAGGTGGGTTTCTTTTATTTAATCAAAATTACTTTTGGATTTTCTTCCTAGGGGCAATTATATTTCTACTTATAGTTTTACACGCAATGAAAATGCTACATTCCCATGCTGCACAAAGAGCTTAAGAGACCTATAGATGGTCTCTTAAGCTCTTTGATCAGCAACGATATGAATATCAATATACTTCGTTTGTCTCATAATTTCATTTACAATAGAACCTTTTCGTATTTCTTCCCACCGTGTTCTCGCCGATTGCCCGAGTAAAACTTGTGTCACCTGTAGTCTTTTTGCAACTTCAATAATAACATCAGCGGGCTTTCTTCCCTTTGCTTCTTCTAATACAAAGCTCGCATCAAATTGATTCGTTAGCGATTTCCATTCTTCAATCGTTTGCTTTTTGCCAGCTGAAATAGAATCTATATTTTCTCTTTCAACGTTTAACACATACAATTCAGCATTTAGCCGATCAGCCATGCGCCAACCTCTCCGTATTAATTTCTCTGCTGTTGAACTGTATTGTACACAAACGAGAATTTTTTCTTTCACACCGATCGGTTCTATTACTGTTTGGCTAATTTTCTCATCCATATCATCTGCAACTTCTCGAAGTGATAACTCTCTTAATGCCCCTAAATTATTTATCGTAAAGAAGTTTTGTAAGCTTTGTTGAATTTTTTCTTCCTTATATATCTTTCCATCTATTAATCTCTTCCGGAGTACCTCAGGTGTTGCATCAACAAGCTGAATTTCATTTGCATTTTGTAAAATAAAGTCTGGAATACGCTCTCGTACTTTGACATTCGTAATTTGAGCTACAATATCATGAACGCTTTCTAAATGTTGAATATTAAACGCTGATAATACAGATATACCGGCATCTAACAATTCCTGCACATCCATGTAACGTTTCTTATTTTTCGACCCGGGAATATTACTATGCGCAAGTTCATCCACAACAACAATTTGTGGTGCCCGCTTTATAATTTCTTCTACATCAAGTTCATAAAATACTTTCCCTTTATAATCTATTTCTTTTAAAGGAACTTTTTCTAAATCAGCAATTGCTTCTTCCGTCTCTTTTCTACCGTGTGTTTCAATTAAACCAACTACAATATCAATACCGTCTTTTTTCATCTCTCTTGCATCAAATAGCATTTTATAACTTTTCCCAACTCCAGGTGCAGCCCCTACGTATAGCTTTAACTTTCCGCGATTTTGCTGCCGAATATATTCTAAATACTCTTCTGGCGTTCGCCTTTGAAACGTCGGTTTATAGTCATCCGCATACAAAACACTCACAACCTTTCTTTCGAAACAACGCTACCTCAATCCGTTAGATTGAGGTAGCACTGTTACTATTTCATTAGTTTCTGTAATTCTAAATTTAACTTTAAGACGTTCACGCGATCTTCTCCAAACAAGCCAAGCGCTGCACCTTCCGTTTGATCCTTAATCAATTGATCTAGCTTTTCTTTCGGAATATTCGTTAATTTCGAGATGCGATCTACCTGTACAGAAGCCGCCTTCGGACTAATGTCAGGATCAAGCCCTGAACCTGAATTCGTCACTAAATCTATTGGTACTTCTGTAACTGGAATGGCCCGGTTTTGTTTCTTCCAGTCATCAATACTTTTCTCAACTCGTTTTGCTAAATCTGGATTAGACGGTGCATAGTTATTTGAACCAGATGCTTCTGCTTTATATTCTATACTAGAGACACGTCCATGAAAATAACGTGGATCTGTGAAATTTTGACCGATTAATTTTGAACCAACTACTTCATCTTTATCATTATATATAAGACTTCCATCCGCATTATCCTTCATTACCGCTTGCGCAATACCAGTTACAATAAGTGGGTATACGAGGCCGCACAAAACTAGAAATGTAAAAGTAATACGAATAATTGGTGAAAGTATACTTTGTTTTTTCGCCATCTTTTTTCCCCTCTTCCTTATATGAACAAGCCGACAATCATATCAATTACTTTAATTCCAATGAATGGAACGATAACTCCACCAAGCCCATAAATGAGTAAGTTTCGGCTAAGCAATGCATTAGAACTCATCGGTTTATACGCAATACCTTTCATCGCTAACGGAATTAGTAGTGGAATAATAACTGCATTAAATATTAATGCTGATAAAATCGCTGAAAGTGGCGATGTTAATTTCATAATGTTCAATGCTTCCATTTGCGGAATTGCTAATGTAAACATCGCTGGAATGATTGCAAAGTATTTTGCTATATCGTTTGCAATACTAAACGTTGTTAACGCACCACGCGTCATTAACAATTGCTTACCAATTCCTACAACCTCAATGATTTTTGTTGGATTCGAATCTAGATCAATCATATTCGCTGCTTCTTTCGCAGCTGTCGTACCACTATTCATCGCTAATCCAACATCCGCCTGCGCTAATGCCGGGGCATCATTTGTACCATCACCTGTCATCGCTACAAGTTTCCCTTTGTCTTGCTCTGCTTTAATAACCGCAATTTTATCTTCTGGTTTACACTCAGCAACGAATTCATCTACTCCTGCTTCCTTTGCAATTGTTGCTGCTGTTAACGGATTATCACCTGTACACATAACCGTTTTAATCCCCATTTGGCGCAATTGTTCAAAACGTTCACGCATACCAGGTTTCACTGTATCCTTTAAATATATTAAACCGTAAATACGATTGTCTACTGCAACTACAAGTGGTGTTCCGCCTTCTTTTGAAATCAAATCTGCTTTTTGATTCACATCTTTTGGAATCATCCCGCCTTGCGATTGAACCCATTCAATCACGGCACCAACAGCACCTTTTCTCACTTTCGTTCCATCCTGTAAATCAACACCGCTCATTCTTGTTTCTGCTTTAAATGGAACAAATTCACCTTGTTCTGCAATTTCTCTATTATATGATATAGATTTCGTTTGTACATATTCTATAACAGATCGACCTTCTGGTGTTTCATCTAAAACTGAGCTAATCGCAGCCCATTTTCCTACTTGTTCAATCGTTTCATTTCCCACAGGGAGTAGTGTATGTGCCATACGGTTCCCGAAAGTAATCGTACCCGTTTTGTCTAAAATAATTGTATTAATATCACCCGCAGCTTCTACTGCTTTCCCTGACATTGCTAGCACATTAAACTTTGTCACGCGGTCCATCCCGGCAATACCAATCGCTGATAATAACCCACCAATTGTCGTTGGAATTAAACAAACTAACAACGCTACAAGTACAGCAGTATCAATTTGAAACCCTAGATAATTTGTGAAAATCGGCAACGTCACAACAACGATTAAGAAAATAAGCGTTAAACTCGTTAATACTGTATTTAAAGCAATCTCATTCGGCGTTTTTTGACGTGCAGCCCCTTCTACTAACGAAATCATTTTATCAATAAATGATTCACCAGGATTACTCGTAATTACAATTGTAATTTCATCACTTACGACCATCGTACCGCCTGTTACGGAACAAAAATCACCACCCGCTTCTTTTATAACAGGAGCTGATTCTCCTGTTATTGCAGATTCATCTACAGACGCTAATCCTTTAATTACTTCACCATCATTCGGAATCATTTCTCCTTGTTTTACAATAACAACGTCACCTTTTCTCAGATCAGTTGCTGAAACTTGAACAATGTCTCCATTTTCTTTTACAACGTTTGCAAACACATCTTTCTTCGATTGTTTTAAAGAATCGGCTTGCGCTTTACCACGACCTTCAGCCAACGCTTCTGCAAAGTTAGCAAATAAAACTGTAAATAATAGAATAAGAGAAACTGTTATATTAAACCATCCTGGTACACTACTAGAAATACTTGGAAGAAAGGATAAAATTAACGTAATGATAAATCCAATTTCCACAACAAACATAATCGGATTCTTTATCATTACTTTCGGGTTCAATTTCGCAAAGGATTGTTTCATCGCATGTGTCACGATATCACGATCCATCGTTTTCGCTTGTCTAACTTCATCTTCTACAGCATGTATTTGTGACTGATTTACTTGTTTTTCTTTTACTACTACCGGTCTCATCATTTACCCTCCATTACTTCAATGTAAGAAATTCTGCAATTGGGCCGAGTACTAACATCGGGAAAAATGTTAACGCACCAACAATTACAATCGTTCCAATAAAGATTCCTCCAAATAAACCATTATCCGTACGGAACGTTCCGACTGTTTCTGGTACTACCGTCTTCTCTTTCAATGAAGCTGCCACAGCTAGCATCGTAATTAAACTGAAATAACGTCCTAAAAACATAACTAAACCAGTTGTAATATTCCAAAACGGTGTATTATCTGCTAATCCTTCAAATCCAGATCCGTTATTCGCAGCTGACGATGTGTATTCATATACAACTTGCGTTAAACCGTGAAAACCGGAGTGAGAAATCGCATCCGTTCCTAAACTTGTTGAAAGAGCTAATGCTGAAAATCCTAAAATAAGTAATGGATGAAATAGAATCGTTACTGCAATTAATTTCATTTCCTTACCTTCAATCTTTTTACCTAAAAACTCTGGTGTCCTTCCGACCATTAATCCAGATATAAAGACTGCAATAATTGCATACATAATAATATTAATAAAGCCCGCTCCAACACCACCGTATACTGTATTCAACATCATATTTACGAGTGGTACTAATCCGCCAATTGGTGTTAACGTATCATGCATCGTATTAACGGCCCCTGTTTCAGCAGCTGTCGTTACTGTTGCGTATAGTGAAGAAAATACTGTTCCAAATCGCACTTCTTTTCCTTCTGTACTTCCTTGTACATGTTCGATACCCATTCCATTTAATGCCGGATTACCATTTAATTCAGATGTAGTAATCGTTATAAATCCGAGTAAAAACACCATAAATAGTGAAACGAAAAGGATACGTCCTTGTTTTTTATTTCCTACCATTCTTCCGTACGTAAATGGAAGTGCTGTTGGCAATAACATCATAAGCATCATTTGCAAAATATTACTCATTTGCCCTGGATTTTCGAAAGGATGTGTAGAGTTTGCTCCGAAAAATCCTCCGCCGTTATTTCCAAGTTCCTTAATGGAAACGAATGATGCAACTGGACCACGTAAAATACTTTGCTTCGCACCATCAATTGTTTGTGCTGTAACCGCCCCATCTAACGTTTGTGGTACACCAAGTGCGACAAAGACTAACGCCGCAATAAATGCGATAGGAAGAAAAACTCTCGTTAACGCTCTCGTAAAATCAACGAAAAAGTTACCAAGTTCTTTTCCAGCGAGCCCTCTTATAAATGCCATAACGATGGCTAACGTCGTTGCTGGTGCCGCAAACATTAAAAATGTAATCCCGATTAATTGTGATAAATAAGATAAACCATTTTCACCGCTGTAATGTTGTAAGTTTGTATCAGCCATAAAACTAATCGCTGTATTAAAAGCGAGCGTAGGCTCCATCCCTTCAATATGCGCTGGATTTAATGGCAATACACCTTGTAATCTGAAAATGAAATATACGACGACAATCATAAATCCATTGAGTAGAACTAATGATAATGCATACTGTTTCCACGTTTGATTGTATCCTTTTACACCTGTAATTTTAAAAATAAGTTTCTCAAAAGGCCCGAATACTTTATCTAGCTTCTTGCTACCTTGAAAGGCTTTCTCTAAATAAATCCCCGTTGGCTTTGCTACTAAAATAAACAAGAGCATTGTAATAACGACTGCAACCCAAATCATAATGAATGATTCCCCCTAATTAAAACTTTTCTGGATTTAATAATGCGTATACTAAGTACACCGTAATCGCTGCAACAATAACCGATAAGGCAATCATCATGATTGCTTCCCTTCTTTCACAACTTTATCTGACCAACTTGCAAGACTTGCCATCGATGCGACTAACCCAACAAAAATACCGATCATTACAACATCTAACATAACTACCCCTCACTTTTGTTAATTTTTACCATCTAGTTATCAAAAAAAGAACACTAAGCTCTACTTAGTGTTCGAAACGAACAACACAAAGTAAACCTCCTCTCTAAACGCTTACGAGGTTAGCTGTCGGATTCGGGCCTAAAGAGTAGCCCTACTTTCAAAATTGAAAGATTCACCCCAAGTGACAATGCACAAAATTGGTTCCCCCGCTCCATTTCTGGAACTCAGCGATTTTAGGTTTTTTTTGGAAATTTTACGAATGATTTATGAGAGTAAATATACTCCTCTAAATTTAACTTGTAAAGGGGTAAATTACTGAAAATAAGAAAATATCCATCTATTTAAGCGTTTACATTAGTTGTTATTAATATTTTTTCATCTGTTTTCTCGTCTTTCCTTTCTTTTTCACAGAAATGATCTTTTAAATACGAAATAAAAAGAGCGAATTACATGAAGTGCATAGCTTGTTGCACTCAGCATTCGCTCTTTTTTCATTCAACCTTTATTCTCCACGCAAAAAAGCACGCAAATTTCTCCCTCGAATATAAACTTGTGATAATTCCGCATGTAACTGCTCATATTCGGTAATATCCGCCTCTAAATACAAAACATCTTTTGATGGTAATATAATATATGGACCTGGAAAAAGAGGATCGAGCACTACCAATTCGTGAACTCTCTCTACCGATATCGCCCAACGATTCGCTATATCTCCTAGTAACAACACTTTCATCTTCATTTCCCCCACCTTATTCAAAAAATAAAAAAGAAATATTATCACAGTTCGTAAACACTACAAATTTAGCTCCAATTGTTTCATAGAGCCTGGCCGGATAGCGTTTATTCTTTGTAACAACAGTAATAGGCGCTTGAAAAGAAAAACGAATGTGTTCTGTGAAGAAACTAACTATCGGAAGCTCATCCCCTAGTAAAATCACCTTCTTAATACGTGTGCAAATACTAGTAAAATCCTTCTCCTTATTACAGCTATAAGCTGATTCAAACCCATACTCTCTAACTTCAGCCGCTATCTCTTCATTGGCTGTAAAAATAATTAACTCATGCTGAAATGCTACTAGCTCTCTTAAACTCTTTACCTTGTTTTTTTCTCCAACACAAATAAGTGTTAGTTCCATGTACCTCATCCTCCTTAGCATAAAAGAACTCAAACATAGATTGATATTCTCCTATACTAATCAGACCGATGAAGTGATGTATCCATCATGGCACCGTCCTCTCTCAAGACGCTTACGAAGTTAGCTGTCGGATTCGGACTTTGAGAGTAGCCCTACTTTCAACATTGAAAGATTCACCCCTAGTGACGACGCACAAATTGGTTCCTCCGCTCCATACATTTGGACTCAGCGTATTACAAAAAATGTATTCTGGCTGATATATTACTCCTGTATTTGGAAAAAGTAAACACAAAAAAAGCCAGTTAACAAACTGGCTTCTCGTATCTTTATACATGCGTCTTATTCAATTTATATGCAAAATGATTCGTCGGCCCATGACCACTTCCAATATTCAATGGCTCTTCAATTGCTATACTAATAAATCGTTTTGCTTCTTGAACTGCCTCTTCCATCAAGTAGCCTTTCGCAAGTCCTGCTGTAACCGCTGAAGCAAATGTACACCCACTTCCGTGCGTTTGCTTCGAAGGAATTCGTTCACTTCTAAATTCAATAAACTGCTCACCATCAAAGAGTAAATCAATTACTTCATTACCTTGATATTCTGCATGTCCGCCCTTCATAAGCACATATTTAGCCCCTAATTCATGCAATACTTTTGCAACTTCCTTACTATCTTCTACATTATGAATCTCCATTCCAGTTAACACTTCTGCTTCAGGAACATTCGGTGTGACAACAGTTGCTACTGGCAATAAATATTCTTTTAATGCTTGTACTGCTTCTTGTTGTAATAATGACGCACCGCCTTTAGCAATCATAACAGGATCTAGCACAATATTATTCCAGCCAAATTTCTTAATATGCTCTGCCACAATTTGAATAATTTCACTACTAAATAACATTCCCAGTTTCACAGCATCTGGCGTTAAATCCGTACCAATTGAATTCAGCTGCTCCGTAATCCCTTCTAAAGAAACAGGATATACCCCTTGAACGCCAAGCGTATTTTGAGCAGTAATTGCTGTAATAGCCGTCATTCCATACACACCAAGCTCTTGGAATGTTTTTAAATCCGCCTGAATCCCAGCGCCGCCTCCGCTATCAGACCCTGCAATTGTTAAAGCTTTATTCACTTTCATCCCACTCATCCTTTTCTACCCAAAATAGCGATGATAAATTGTTTTCGCTTCGCTTATATCTTTCGTGCCATGTACAAGTACACGGCCATCTTTAAAAGCAACTAATCTCTTTTCTTCAACCGAAAATGATAATAAATATGGATTTACATTCAAATCATTCACGCGATCATTCAGCAATTTTTTATATTGTTCAAAATCCATTTCCTCTTTATGAGGTGGTCTAATTTGAACTGTATTTCTCCCGCATAACACTGCTGTTTTTGAAGTGTTTTCCTTATTTAAATATGGATATACTGCCTGTTCACCACACGATAGACAATTATGTTTACGAAGCTTTCGCACATTCATACATGAATATTCATTTTTCCATACATCAAATGATACAAGCCCATCTCGAAGCGAGTCATAATCTTCTACTAACAGTTTAAGTGTTTCCGTTACTTGATGAGAAACGACAAGAGACACAGCAGGCGATATAATCCCCGCTGTATCACATGTCGCTCCCCCAAGCGGAATCGATTGTAATAAACAAGATAAACATGGCGTTTTTCCTGGAAGAATAGTATAAGAAAGACCGTAACTCCCTACACATGCCCCATAAACCCATGGAATAGAATATTTTTGCGATATATCATTCACAATGAAACGTGTTTCGAAATTGTCAGTCGCATCGATGATTACATCAACATTTGTAACGAGTTCTTCCAACTCTTCAGCCGTTACATCCTGAACGAGAGCTTCTACTCTTACTTCACTATTAACCTCTTCTAGACGTTTTTTTGCCGCTACAGCCTTCGGAAGATTATTCTCTACATCACTCTCTGCATACAATTGTTGTCTTTGCAAATTACTCCAATCGACATAATCACGGTCAACAATTGTTACTTGACCAACGCCTGCTCTTACAAACATCTCTGCGTTTGCACTACCTAATGCGCCTGCACCGATAATAAGTACATGCTTTGTCCTTATCTTTTGTTGCCCTTCTTCCCCAATTGGAGAAAATAGCTCTTGGCGAGAATATCGATTATTCAACTACGCTCATTCCTTCTAAAGGACTACTTGCTGTCGCGCAGCGCTTACGTGCAATACGACCTGCTTCAAACCCTAATCGTCCTGCCTCAATACCTAATTTCATTGCATATGCCATTTTAATAGGATCGTTCGCTCCAGATACTGCAGTATTTAATAACACACCATCTGCTCCTAATTCCATTGCAAATGCTGCATCAGCTGGACTACCAATACCAGCGTCAACGATAACTGGTACTGTCGCTTGTTCAATAATGAAACTTAAATTTAATGGATTTACAATACCAAGCCCTGAACCAATCGGTGATGCTCCTGGCATAATCGCGTGTACACCAAGTTCTTGTAATTTACGAGCTAATACAACATCATCAGATGTGTATGGTAGAACGATAAATCCTTCTTCTAGTAACATTTCAGATGCCTTTAACGTTTCTACTGGATCAGGTAATAACGTTCTATCATCACCAATAACTTCTACTTTTATCATGTCACAAAGTCCAGAAGCTTTTGCTAATTTTGCAATACGAACAGCTTCTTCAGCATTTTTTGCTCCTGCTGTATTCGGTAATAACGTATATTTTTTCACATCAAGTTTCTCTAATAAATTAGGCTGCTTCGCATCGAATATATCCATACGACGTACTGCGAATGTTAAAATCTCAGCCTCAGAAACATCAATTGCCTTTTGCTGCACATCAAAATCAGGGAATTTCCCTGTTCCTAATAAAAGTCTAGAATGAAATGAAAATTGTCCAATGTTTAACATAATCAACCGCCTCCTACGAAAGTTACAATCTCAATTTGGTCCCCATCAAAAACAGATGTATCGTTATGATCATCTTTTTGTAAAATATCTTTATTACGTTCTACTACAACAATTCTGTTATCTAACTCTAAATGTGTAAGTAGCCCAGCTACTGTTTTCACACTCTCTGGTACTTCAATTTGGTTACCATTAATTTTTAAATTCAAACTTCCATCCCCTTTCTAAACCGTTTTAGAAAGCAATGAATCTAGCAAGTGATTCTCCTGCTTTCCTTCTATTAAATCAGCCATATACTGACCAGAAACAGGACTTAATAAAATGCCGTTTCGATAATGTCCAGTACAAGCATATAAACCTTTTATTTCTTCATGCTCTCCCATATAAGGAGCTTCATGATTAGACTGCGGTCTTAACCCAGCCCACGTACTTTCCCATTCTGCTTCTTTTAAAGCAGGCAATATTGTATACGCACGCTCTAATATGGAAGTAATACTTTCTGGTTGTACAGATTTATTAAATGTATGAGGCTTCATCGTTGCCCCAATCACATAACGGCCACCGCGCTTCGGCGTAATATAAAACCTCTCCTGGAAAATAGGAGCTTTCAACAGAGGTTTCCTGCTTATTACTGCAACAACCTCCCCCTTAACAGGATATGTACCCCAATCACTCTGAAAATAATGTAGCAATTTCGTACTCCATGATCCTCCGGCGATAACGAATTTTTCACATGTGATTACACCTTCGCTTGTCACAATTCCAGTCACTTTATTATTTTCAATACGAATATCAAACACTTCTGTTTGTTCATATATATCAGCTCCGGAAATTGCTGCAGAATGTGCGAATGCTTTCGTAAGCTCTGGTGCAATAACTTGACCATCTTTCGGATAATACACCGCCCCTATAATTGACTCGGAAAGAAACGGCTCTTTTTCCCGTAAATGGTCCCCCGTTAGAAATCGGGAATCTTCACCTGTTTTCTGCTGCCAATCCATAATATGAAGAATTCTTTTCTTCTCATCTTCATTTTGAGCGATGCGATAAATGCCCTTTTCTTCATACCCAATATCGATGCCTGTTTTTTCACGTAAAACTGCTGCAAGTTGTGGAAATATAGCACGGCTTTCTCTAGCAAGCTCAAACAACGGATCATATGCATCCCATTCTGCCTGAACACCGAGCAAACCAGCAGCTGCTTTCGAAGCTTCAGATGCGATTCTTTGCTTCTCTACAATCGCTACTTTATGCCCTCTTTCTGCTAGAAAGTGTGCAACTGAACTACCAATTACACCTCCGCCAATAATCGCTACATCATACTTCTTACACATGTTTTTCCGCCCACTTTCTTATTGATTCCTTATAAGATTTCGCCTTGCTATACGGATTACTACTGCTTATAATCCCGGACATAACAGCAATGCCACTTACACCATTTGCAAGAACATCACCTGTATTTTCAGGGGTAATCCCACCAATTGCAGTTATTGGTATGGATAAACAACTTGCCATATGAGCAATTTCTTCTAATCCTCTCGCTGGCACACCTTTTTTACAATCTGTCGGAAATACATGACCATAAACGAGTGAATCTGCTCCATTTTTAAATGCTACTATCGCTTCATCTAGCGAATGTACTGAATAACCGACATGCAAATAAGAAAACTTTTCTTTTACTAACCTTACATCTGCGCTTCGATATCCTAGCTGAACACGCGGAATATTTAATAGAATAGCAATATCAATTCGATCATTTATCACTATCTTCGATGCTGGAAAGCCTTTCCCCAAAAGACTTTCCACACCTTCATACAATTCCTTCGTACTTTTCTCACGCTCACGAATATGCAAATAATCGATCTCACTCTCAATTTGCATCGCTACATTCACTAACTCTTCGAATGGCATATGGCCATTTGAGATTACATGGAGCTCATTTTTCATATTCATTCGCCTACTTTAAAATGTTTTCAAATAATTCATCGGCTGGAACGATTTCTTTCGTCATTCCTTTGTCTTTCAACCATTTGTTTTGTTTCTCCCATGACTCTTTTGAATCCGATAAGAATGGCTCATCTTTCGTTTCCATCTTCTCTAATAAAATTTTCATACTTTCTTTTTCAACTTCTGGTACAAGCGGGAAGTTTTCTTTTTCTTGATGATTTAATAAAATATTTAATGCTTCATCGGGTTTTTTCTTCATAAAGTCATACCCTTTTTGTGCCCCACGTAAAAAGGCTTGCAATGCTTCTTTATCTTTTTTCAACGTTTTATCACCCGTTACAAACACAAGCTCATGATAGTTCGGTACACCATAATCTGCTGGATTAAAGTATGCTGGTTCATGACCTTCATGACGCATAACAGGTACTTCATGGTTAATGTATGCCCCTGTTACCGCATCCACTTTTTTCGTAATTAATGCTGGTACTAAATCAAAGCCAACATCGACTACTTTCACTGTATCTGGATTACCACCAGCTTCTTTTACCATCGTTTTTAAATACATCTCACTTAAAGGTGTTCCAGAATATCCAACTGTTTTCCCCTCTAAATCTTTTGGCGATTGAATGCCTGCTGATTTCAGTGATACAACATGATTTAACGGTGAACGTACGACAGCTCCAATTGATTTCACTGGAATTTGTTCATTTGCTTTTGCCATGACAACATCTGGTTGATAATACAAACCAACTGTCACTTTCCCTGCTGCCGCTAGCGTTAATGGATCAGTCGGATTAGAAGGGAATTTAATATTCACCTTGACTCCTTCTTCTTTAAAGTATCCTTTTTCAATTGCCGTATAAATAAAGCTATGTACCGCATTCGGGTACCAATCAAGCATTACTGTTATTTCTTTTTCTGATTTATTCTTATCTGATGCCGAGTTACTCGAACATCCTGCAATCATTGCAACTAATAATGTAAACACAAAGATGCGTTTTAATAATTTCATGAATGTTTCCTCCAACTAATAAATTTCTTTTCCAATATGGAAATAAGTATGACGAAGAAAATTGCTAATAATGATAACAATACAATTGGTGCAAATACACCAGCTCCGTCTAACTGCGTCATCATTCTTTTACTGAAATATCCAAGCCCAGCTTGTGCACCGAGCCATTCACCAATCGCTGCCCCAATAACGCTAAGTGGTACCGCAATTTTTAACGCTGAAAAAAAGTAAGGAAGAGCAGATGGCAACTTTAGCTTTAGAAAAACATCTTTTTTCGTTGCACCATATGTAACTAATAGCTCCTCCCATTCTTTTTTCGTACTGCGCAGTCCATCATACGTATTGACCGCAATTGGGAAAAACGTAATTAAAACGGTAACAACAACCTTACTCCAGATGGTATATCCAAACCATAAAACGAAGAGCGGCGCAAGCGCAGTAATCGGGATGGTTTGTGAAGCAACTAATAACGGATAAAATGCTCTTTCCATCCACGTACTCGCATTCATTAACATTGCTAGCCCTACGCCCAGTACGATAGAAATAACAATGCCTATTAAAACGACGTACAACGTTGCAGGTAAATGAACCGTAAATAATATATCTTTCAGCGCCCATATCTTCATTACAATTGCAGAAGGTGATGGCAAAATGTACATCTCATCTACAATTCTTGCTCCTACTTCCCACAGAGCAAGTAAAATTCCACTTAATATTAGGGCAGGTAATAACTCCTTCAAGCGATTCATCATACGAGTACCTGCCTTTGTAACATACTAAGGAGCTCTTCTTTAAGCGCTAACACTTCAGGCTTATATAAATCTTTTCTTGTTCGGTTACGATCAAGCGGCACAATTCGCTCAGTTAAAGTTGCTATCGGTTGATTTTCTACAACCAAAATTCGATTAGAAAGAAACAATGCTTCTTCAACATCATGAGTGATAAATAAAATTGTTTTTTCCCACTCTTTCCATTGTTCAAACAACCATTCTTGCAAAGATGCCTTCGTTAAAGCGTCCAATGCGCTAAACGGTTCATCTAACAATAATATCTCCCCGCCTGTTAATAAAGTTCGGATAAAAGATACGCGTTGCCTCATACCACCAGATAAATCTTTCGGATATTTTTTCTCGTACCCTTGTAAACCAAATTTATGTAACAGTTCTTTCGCTTTTACTTGCGCTTCTTTCTTCTGCACACCTTGGCACTCTAGCGGCAGGGCAGCATTCTCAATAATCGTCCTCCACGGCAAGAGCATATCTTTTTGGGGCATATACCCTACAGGATGACTCTTTGTTTTTGTCAGCTCTATCTGTCCAGTACTTGCCTCTTCTAAGCCTGTAATAAGGCGAAATAAAGTACTTTTCCCGCATCCACTCGGCCCGATAATACTTACAAACTCTTTATCTTGTATAGAAGCATTTAATTCATTGATGATTGGTTTCTCATCATAATGAAAGGAAACATTATGAAACTGTAGTATGTTCTTGCTCCTCAAAACCCCACATCTCCTTACGATAAGCCATATCCCAGAATAAATATTCAAATCGGCTGGAATATAAGAAAATCTCCTCTAATCGGTCTAGCTCTTTCTCTGACTTTCCAACTGCCATTTCATTTAATAAATCTATTAACCAAATACAAAGGTTACCGTATTCTTCAGAACAATATCCTTGAATCCACTCTCCAAAGAACTCATGATCGCTTGCTCCAGGAATATCATTTAAACGCTTTCCGATCTCCCAATAGCTCCACATACATGGAAGTAAAGCTGATATTAATTCTGCAAGTGTGCCATTTTGAGATACAGACATCATGTAATTTGTATAGGCTAAATTTTTAGCAGATGGTTTCGCAGATTCTATCTCCTCTACAGTAATGCCAAGTTTATTTGCATACTGTTTATGGATCGTCATTTCTCCATTTAAAATCCCATCAATTTGCTCTGCAAATTTTGCCATAACTTGTGGATTCGTTGCCTTTACAACCCCAATTGCATATAGCTTTGCATAATCTAACAAATATAAATAATCTTGAATAATATAGTACTGGAATTTATCTTTTTCCAACGTACCATCCCCCATACCTACTACAAACGGATGATTATGACTTTTCTCCCAAACAGGCTGCACCGTATCAAATAATCTTTCACAAAATTTCATTAATAATTCCCCTTCCTATATATCTATTTATCTCAATAAAAAAACCACTTCTGTATATAAGAAGTGGTTACAGCAAATAAAATTATAATTTATTCGTTGTTCCACTTCCCTTCGCTAGTATTATCTAGATCAGGTGTTGTAAGGGTTAAGGATTATTCCTCTCTCAGCACGAAAAGCACCCCTAGTGGTGTTAATATGAAATTTTCAAATAAAAAAGCCCCGTTTCTATACGCAAAGAAACGGGGACTCATTGTTAATGTCCGAATTGCTTCCCTACGCTAGCATAATCTAGATCAGGTAATAAAAAGGATCAAAGGCTTATGGCCCTACTCTCAGCTGGCAACACCAGCCCTCCTAGCAAACTATAAAATTATCACTGTCAGTATAACATCGCCATAAGACATCATCAACTGTTTTAATTTTCTTAATTAAGAATTAATTCTTAACGTGTTAAACAAATATAAATGCGACCTCACAAATGATATATACAATATTTATATACGAATCTCTCTTCTGACATTATTTTTATTGATTTCATATTACATTTATGTGAATACGACCAATATATTATATCTTTATACTATAATAAAATTACAACTATACAACTAGAGGAGGTCTTTATTACATGAATATGAAAGCCACAGCTTTAACAGCAACTACTATCGCAATTGCTTCTTTACTTCCTTCTATGGGAGAATCCGGTATACAAACAGCGGCTGCTAAGCAACCATCTACAGTAAAAACTGGATATGTAAAAATTGACAACGTTGCACTACATCAAAATAGCCATACAGACAGTGCAATAGTTGATACCATTCGATTTAATAGCCCGGTTACTATTCTTGAAACAGTTCAAGATTGGTATAAAGTATCTGTTAACAACAAAACAGGCTATATGAAAAAAGATGCAATTCTATTCAAAAAAAATGTTCAACCAAAGTCTCAATATATCGTAAATGCAAACGCATTAAACGTTCGTTCTGAACCTAATACAGAGTCTTCTATTCTAGATATATTACCAAATGGTCAATTCATTACCATTCAAGGTGAACAAGGAGATTGGTACAAAATATTACATAACGGTCAAATTGGTTACGTACAAAAAACATTTGTATCTAATGGATCCACACCTCTAGTAAAAGGTGTAACAGTACAAGGTTCTCCTTCGTATACTGTTGCAACACCAAAATTAAATGTACGTAGCAATGCTAGCACAAGTGGCACTCTACTTGGCTCATTACAAAATGGTACACAAGTACAAGTAGTAGAAACGGTAGGTACTTGGTATAAAATTCGTTTTGGCACAGGATACGGATATGTAGCAAAACACTATGTAGTGCAAAATCAACCACAAGCTAAAACAGCTCAACCTGCATCAATTCCAGCAGTTTTCAAATTCCCTACTCAAGGGAAAATCAGCTCCACTTTTGATATGCGCTGGGAGCAAATGCATTATGGTATAGATATAGCAGCACAAGGAAATGTCTCTATTCAAGCTGCTGCTGCAGGTAAGGTTGTGAAATCTTATTATTCGGCTAGCTACGGCAATGTCGTGTTCATCGCCCATCAAATAAATGGGAAATTATATACAACAGTTTATGCTCATATGAAGGATCGCACTGTACAAGCTGGTGATCAAGTACAAACTGGACAATTAGTAGGTCATATAGGAAACACAGGTCATTCATACGGGCAACATCTCCATTTTGAATTACATAATGGGGAATGGAATTTTGAAAAAACAAATGCAGTAAACCCACTGCCATATTTAGTTAGGTAAATTATATGCCACGCAATATACCTCTCTTTATTGAATACCTGGCCTTTTTAGGTTTAATCTGTTGTTTAATCATTTATAATACGAACACTGTATTTTTATCTATTATTATTGCTTTTGTTGCTTTAGAAATCATTATGGAAGCATTACAAATGCGGCTAAAACAAAAAATTGCCCATATTTATAATGTAATTTTTCTTTTAAGTGCTCTTATAACAAATATAATTAGTAATGGTTTTTATTTATCTACCGTACTTCCTGTATTCTTTATAGGTGTTTTATTATTCATAGCTAGATACGTTCATGTTCCTAATAACCAAAAACATGAACAAGAAGCTTAGAAAGAGGAGACACTGTGTACCAATCTTTCAAAGATAATCCAATGAAATATATATTGAATTTATATGAAAAAATGAATACTTTTTTGGTATACAAGGAAGTTATACTGCACAATTTCTCCTTTATGGAATGTTATTTCTTATCTTAGGTACTTTCTCCTTGCTTTACTAACAAAAAAAGGATCTCACATAAACTTGAGATCCTTTTTAATTTATATTAATTTTTAATATGAAAAATATGGTTTATCCACAAGCATATTTTTCATAAATGAAACTAAGATTATATTTTTTCTCTAAGCTCATTCTTTGTTCATCGTCGCACCAATAGAAAAGAATATCATGAATCGTTGCATAACGCTTATTTTTAAGAAATAGTTTAAAGAATGATGGTAAACAATCATGTAATTGTATAAATATATAATTGCGTAGTATTTCTTCTTTGTATTCAATTCCCTTACAAATATACAGTAATTCTTCACAGTAATATGCATGCTGTGGAACTTGGATCATTTCGAAAAATGGTACATATGATAGTAGCTTTCCAATAAAATGACCATACCGATCCATTACCCCTATCGTCATATGCTCCATCATTTCTTTCATCACATATAAATAATCATCTACATGAGTTGTCTTTAAAGGGTCTAATCGATCGGAAATTTGTGAAAGTACAGCTCTTTGACAAGCTAAAACCGCTTGACTAGGTCCATAATATGATAGGAAGTCTGTACACTTACGATACTTCCGTAATAAGTCATGTGTATATAAATCATACACAAAAGTATTACAATACATTGCCAGACTCATCATATCACTATTTAATTGCTCTTTTGACAGTAGCTTAGCTCGCTTACACATATAAAAGAATGTAAATTCCAATACTTCTTTATGAGATAATAGATGTTTGCAATCTGTTATACATTTCTCATTAAATTTAACTCGATCCCAAATTTCTACATCCTCAGCTGTTAATTCACCAATACGATATTTAATAATTAAATAGTTTAAAGCAACTGCTTTCGTCAAAAGATCCCATGTTTCATACTCCAATGAAGTTCGGACAAATTCATCTAGCCCTTGGGTTATCATAAAAGCATTTGCCTCTTCATACCAACCAATCTCTTGACATAAACGAAGAATACGTACTAGAGTTGGAATTTCATCTTTATGAAACTGCGGTAAATTCTTTACTTTATTCATGCCATATACGATAAATGGCGCTAAATTTTCTTCTTTATAAAATTCTTTTTCTTTCCATACTAATATAGTTCGCTCTTTCCCTTCACCTTTTGGATGACAAGGTACAAGCAAAGAAAATAACTCAGCGAAATCATTTGGTTCTATATATGTATCTGTAACCAAATTCCAATTTGGATCGCCCTGTACAGCCCTCATATAATTCCCCTTCCCTTTTTATCCCGCTATTTGCGGGCAGTAAGACTCCCACCTCAAAATTCTGCGAATGCGAGGAAGTTAGGTAGGAGATAAAACTGCCCATAAAAGCCCGATTGGTTCAACTAATAATTATTTTGGGATGGACACCCCCCAATAATTAAAGTTTCACTTTATCTATGTAGGAAATATTAATTCATTATTACATCATTAACGATGAATATTGTTATATTCAAAATCTATCATAATACTTATATCTCTCAGTATATCATTTTTTCTCTTATTAAAAATCAGGAATGACAAATTTAAAAAAACTGTCAAAAATATTGACGCTATACTTATTATATAATGTCTCAGATACATCACGCTAACATATTAGTTTAATCCGTATATACTAGAATAATGTATCTGATCTTTATAAATAGTTTATTCCGTATGCTCTGAGATTTCACTTAAAGCAAACCCTGCTTGATCATCTGCTGATTTTCTTATAGCTAAATCACCTAGTGCTAGCATCCCAACAAGTTGACCGCTCTCAACAACCGGTAACCGTCTAATTTGATATTGTGCCATTAATTCTGTAGCTTTTTCAATAGAATCATCTGGAGAAACTGAAACAATGTTTGTTGTCATTACATTTGTAATTTGATTAGATCCAGGATGTTTTTCAGCAATCCCACGAACAACTAAGTCTCGATCCGTAACAAGCCCAACAACTTGTTTATTTTCAATAACAGGAATCAATCCAACCGATTCTTCCTTCATTTTTACAGCTGCCTCATATACATTGTCTAATGGTGTACAATGTACGATATGAGTACTCATAAGTTCTCTAACTTGCGTCATTTTTCATCTCCTCCTTTTAATACATACCATAGCTTTTCCTAAATCCCTTTATTTATTTCAGAAAAATAAGGTGATAAAAAGAGGCTTATACATAATAAAAAAGAGTCAGCAATATGCTGACTCTTTTTTTATGACCCGTACGGGATTCGAACCCGTGTTACCGCCGTGAAAGGGCGGTGTCTTAACCACTTGACCAACGGGCCATGGCTCCGCAGGTAGGACTCGAACCTACGACCGATCGGTTAACAGCCGATAGCTCTACCACTGAGCTACTGCGGAATATATATGGTGGGCCTAAATGGACTCGAACCATCGACCTCACGCTTATCAGGCGTGCGCTCTAACCAGCTGAGCTATAGGCCCATACTTTACAGGGGCAGTAGGAATTGAACCCACACTGGAGGTTTTGGAGACCTCAGTTCTACCTTTAAACTATGCCCCTAAATGATGCCGGCTAGAGGACTTGAACCCCCAACCTACTGATTACAAGTCAGTTGCTCTACCAATTGAGCTAAGCCGGCATAAAAAAAAACAAAAAAATGGTGGCTCGGGACGGAATCGAACCGCCGACACGAGGATTTTCAGTCCTCTGCTCTACCGACTGAGCTACCGAGCCAACATAAAATGGCGGTCCCGACCGGGGTCGAACCGGCGATCTCCTGCGTGACAGGCAGGCATGTTAACCACTACACCACGGGACCATTGGTTGCGGGGACAGGATTTGAACCTGCGACCTTCGGATTATGAGCCCGACGAGCTACCGTACTGCTCCACCCCGCGACGATATTATGTTTTAAAAATAAATGGAGGAGGTAGAGGGATTCGAACCCCCGCGCGACTCTCGCCGCCTGTCGGTTTTCAAGACCGATCCCTTCAGCCGAACTTGGGTATACCTCCATGAAGGAAAAATTAATATCTTATTCATTTTTATATGTAACTAAACCACTTTTTAAAAAAATGGAGGAGGTAGAGGGATTCGAACCCCCGCGCGACTCTCGCCGCCTGTCGGTTTTCAAGACCGATCCCTTCAGCCGAACTTGGGTATACCTCCGACATATAAAAAATAAAGTGGAGCCTAGCGGGATCGAACCGCTGACCTCCTGCGTGCAAGGCAGGCGCTCTCCCAGCTGAGCTAAGGCCCCATGTTTTTGGGAAAATCGGGAAGACAGGATTTGAACCTGCGACCCCCTGGTCCCAAACCAGGTGCTCTACCAAGCTGAGCCACTTCCCGTTAATAAAAGCGCGCCCGAGAGGAGTCGAACCCCTAACCTCTTGATCCGTAGTCAAACGCTCTATCCAATTGAGCTACGGGCGCATATGGTGCCGAGGGCGGGGGTCGAACCCGCACGGTGGTCACCCACCGCAGGATTTTAAGTCCTGTGCGTCTGCCTGTTCCGCCACCCCGGCATGTCATACTGAAAATTGGAGCGGAAGACGGGATTCGAACCCGCGACCCCAACCTTGGCAAGGTTGTATTCTACCACTGAACTACTTCCGCAAGACATGTTTGAGTTATTTTATTAAAAGTGCGGGTGAAGGGAGTCGAACCCCCACGCCAAAGGCGCTAGATCCTAAGTCTAGTGCGTCTGCCAATTCCGCCACACCCGCATATTTTTTAAGAAAATGGTGAGCCATGAAGGATTCGAACCTTCGACCCTCTGATTAAAAGTCAGATGCTCTACCAACTGAGCTAATGGCTCTTAATGGCTGGGCTAGCTGGATTCGAACCAGCGCATGACGGAGTCAAAGTCCGTTGCCTTACCGCTTGGCTATAGCCCAATAATTAAGAAATGGTGGAGGGGGGCAGATTCGAACTGCCGAACCCGAAGGAGCGGATTTACAGTCCGCCGCGTTTAGCCACTTCGCTACCCCTCCGACATATATGGTGGAGGATGACGGGATCGAACCGCCGACCCCCTGCTTGTAAGGCAGGTGCTCTCCCAGCTGAGCTAATCCTCCATTTTGCCTGGCAACGTCCTACTCTCGCAGGGACAAGGTCCCAACTACCATTGGCGCTAGAGAGCTTAACTTCCGTGTTCGGTATGGGAACGGGTGTGACCTCTCTGCCATCATTACCAGACTATATTCGATTGAGACAAACATTATTATACTTGATTCACTTAGAAAGTCAATAAGTTTTTTATATTCTCTCAAAACTAGATAACGTTGCTTCATATTATATGGTTAAGTCCTCGATCTATTAGTATTCGTCAGCTCCACATGTCACCATGCTTCCACCTCGAACCTATCAACCTGATCATCTTTCAGGGATCTTACTAGCTTACGCTATGGGAAATCTCATCTTGAGGGGGGCTTCATGCTTAGATGCTTTCAGCACTTATCCCTTCCGCACATAGCTACCCAGCTATGCCCTTGGCAGAACAACTGGTACACCAGCGGTGCGTCCATCCCGGTCCTCTCGTACTAAGGACAGCTCCTCTCAAATTTCCTGCGCCCACGACGGATAGGGACCGAACTGTCTCACGACGTTCTGAACCCAGCTCGCGTACCGCTTTAATGGGCGAACAGCCCAACCCTTGGGACCGACTACAGCCCCAGGATGCGATGAGCCGACATCGAGGTGCCAAACCTCCCCGTCGATGTGGACTCTTGGGGGAGATAAGCCTGTTATCCCCGGGGTAGCTTTTATCCGTTGAGCGATGGCCCTTCCATGCGGAACCACCGGATCACTAAGCCCGACTTTCGTCCCTGCTCGACTTGTAGGTCTCGCAGTCAAGCTCCCTTATGCCTTTGCACTCTACGAATGATTTCCAACCATTCTGAGGGAACCTTTGGGCGCCTCCGTTACACTTTAGGAGGCGACCGCCCCAGTCAAACTGCCCACCTGACACTGTCTCCCGGGTCGATAAGACCCGTAGGTTAGAATTTCAATACAGTCAGGGCGGTATCCCACCAGCGCCTCCACCGAAGCTAGCGCTCCGGTTTCAATGGCTCCCGCCTATCCTGTACAAACTGTACCAAAATTCAATATCAGGCTACAGTAAAGCTCCACGGGGTCTTTCCGTCCTGTCGCGGGTAACCTGCATCTTCACAGGTACTATAATTTCACCGAGTCTCTGGTTGAGACAGTGCCCAAATCGTTACACCTTTCGTGCGGGTCGGAACTTACCCGACAAGGAATTTCGCTACCTTAGGACCGTTATAGTTACGGCCGCCGTTTACTGGGGCTTCAGTTCAGAGCTTCGCTTACGCTAACCCCTCTCCTTAACCTTCCAGCACCGGGCAGGTGTCAGCCCCTATACTTCGCCTTACGGCTTCGCAGAGACCTGTGTTTTTGCTAAACAGTCGCTTGGGCCTATTCACTGCGGCTTTCCGTTAAGAAAGCACCCCTTCTCCCGAAGTTACGGGGTCATTTTGCCGAGTTCCTTAACCAGAGTTCTCTCGCACACCTTAGGATTCTCTCCTCGCCTACCTGTGTCGGTTTGCGGTACAGGCACCTTTTATCTCGCTAGAAGCTTTTCTTGGCAGCGGGGAATCAAAGACTTCGCTCCATAAGGAGCTTCCCCATCACAGCTCAGCCTTCACGATAAGCGGATTTGCCTACTTATCAGCCTAACTGCTTGGACGTGCACAACCAATCGCACGCTTCTTCTATCCTTCTGCGTCCCTCCATTGCTCAAACGATAAAGAGGTGGTACAGGAATATCAACCTGTTGTCCATCGCCTACGCCTGTCGGCCTCGGCTTAGGTCCTGACTAACCCTGAGCGGACGAGCCTTCCTCAGGAAACCTTAGGCATTCGGTGGACGGGATTCTCACCCGTCTTTCGCTACTCATACCGGCATTCTCACTTCTAAGCGCTCCACCAGTCCTTCCGGTCTGACTTCACTGCACTTAGAACGCTCCCCTACCACTGATACCATTGGTATCAATTCGCAGCTTCGGTGGTGTATTTAGCCCCGGTACATTTTCGGCGCAGAGTCACTCGACTAGTGAGCTATTACGCACTCTTTAAATGGTGGCTGCTTCTGAGCCAACATCCTAGTTGTCTAAGCAACTCCACATCCTTTTCCACTTAATACACACTTTGGGACCTTAGCTGGCGATCTGGGCTGTTTCCCTCTTGACTACGGATCTTATCACTCGCAGTCTGACTCCTAAGGATAAGTCATTGGCATTCGGAGTTTGACTGAATTCGGTAATCCGATGAGGACCCCTAGTTCAATCAGTGCTCTACCTCCAAGACTCTTACACTTAAGGCTAGCCCTAAAGCTATTTCGGGGAGAACCAGCTATCTCCAGGTTCGATTGGAATTTCTCCGCTACCCACACCTCATCCCCGCACTTTTCAACGTGCGTGGGTTCGGGCCTCCATTCAGTGTTACCTGAACTTCACCCTGGACATGGGTAGATCACCTGGTTTCGGGTCTACGACCACGTACTAAACGCCCTATTCAGACTCGCTTTCGCTGCGGCTCCGCCTCTTCAGCTTAACCTTGCACGGGATCGTAACTCGCCGGTTCATTCTACAAAAGGCACGCCATCACCCATTAACGGGCTCTGACTATTTGTAGGCACACGGTTTCAGGATCTCTTTCACTCCCCTTCCGGGGTGCTTTTCACCTTTCCCTCACGGTACTGGTTCACTATCGATCACTAGGGAGTATTTAGCCTTGGGAGATGGTCCTCCCAGATTCCGACGGAATTTCACGTGTTCCGCCGTACTCAGGATACATTCAAGAGAGAACGAAGTTTCGACTACGGGGTTATTACCCTCTGTGACGGACCTTTCCAGGTCGCTTCGTCTACCTCGTTCCTTTGTAACTCCGTATAGAATGTCCTACAACCCCAAGAGGCAAGCCTCTTGGTTTGGGCTAGATTCCGTTTCGCTCGCCGCTACTCAGGAAATCGCATTTGCTTTCTCTTCCTCCAGGTACTTAGATGTTTCAGTTCCCTGGGTCTGTCTTCCATACCCTATGTATTCAGGTAAGGATACCATACCATTACGTATAGTGGGTTTCCCCATTCGGAAATCTTCGGATCAAAGCTTACTTACAGCTCCCCGAAGCATATCGGCGTTAGTCCCGTCCTTCATCGACTCCTAGTGTCAAGGCATCCACCGTGCGCCCTTTCTAACTTAACCAAACTAAAATTAAAAAAATATGAGCTACACTGTTATCTAGTTTTCAAAGAACATACATTTAAACTTGAGAGATAGTTCTCTCAAAACTGAACGAAACAAAACAAGTCAACGTTTATTGATGAACTGCGTTCATCAATTCTCCATAGAAAGGAGGTGATCCAGCCGCACCTTCCGATACGGCTACCTTGTTACGACTTCACCCCAATCATCTGTCCCACCTTAGGCGGCTGGCTCCATAAAGGTTACCCCACCGACTTCGGGTGTTACAAACTCTCGTGGTGTGACGGGCGGTGTGTACAAGGCCCGGGAACGTATTCACCGCGGCATGCTGATCCGCGATTACTAGCGATTCCAGCTTCATGTAGGCGAGTTGCAGCCTACAATCCGAACTGAGAACGGTTTTATGAGATTAGCTCCACCTCGCGGTCTTGCAGCTCTTTGTACCGTCCATTGTAGCACGTGTGTAGCCCAGGTCATAAGGGGCATGATGATTTGACGTCATCCCCACCTTCCTCCGGTTTGTCACCGGCAGTCACCTTAGAGTGCCCAACTTAATGATGGCAACTAAGATCAAGGGTTGCGCTCGTTGCGGGACTTAACCCAACATCTCACGACACGAGCTGACGACAACCATGCACCACCTGTCACTCTGCTCCCGAAGGAGAAGCTCTATCTCTAGAGTTTTCAGAGGATGTCAAGACCTGGTAAGGTTCTTCGCGTTGCTTCGAATTAAACCACATGCTCCACCGCTTGTGCGGGCCCCCGTCAATTCCTTTGAGTTTCAGCCTTGCGGCCGTACTCCCCAGGCGGAGTGCTTAATGCGTTAACTTCAGCACTAAAGGGCGGAAACCCTCTAACACTTAGCACTCATCGTTTACGGCGTGGACTACCAGGGTATCTAATCCTGTTTGCTCCCCACGCTTTCGCGCCTCAGTGTCAGTTACAGACCAGAAAGTCGCCTTCGCCACTGGTGTTCCTCCATATCTCTACGCATTTCACCGCTACACATGGAATTCCACTTTCCTCTTCTGCACTCAAGTCTCCCAGTTTCCAATGACCCTCCACGGTTGAGCCGTGGGCTTTCACATCAGACTTAAGAAACCACCTGCGCGCGCTTTACGCCCAATAATTCCGGATAACGCTTGCCACCTACGTATTACCGCGGCTGCTGGCACGTAGTTAGCCGTGGCTTTCTGGTTAGGTACCGTCAAGGTGCCAGCTTATTCAACTAGCACTTGTTCTTCCCTAACAACAGAGTTTTACGACCCGAAAGCCTTCATCACTCACGCGGCGTTGCTCCGTCAGACTTTCGTCCATTGCGGAAGGTTCCCTACTGCTGCCTCCCGTAGGAGTCTGGGCCGTGTCTCAGTCCCAGTGTGGCCGATCACCCTCTCAGGTCGGCTACGCATCGTCGCCTTGGTGAGCCGTTACCTCACCAACTAGCTAATGCGACGCGGGTCCATCCATAAGTGACAGCCGAAGCCGCCTTTCAATTTCGAACTATGCAGTTCAAAATATTATCCGGTATTAGCCCCGGTTTCCCGGAGTTATCCCAGTCTTATGGGTAGGTTACCCACGTGTTACTCACCCGTCCGCCGCTAACTTCATAAGAGCAAGCTCTTAATCCATTCGCTCGACTTGCATGTATTAGGCACGCCGCCAGCGTTCATCCTGAGCCAGGATCAAACTCTCCAATAAAGTTAGTTTGTCTAGCATCTAAAAATAAAAATTGACGTTCACGTTGTTTGTTTCGTTCAGTTTTCAAAGAACTTGTCTGCCGCTTCAAAAGCGACTTCATCATATTAACATCTTCATTTTTCGATGTCAACTATGTTTTGAATTTCTTTTTTGTCGTTTTCTGCGTTTCCGCATCAGCGACGTTTATTAATATACCATCATGGTTTTTAAATAACAAGTATTTTTTATAAAAAAATACAAAAAGTTATCTATCCTACTTTCTTCTATAGAAAGAACCCTTATCCTTTCTACTAAAACATTCATTTTGATTGTATACAAGTTACTATACACTATCATCAACCAGGCAGTATTTCACAATAACTTCCTAACCTTTAGTCTTCTTCTTTTTTTATTTTATAATTACCATAGTTCTGCTTAAGAAGGACAAATAATCATTTAAATGTAGAGTAACAAAAAACGTGGCCACTATACTAGAGCAAAACTTTAATTCCTGATTTTTCTCTCCAATCAGGAATTTTGCTTCCACAAATAACAAACTTCCCCTCGAAATATTAAATTAAGATTATTGTTAGAATTTTTTTACATTTAATTAATGAAAGATATCCAATTTTTGTTATATAGTAAGAAAGTGCCCACAAAACTATAAATAAACTAATGGAGGAATTATTTTATGGATAGGTTAACAAAATTTTCATTAAAAAACCGAGCCGCTATTATTATCATGGTTTTTCTCATTTCCATACTCGGTGTTTATTCCGGCTCTAAATTACCTATGGAATTTTTACCAAGCATCGATAACCCTGCAATAACTGTTACGACATTATCTCAAGGGCTCGATGCTGAAACGATGACCAAGGACGTAACTGACCCCCTTGAAAAACAATTTCGTAATTTAGAACATATCGATGGCATCACTTCTTCCACACATGAGGGATTATCACGCATCGACATTGCATATACATCCAAGGCAAATATGAAAGACGCGGCACGCGAAGTCGAAAAAACAATTAATACGATTAAATTACCTAAAGATGTAACTAAACCTGTTGTTAGCCAATTAAACACTTCTATGATTCCACTCGCTCAAATTACCATCCAGAAACAAAACGGATTTTCAAAAGCTGACGAAAAACAAATTGAGAAAGAAATCGTACCACAACTCGAAAGCATTGATGGTGTTGCCAATGTTATGTTTTTCGGAAAATCAACTTCCGAATTATCCATCGTACTTGATCCTAACCAACTAAAAGATAAAAACGTAACATCACAGCAAGTATTAACAGTTTTACAAGGAAAAGAAACTTCCACTCCAGCCGGAGCAATTACCGTTAATAAGGCAGAATACAATCTTCGTGTCATCGGGGATATAAAAAATGTAAATGACATAAAAAATATCACCGTTACACCTCAAGTAAAATTACAAGATGTTGCTCAAATTGAATTAAAACAACATTACGATACAATCTCGCACATAAACGGGGAAGAAGGAACAGGATTAATCATCATGAAAGAGCCGAGTAAAAATGCGGTTGCAATCGGAAAAGAGATTGATAAAAAGATTAAAGATATAAGCAAGCAATATAAAGATCAATTCTCTATTAAACTTTTAGCTTCAACTCATGAGCAAGTTGAAAATGCTGTTACTAGTATGGGAAAAGAAGTAATCCTTGGGGCAATTGCTGCAACTCTCATTATCTTAATCTTTTTACGCAGCTTCCGAACAACACTCATCGCTGTCGTTAGTATTCCATTATCTATTTTATTAACACTATTTTTACTCCATCAATCTAACATCACACTTAACATTCTAACTCTTGGTGGCTTAGCCGTTGCAGTTGGACGTCTCGTCGATGATAGTATCGTTGTCATCGAGAATATTTTCCGTCGTTTACAAAAAGAATCTTTCTCTAAAGATATTATTCTCGATGCAACAAAAGAGGTCGCCGTCGCAATTACCTCTTCTACTTTAACGACAGTCGCCGTTTTTTTACCTATCGGTCTCGTATCGGGAGTAATCGGAAAACTAATGTTACCTATGGTGTTAGCAGTTGTGTATTCTATACTTTCTTCCTTAATTGTGGCATTAACAGTCGTTCCACTTATGGCTTTTTTACTGCTCAAAAAAACAAAACGTCGCAATTCACATTCTTCACCGCGATATGTCACTACATTAAAGTGGGCTCTTTCTCATAAGTTTATCATTCTACTCACTTCTTTTTTATTATTTGCAGGATCGATTGCAGCCTACATACTACTTCCGAAAGCTAACATAAAGTCTGAAGACGATACAATGCTTTCCGTTAACATGACATTTCCAGGTGATTATGATTCTGAAGCTAAAAAACAAAAAGCCTTTGATTTCGAAAAGAAACTCCTCTCTAATTCTGATGTAACAGATGTTATTTTGCGAATGGGATCTAGCGCAGAAGATGCACAATGGGGACAGACAACTCAAAACAATCTTGCAACTATATTTGTAGTCTTTAAAAAAGGATCTAATATCGACCAATATATTAAAGAATTAAAAAAGGATCATAATACTTTTGAACCAGCTGAACTTGATTATATAAAAACGAGTTACTCTGACTCTGGAGGCGGAAACAACTTACAATTTAACGTAACCGCTACTAACGAAACAAATTTAAAAAAGGCCGCTAACATCGTCGAAACAAAACTAAAAGGTATGGACGATCTCTCTAAAGTAAAAACAAATATAGAAGAATCTAAAAAAGAATGGCAAATTCATATCGATCAAACAAAGGCTGAGCAACTAGGTTTAACACCAGAAGTAGCAGCACAACAAGTATCATTCCTTATGAAGAAATCTCCTATTGGGGAAATCTCAATCAATAATGAAAAAACAACTATTATGATAGAACATAAAAAGGCATCCATTAACAAACAAGAAGATATTTTAAACACAAACATACTATCACCTATTAACGGACCAATTCCTTTAAAAGACATTGCAACTATTTCAGAAAAACAACTTCAAACGGAAATCTTCCATAAAGATGGGAAAGAAACGATTCAAATTACTGCAGAAGCTTCAAGTGAAGATTTAAGTAAAGTAAGCGCTGAAGTAAACAAAGCGATAGCTGACTTAGATTTACCTAACGGGGCAAAAGTAAATATCGCAGGTGCTACTGAATCTATGCAAGAGAACTTCACTGATTTATTTAAAATTATGGGGATTGCAATCGGGATTGTATATTTAATTATGGTTATCACATTCGGGCAAGCACGTGCTCCTTTCGCGATTTTATTCTCTTTACCATTAGCTGCTGTCGGCGGTATTTTAGGATTAATCATTTCAAGAACACCTGTTGACGTAAATTCATTAATCGGCGCATTAATGTTAATCGGGATTGTCGTTACAAATGCTATTGTATTAATAGAAAGAGTGCAACAAAATCGGGAAAACGGTATGGAAACAAGAGAAGCCTTACTAGAAGCAGGATCTACTAGATTACGCCCAATTATTATGACAGCTATAACAACAATCGTCGCTATGCTACCGCTCCTATTCGGTCAATCTCAAGCAGGAAGTATGGTATCCAAAAGTCTGGCCGTCGTTGTAATCGGTGGTTTGGCAGTCTCAACCGTTCTTACATTAGTAGTCGTTCCCGTTATGTATGAACTATTAGATAAAATCGGGAGAAAAAGACGCTCTCGTAGAAAAATAAGCACTTCTACAGAAACACCTGATATTTAAACCAAAAGGCGTTATCTTCAATTATGAAGATAACGCCTTTTTTATCCCTCTATCTATCCATAATATAATCCATCACTTTTTTACCATACTTCTCTAGCGGCTCTCCAGAATCCACAATAAGATATTCACCATGTAAAGGCCTTTTACTGCCAGCCAGACATTTTTTAAATGCTACCTCTGATTCTACTTTTGTAATTTGACTTATCTTACGTTCACGCGTTTGTAACCTACGATTAATTTCTTCTATATTATTAAGATAACATTCAATATATTTATATGTAGCACCATGTTTCTGACATAAATCTATTCCTTTTTTAACCATCCCTTCATAGAGACATGGACTATCTAATATCACACTGTGCTCTTGTTCCAACAAAAAACCTATCAGTTTCCACTCAATATCATAGGAGACTCCCCCAACAACTGTCGATTCACTCCCTCTTACCGTTAATGATTTTAATAAATGTCCGTAAAAAAACTCCCTGTTTATAAACAGAGAGTTCTTTTACGGACATTTATGCCGCTTTTACCTTCTTCGTCGTTTTACGACTTTTTTTCGCTCCTGTAAAACGCTTGTGTAATACAGATGCTACGAAACGAGAAATGATATTAAAGAGTAATACCATAATAATTAATACCGCTGCAGATTTTGTTGCAATTAACTTCGCATCCGGGATAATCCCTTCAGAGTTTAATTTCCAAATGTGAACAGCTAACGTTTCAGCTGGTCTAAATGGATTTAAAGGATGCGAGGGGCTCGAGAAGTCCGCTGCTGAATTTAAAATAGGTGATGTTAAACCCGCTGTATAAATTAACGCCGCAGCTTCACCGAATATACGGCCTGCCGCTAAAATAATACCTGTAATGATTTGTGGTAACGAAGACGGGATAATGATGCGGGCAATTGTTTGCCATTTCGTTGCACCTAGTCCAAGACTCGCCTCTTTTACATTATGAGGAACTTCAGAAATCGCATTTTCACAAACACGTGTTAAACCAGGCAAATTCAAAATAGTTAAAGCAAGAGCCCCACCCATTACTGTGTATCCCCAGCCTGTCATTGTAACAAATACTAACAAACCAAATAATCCAACAACAATAGAAGGTAAAGACGCCATTGTTTCAATACATAAACGAACAAAACTTAAAAAACGACCTTGTTTTGCATACTCCGCTAAATATATTCCAGCTCCTAATCCAAGAGGAATAGATATAATAAGCGTTATAACAAGCATGTAGAAGGAATTGAATAACTGCGGACCAATGCCACCACCAGCTCTTGTATTACTCGGTTCTCCGAATAAGAAACTAGGATCCCAAAATCCCCATCCCTTTTGTAGAATTTCGTACATTAAAAAAGCCAGCAAAGCTACAACTAAAGCTGCAACCGCATAAAAGATACCTGTCCAAACTTTATTTACCGTTCTTGCATTCATTATTATCGCTCACCTCTTTGACCAATCGCTCGAATTACTAAAATAAACAGGAATGAAATAACAAGTAAAATCATTGCTAACGTCCATAGCGCATTGTTCCAAGCTGTTCCGTTCAATGTATTCGTCATATCCATTGTCAGAATACCCGTTAACGTTGCTGTTGGACTATATATTCCTTCCGGTAATTTAATCGTGTTCCCGATTACCATTTGAACCGCTAACGCTTCACCAAAAGCACGCGCTAATCCTAAAACTATACCTGTTAAAATCCCTTGTTTTGCAGCAGGAACAATAACTCGGCTAATCGCTTGCCATTTCGTCGACCCTAGACCGTAAGAAGCTTCCAAGTAATCAAACGGAACAGAGCGTATTGCATCAGAGGCAATACTAGCAATAGTAGGTAAAATCATAATACTCAGGACAATAATACCCGCAATTAAACTAAATCCCACTCCACCGAACGAATCCCGTAATAGAGGAACCAAGATCGTAACCCCTAATAATCCGTATACAACTGATGGAATACCAACTAATAATTCTAAAACAGGCTTTAATACTTTATTCCCAAACTTCGGCGAAATTAAATTCATGAATATAGCAAGAGCTATAGCAATTGGTGCACTAATGACAACAGCACCTAACGACACAAGCGTCGAACCGACAATAAAGATGACAGCACCATACGTACCTTGATCAGCATTTGGATTCCATTTTGTCGAAGTTAACACCTCAGAAAACGAGATACCACTTTGCGTGAAAGATTGAATTCCTTTGCCGCAAATAAACGCAATAATAGCTAATGTAATAAAAACAATAAAGATACCGCAAAACGTAACAAGTGATCTACCTATATATTCACTCTTTACGTAATTAATTTGTTTTTTCCCCTTCATCACAGGACAGACCCCACTTCATAGATTGAAATGAACAGGACTGGCCTTGCAGCCAGCCCCATAAAATTTTATTACTTATTTAATTTAGACATTGGGATGTAACCCATATCTTCTACTTGTTTTTCGAAATCTTTACCTTTTACATAGTCAATGTAAGCTTTTGTCGCTTCTTTCGCCTCACCTTTAGTTACCATGTACTCATAAGACCAGAATGGATATTTACCAGCAGAGATGTTTTCAACTTTCGGTTCAGCACCATCAATTTTCACAGTTTGCAATGCACCTTTTTTATCGCCAACCATGTAAGACATTGCTAAATAGCTGATTGAACCTGGAGTAGAGTTAATCGCTTGCTCTACTGCACCGTTAGAATCTTGTGTTGTACCAGTTCCATCATTAATTTTAGCTTCTTTCATAACTGTTTTTTCAAATGTAGCACGTGTACCAGATGAAGCTGGACGATTAATTACATTGATTTTTTCATCTTTTCCGCCTAACTCTTTCCAGTTTGTCACTTTTCCAGTGAAGATATCTTGTACTTGTTTTGCTGTTAAGTTATCAACTTTTACATCTTTATTTACGACAAGTGCGAATGCGATACCCGCTACCTTGTTATCTACTAATTCTTTCGCTTTTTCAGCATCTTTTATTTTATCTGAAGCCGGAACATCCGAATTACCAATTTGTACTGCACCAGATGCTACTTGGTTAATCCCAGTTCCACTACCGCCACCTTGAACTTGAATAGAAACTTTTGAATTTTCCTCCATGAATTTCTTTCCAGCTTCCTCCGCAAGAGGTTGAAGAGCTGTAGAGCCAGCCGCTGCAATCGTACCTGATAATTCTTGTTTTGCATCGCTACCTTTAGCAGCTTCCTTATTATCCGTACTTTCTGTTTTTCCACATCCAACTAATGCACCTGCAACAACTAAAGCCGCTAAAGAAAATTTAATACCCTTTTTCATAATCATGTCTTGTACCCCCATTTGGATTATCACTTTTCGAATTCATCTTCTTTCGAACACAAATTCATTGTAGGACAACAATATTATGTGAGTGTTAAGCAATTTTTAAGTTTAAGTAAATGGAGGTAACATCCCATAAAAGCTAGACATTCCAACATTTACAGTTTAAAAAGCCAACAAAACCCACACTAAACACGCAGTATTGTAAATTTAATCTTAACAATGTAAATTCAATGTAAATATTTTTCTTTATTTTGCCCTTTAGATTAAAACTATATTTACAATTCCTTTATATTTTTTAACTTTCACACTCTTACTTCATTTACATTAAGAAGAATTCCAGTAATATTTTTCGGTACAACTAAATAAATTGGAACAATTCTAAAAATATTTGAATATTTTTAAAGTACTAATTGACAGCATCATTAAATGTAGTCTACTATATTAGTATCAAAAAGTTTACCTAAGGAAACTTTTTAAACTAAAACTAAAAATATAGAGATGAGGTAACTTTTATGGTATCGGCTAATACTAAACCCCTTTCCGAATTCAGAACAGGGGAATTTGTACAAATTGAGAAGATACAATTAGAAGGAACTATGAAACGACGCTTATTAGATTTAGGCTTTTTTCCTGGAGCGACAATTAAAGTATTACAACGCAGCCCACTTGGAGACCCAGTCGCTTATCAAGTAAGCAACACAACTATTGCACTGCGTAGTGAAGAAAGCTCCCTTATTTTCGGGGTATTAATAGGAGATGATTTCAGATGAGTAACCATCGCATTGCGTTAGCTGGTAACCCGAATACCGGGAAAAGTACATTATTTAATACTTTAACAGGCTTAAAACAACATACTGGAAACTGGACGGGGAAAACTGTTTTAAAGGCTGAAGGGGAATATAAGCATGGCGGAAATATATATACAATAATAGATTTACCTGGAACTTACTCACTGTATTCAAATTCGGCAGATGAAGAAGTAGCACGAGATTATATTATATTTGAAAAACCAGAAGTAACTGTAGTTGTTATAGATGCAACTGCAATGGAGAGAAATTTAAATTTAGCACTCCAAGTGATGGAAATGACAAACGATGTGGTCATTTGTATTAACTTAATTGATGAAGCGGAGAAAAAAGGAATCATTATTGACGAAAAGAAATTAGCAAAATCACTCGGTGTACCTGTAGTGAAGATTTCTGCTCGCAACCGAGTAGGCATTGGTCATTTGCTAAATGTCATCGCTAAAGTAGCAAATAAAAAACTAATTCCAACACCAATTAAAATTACTTATAACGATAAAATCGAAAATATGATTCAGGAATTAGAACCACAAATTTATAAAGTATTCGGTGATACGTATCCAGCACGTTGGATTGCATTACGTATATTAGATGGAGATAAGAATTTCTTAACTACACTTCAAAAACACCATAACGAACCACTTGTAAGGGAGGTTATAATCAATGGAATCTCACTCAGCCAGTAAAGCTCTTCCACTGGACTATATTGTTCAACATGCACAAACACTTTCAAAAGAAGATATACGAGATGATATTGTCGGAGATATTTATCGAACCTCCGCAAGTATATGTAAAGAAGCTGTTCAATATACAAATACCGATAAATTGTATCGTTCTGAAAAACTAGATAAAATTTTCACATCTCCAATCTGGGGATTCCCAATTATGCTCGGTATTTTATCTATTATTTTTTATCTTACAATTGCAGGCGCTAACGTACCTTCTGATATGATCGCTAAGTTCTTTGGCTGGGTAGAAGGATATTTAACATCTTGGTTCCAAGCAATGCATGCACCAGAATGGCTAAATGGCATTTTAATACTTGGTTTATTCCGCGGTATCGGTGCTGTTATTAGCGTTATGTTACCACCTATGGCAATCTTTTTCCCTATGTTCGCGCTATTAGAAAACTACGGATATTTACCACGTGTCGCATTTAACATGGACCGCTTATTCAAACGATCTGGTGCACATGGCAAGCAATCTTTAACAATGGCAATGGGATTCGGTTGTAATGCAGCTGCCATCATGTCAACACGTATTATTGAATCACCACGTGAACGTATGCTTGCAATCTTAACAAACAACTTCGTTCCTTGTAACGGTCGCTGGCCTATGTTAATTTTAATGGCTTCATTATTTATGGCTGCTGGTTATACAGGTAGTATGCAAACACTTGTTACTGCTGGCGTTGTAGTTGGAATGGTTGTAATTGGTGTCATTATGACATTAACCGTTTCTTGGGTACTATCAAAAACAGCTTTAAAAGGTGTTCCGACTCACTACACACTTGAGTTACCACCGTACCGTAAGCCAAAAGTTTGGAATACAATTGTACGCGCAACACTCGATAAATCAATATATGTTTTAAAACGAGCTGTAGTTGTAGCTGCCCCTGCAGCTGCATTAACTTGGTTACTTGCTAATATTTTCATCGGTGACACAAGCTTACTTATGTATTTTGTAAACTTCCTAGATCCATTTGCTAAAATGTTAGGACTTGACGGATTTATTCTAGCAGCGTTTATTCTTGGACTACCAGCTAATGAAATTGTTATTCCGATTTTATTAATGTCTTACTTATCAACTGGTGCTTTAACTGAAATAGATGATTTTAATCAAATTAAAAATCTATTCTTAGAACACGGTTGGACTTGGTTAACCGCGTTAAACACAATGTTGTTCTCTCTTCTTCATTTCCCATGTGGAACAACACTAGTTAACATATATAAAGAAACAAAAAGTGCAAAATGGACATTCTTATCGTTCGCAATCCCTACTGTTATTGCCATTGTTGTTACATTCCTCTCTACACAATTGGTACATTGGTTAGGACTTGTATAAAAAACAAAGCATACATAGAAGGTATCCCCCTTCACATATGCTTTGCGCAAAAGAAACCTGAAATTATTCAGGTTTCTTTTTTTCTTTCCACGGCTGCGCTCCATACGTTGTAATTTTTTTATGAATGAAGTATATGGCTCCCGGAAGAACCGCCATTAATATCGTGCAACTAATTCCCAATCCAGTAAACAACTTACATCACCTTATTTCACTCTCTTCGGTAAAGCTGAACCTGAATGTGCAATCGTTGGATGAACATGAACAGTAATTTCAGCATTACTAAAGTATTTTTCACCTTGATCCCAATTCTTATCTATCTTCTTCCACTCTTTATAATTATGTCGCTTATATACTTCCCCTAATGCTAATACATCTACCTTATATTTTTTTTGAACAAGCTTAATCGATTTTTGGATGCGTTTCTCCATTTCCTCCGAAATATCCTTCTCTAAACGCTTTTCATTCAAAACCTTTTTATGATCACTAAAGTGCAACTCGGCCAATGTACCTTCCAGAGATAAGTGAATATTAAACTTTGGTTTTGTAGCATCCGTTGTAGATACTTTAATTTTTCGATGCAGCTTATGAATTTCATATGTAATAAGTTGATTCTTTTTACGGATAGTAAAAAAACCTCCAATTTTTTTACCTATTATATAATTCATTCCTAACGTTTCTTCCCCATTCAAAATGCCTACACACTTATTATCCTTCCCGCGAAACAACGCCGCTCCGTTCATTTGTACCCCTTGTTTTGTTAGTTCGAGAATAGGTAATACGAAACTCTGGTTAGAAATCATCTTTTCCTGTACTTCACCAATTCTTGCAGCCTCAATCATTTGGGCATTTTTCGGAGGATGTTCAGCTAACATATCGATATACTGCGCTGGCAAATTTTCAGGCTTGGCACTCTGCTTTAAAATAGCTTCTGCATTTTTCTTAGAAACGAACAAACGAATATTTCTTCTCATTTCATGATCGCGAATATATACATCTAACGTATTTTGTAAAACATATGGATTCGCTAGTAAATCTTTAGAAAAAATTATCACTTGTATATGCGGAAAGAATAATGAGCGACTAATTTTTTTAGCGATAATTCGTATTTGCTCAAAGACACTATCTGCTTTCGCACTAACATTAATATAATTTTCGCTATCTCCATCCCCTTGTCCACCTTGTTGCGACAATTTACTTGGGAGCACCATCTGATACGTCCCTTTCATAATTGGATTCGATTGTTTTTCCTTCACGATATCGTAAGCCGCCCCTACTACAAATCCCCTTTCTTCTATCTCCTCCAGCTCAGAGCACCCACTAATAGATCCAGCTAAAAACATAATTATTATAATTTTAAGAAGGTGTTTCATTTCCACCATTCCTTCTTTTTATTTTATATACAATAAAAACTAGCAAAGGTGCTGACACAACAAACCCCATATCTATCCAAGCTAAATAAGTCCCATAACTTGATAAATCATTCGAATTGCCAGGTATCATATTCACCATAAAAATAATAGGAGCACTCACAAAAATAAATACGTGTTTCTTCACTTTTGGAAACATAGCACAAAACAATAAAGATGCGACGTCATAATACATTGCTGTAGTGTTATAAATAGTAATAATCCAAGTGGTAAAAAAAATCGCATCAAATCTCTCTAAAAATCCTCCACCAATTTCAATTTCTTTCCCTAGTTCAATTGTTGGAAATGTCAATCCACGTGTTGTCATATACGAAAAAACACTAATACAAGTTACATAAATTAAAATGTATGACAAAACGTTTACTATCACCGCTTTTGCAACTGCCATTGGCGCTTTTTTCGCTGTCTTATCGTTCAACATCACGGCATAAAACAGAGCTACCTCAAATCCGATAAATGTGAAAATAGAATTTTTAACTCCTACAGCATATTGACTGACGTCCGTTTGAAAAGCCGGTAGTAAATTATCTATTTCCATTAAGTTCACATTCAATAAAGAAAGCAGTACGATTGCAATTAAAACGATAGGTAAGAATAAAACGTTTAACCTTAATAGAGCCGCTCTCGACCCCGCTATTCCATAAATAACAACTAATAGGAAAAAGAACGACAATAGTTGTACTGGTGTATCACTAAACAAATACGTTTGTGAAATAATTGCAATCATTCGCGATTCATATGCTGTCAAAGCAGCAAACGTTAATACTAAAATGCTACTAATTGTGTATGCAACAGGCTTCGTCAAATGTGCACTCGTATATTGAACAAAGTTTTGTTTTGGGAATAAAATAGCTACCCTCGTTACAAACCAACCTAAAATTGCACATATCAATCCACCCAAAAGCAAAATAATCCAACCGTCCGAAAATAAAGTTTGCGTAGCAATATCTCGCGGCATAGATAATGCACCTATACCGATAATTGTTGACGATACCGCAAAACCAAGTTCCCGAGATCCAATTTCTTCATCCCCATATTCAAATGGCTTCAATTACTCTCGCTCCTTTGGACGTATTGTAGAATCTTTCGTTTGTAAGTACTCTGGTCTTTCTTTCAACATTGATTTTGGCAAGCGGATCATTTCTTCTTCCCAATCTTTATAAAATGCAGGAGCAATAGGCGTTGTATATGGCACCCCAACACTCTTTAAATTCGTAATATGAATCGCCAGTGCAATAAGAGCTAAAATGATTCCGTACAATCCAAAAGCAGTCGCCGCTAACACAAAGACAAAAAGTAAAATCCGGAACGTAATTGTAATGCTATATACAGGCAGTGAAAATGTAGCAATTGCGGTAACCGCAATAATAATTACTAAAAACGGATTTACAATCCCCGCATTTACTGCCGCTTCTCCAATTACAAGACCGCCTACGATGCCAATTGTTTGTCCCATCGGTTTCGGAAGCCTAATCCCGGCTTCTCGTATTAATTCCATCGTTAATGCCATCATTAACGTTTCTATATAAGCAGGAAACGGTACTCCTTCTCTCGCTCCCGCAATGGAATAAGCTAGTTTAGATGGAATAAGCCCTTGATGATACGATACAAGCGCTACGTACATGGCAGGTAATAAAACAGCAGCGATACCTGATCCCATACGTAACATTCTTAATAACGTTCCAATTATCCAACGCTCATAATGATCTTCTACAGATTGAAAAATATCAACAAACACTAGTGGAGCTATAAGAGCAAATGGTGACCCATCTACTAAAATGGCCGCTTTCCCTTTCGCCAATGCAGCCACTATATTATCTGGTCTTTCTGTATTTAAAAACTGCGGAAACGGCGATAAATTATTATCTTGAATTAATTGCTCAATCGTTCCTGTCTCAAAAATGACATCTGTCACTATTGATTGAAGACGCCGATCTAGCTCGTTTACGATGTAAGGGTTAATAATATCCTCTATATATACTAGGGTTACTTCTTTCTGCGATCGTTTCCCCATAATATAAGATTGAAACCGTAACTTCGGATCACGTAAACCACGGCGAATTAGCATTTTGTTCACATTAATATCTTCATTTAATCCAACTCTCGGTCCACGTATTAAATCTTCTGTCACTGGAGGCTCTAGACTTCTTTTCTCCCAAGCTCTACTATTAACAACAATAGCCGTTTGAATATTATCAATTAATATAACTGTATCTCCCGCTAAAATCGCATTTATAATATCAGGAAACGTTGTTTTCATGCCAACTTCTGCGATAGAAATAAAACAATCTAATAACGTTTGAACAATAGCTGCTTCTTTTTGTATTTCTTCATATTGAAGCGTACGAACTACATATTTATAAACATTATCCTTATCTGTTAACCCACATAAAAAAATAACAGCACAGCGGGTTAAACTACCAGCAAGAGCAACTTCTCTAATTGTTAAATCATTAGGTGAACCTAACTCATCTCTAATTTCCTTCATAACCTCAAACAAGTTACCTTTTAGCTCTAACAATTTCCCCACCTAACTTCCTTTTCAACAAGTTTTTAGTTAGATTCCGCTAATAGAAGAAAATATATACAAAAAAGAGCTATCTCTTTTCGAAGATAGCTCTAACATACGAATTACTTTTCTACTATTATATTGTCGGTCTTTACAGATACATTTCTTGTGAATCCACTAACGATAAACATCACAATCATATTCATTAACAATGCGACTATACCTACATTTAAATCTTTTATATATTGCGGAAAACTCGGAAACATCGTAGCTATAGTTGAACCAGATAAGGTAATATATGCGACAATTAACAACCCAATCCCCATTCCTGCAATCGCTCCTTGCTTCGTAATAATTTGACGTGGAAACAAACTACATACAAGTGCAGGGAAAAGTTGCGTAACTATACTGTACCCCATTAAAAGAAGAGCCCCTATCGTTTCTCCCCCTTTAAATGTAAACAATACTGCAACAAGCGTTACAACAGGTACAAATAACTTAGCTACTTTTGCAACTTGTCTATCTGAAGCAGATGGCACCATTGTTCGGTAAATATTTTTTGCTAACAACGTAGATGCCGCCATAACAAGCATGGAACCTGGAACTAATGCCGTTAACACTCCTGCACTACCAATAATACCAATAAACCATGGATCAAACGTTTGAAGAGCCAGACGGAATAATGAAAGATCTACATCCGCTCCCTTTAACCCTGGAACTTGCAAGATAGCAGCAAAACCTGCAAAGAACACAAAAAGCAAAACTAAAGAATAGAGAGGCATAATTGCTGCATTTTTCCTAAATACTTTTTCACTTTTCGCTGAGAAAGCTGAGGCAAATGTATGAGGCCACATATAAAAACCGAGAGCCGTTAATATAATAGTAGAAACAAACCAAGAAATACTCATTCCCTTTTCAGGTAAAGATAAAAAACCTGGTTTTGCAGCTTCTACAGCTTCAAACATCGGTTGAAATCCTCCGTAATAGTGATACGGTAAATATATACCTAAAAACATAACGATAAATAGTATCATAATGTCCTTCAAAGCAGCTGTCCAAGCCGATCCATGTATACCTGAAACCATTACATAAATAGTTATAACAATAGCACCAATCCATACCGCAATAACAGGTGTCACTCTTCCATAGGAAGCTTCCGAAACGATAATTCCTAATCCCTTTAATTGCAAAACAAGATACGGGATAATCGAAATAACACCAATAATTGAAACAATTACCCCAAGCGTCTTACTCCTGTATTTCTTCGCAAAGAAATCTGATTGTGAAATGAGGTTATGTTCTTTTGCATACTTCCAAATTGGAGGCAATAAGAAATACGATAAAATATAAGCTAATGCACCATACCCTAAAATATAAAATGTAGGAGCTCCTTTACTATAAGCCCAGCCACTTCCTCCTAAAAATGTGAACGTCGTATAAATTTCCCCTGCCATAAGGAGAAAAACGAAAATAGTTCCAAATCCTCTTCCTCCAACTGACCATTGTTCTAAATTCATATCTTTTCCATGTTGTGCCCGAATTCCTAAAAATAGTGCGAGAAACAAAAATATAATAATGATAAATAATGCAGTCATTTTACGTCCCCCTTATTAGCAGGATCGAATACGTACACAAGACCCATACAAAGAGACGTAATGAGCACTGATAATAGTACCCAAAATAATAAAAATGGCATCCCCCATACGTAAGGAGTGACCGAATTTGCAAATACTGGTCCAACTACTAAACAAAGAACTGGAATAAGTGCTAGCACGTGTATTTTTTTCATCTCATTCTCCTTTACTTATAAAATTCATAATGGATGATACAAAGACTTCCACTCCAATTGGTAATGCGTCTTCGTCAATTGTAAAACGAGGGTGATGATGCGGATATATAATTCCCTTCTCTTCATTTCCTGCCCCTATAAAAAAGAACGTCCCTGGTGCCTTTTGTAAAAATGCTGAAAAATCTTCCCCTGCCATCGTTGGCTGTAAACGAACAACTCTTTCTCTTCCATACAGCTGTAATGCTGTATGTTCAATAAGCTCTGTAACTTCATAATCGTTTACAACTGGGCGATATCCATATTCATAAGAAAATGTATACTTAGCACCGTAGGATTCTGTAATATGTTTTACAATCCTTTCAAGCTTCTTCTTTGTTTCTTCTCTTAATTCATGCCTTAAACTTCTCACTGTCCCTTCAACCTCCGCTTGTTCCGGGATAACATTATGAGTTGTCCCAGAATGAAATTGCGTAACAGATACTACGAGAGAATCTAACGGATTCGTGAGGCGAGATACAATTTGCTGAATTTGCGAAACTACTTGCGCACCAATGGCGATACTATCAACTGTTTCATGCGGAATTCCAGCATGCCCACCTTTTCCCTCTATCGTAATTTTAAAAACGTCCGGCGCCGCCATCGCAGGACCATAAATTACACCTACTTTTCCAACCTCTAATGACGCCCAAAGATGAGCACCAATAATGTAATCCACACCTGTCATCACTCCCGCTGCGACCATTTCCTCTGCACCGCCTGGAAAGTTTTCTTCTGCATGTTGAAATAAAAAGCGAATCTCTCCTTTAACTTTCTCTCTTTCCTCTACCAACTTATGTACTACACCAAGCAATATTGCCATGTGACCATCGTGACCACACGCATGCATCACACCTGGATATATAGAAATAAAATCAAACTTATTTTCTTCATGAATAGGAAGAGCATCCATATCAGCACGAACCGCGATAGTTTTACCAGGCTGCCTACCAATTAACCTTGCCATTACACTATATTTAGTAGGCCTTGAGACTTCTAAATACGGGATTTCCCGAAGTATGTCGAATACAAATTGAGATGTTTTTTCCTCTTGAAAAGATAACTCTGGATACTTATGAAAATGCCTTCTCCACTCAATCAACTGATTCTTTGATAAAACAAGTTCCTTTGCGACATCCATTTCTCTTCTCCCCTTCTTTACCAAGTTAAATGTTATTATAGCGTGAATCGTTAACTTCTGAAAGAATTTTCAGAATTTTCTATAATGAATATTCAAAAAGAAAAAGCCATCTCAAGATGACTTTTCATTTTATAAAATAGTAATTGCTTGTTTCCCCATTTGCTCCCATGCCTTTTCAAATTCAGCACGAGGAACAGCTTTTCGTGGATTGTTTGCAAGAGGATCATTTACGTATACAAAGTTTTGATCATATCCAATTACTACAACACTATGCTCATAATATGTAATTTTCACTTTACCTGAACTCGTATTCCATGTTTCAAAACTACTTTCGGCTAATGGTTTAAACGTTGTATTAATAATTACCCATACTGGAGAACCAGAACTAATTACTTTATATAGATCTTGCACGTCTCTACCCGTTAAATTAATTACTTTTTCAGGAACATACTTTTCTGCTAAATTAAAAATCGGTTGATTATATACACCGTATCCCGGCTCAGCTTTCGTGTAAATATTTCCAACGAATCCCTCATACGGATTTCCATGCAAACCATCTTGTTTAAATGGAACGCGATGAATTTCACTAGCAAGTTGCATCTTATCTACTTGTACACCTTTATGTTGTAGTAGCATAGTTAAACTTGTCACTTCACAACCTCTAGGTAATTCAGGTAACTGTCTAATAAACGGAACCTCTGTAATCATTGCACTTTCTTTCATCTCAGAGAAAAGGTCTAACCGAAATTCTTGTGCCTTTTTCATAATTTTATCTTTCTCAAAAAAGAACACGACAGCAAATATAATACCGAAAATAAAAATATATTTTAACTTTTTCATCATAAACCAAACTCCATTATATCAATTATTTTAAAGGCACAACTCCTATCATTGTACCTTTCTTCTTACTAGTTTGCTAGAAAGATTCTGTGAATTATTATTCACAAATACTTTTTAAAATTCCGATTCTTTGAAATAGAAAGAAAAAAATATAATTTTTCAGAATTTTTTACTAAAAAACAAAATTATTAACCTAGTGAAAGAATCACATTTCCTTCACTAGGTTAATAAACATTCTAAGGTATTTAGTCATAGTTAGTTTTTCCTTTACATACTCAGTTCACAACAAAATAAACCAAGTATGTTTTTCACCCCCACTAATGATTAAAAGCACCGAATAAAATCTAGTTAAAACATACAAAAAAATATGGGGGAGGGACATATGAATCAACAAGTAGAACAAGCAGAATTAAAATACCGCACACCACTTTATCCAATAGTTCCAATCGTAGCTTTCTCACCCAATTTCCTTACATTTGTTAGTTTAGCTTTCATTCCAGATCAGAGAATTGCTCTTTATTGCTGGGTTCCATTTATGATCATTTGTTACATTTTATACCGAGTTAAAGTTTCGGAAAGTTGTCACATTTGAGCAAAAAAGAAATATAACTTAGGTAACAAACTGAATATATTAAAAATTCAGTATTTTTTCTTATGATAAGATAATTTTTTTCTATTTATTGGGTATGTTGGTATAACTTTATTTATCTTAAAATTCCCACAATCACGTTTTTATCTGGAAAATAGTTTACAATGTTATCAAGTTACAAATGATATTCACCTTAAAAAGCGTGCATTTGTGTCTATTTTTTAACAATATAACAAAAACTATTGCCATCTATAAATTAATAGGTTTATATTGTTTTATTGGCATAGTTTCAATCCAAGGAGAAAGGAGATTTTCAATCGTGCAACTAAAGAAAGCATTTTGGAAGTTGGCTTCGCTTCTTCCGTTATCATTACTTCTGTTCCTCGGTGGCTGTGATAAAAAACTCGCAGTATTAAATCCGCAAGGACCTGTTGCAAAAGCACAGTATGATTTAATTGTTTGGTCATTCTTGCTTATGTCATTAATTATCGCAATTGTATTCATCTTGTTTACAGTCATCTTGATTCGTTATCGTGAAAAACCAGAGAATATGGACTATGAGCCACCTGATCAACATGGTAACACATTATTAGAAATCATTTGGACAATTATTCCTGTTATTATCGTTATCGCATTATCGATTCCAACAGTTAAAGCAACTTATGCTTCGGAAGAGGTTCCGCAAGAGTCCAAACATATTAAACCAGTTGAAATTTATGTTACATCTGCAAACTGGAAATGGTTATTTAGTTACCCGGAGGAAAAAATTGAAACCGTTAACTATTTAAACATCCCAGCTGGTGTACCAATTCAATTTAAACTGACTTCTGTAGGTCCAATGAATGCTTTCTGGGTACCAGAACTTGGTGGTATGAAGTATACAATGGATGGCATGATCATGGACTTATATTTACAAGCTGACAAACCAGGTTCTTACCTAGGTCGTAGCTCGAACTTCTCTGGTGAAGGATTTACTCACATGGAATTCGAAGTTGAAGCAAAAACTAAAGAGAAATATGATAAGTGGGTAAAAGAAGTACAAGAAACTGCCCCTAAATTATCAGAAAAGAAATATAACGAAATTATTAAACCTGGTGTAGTGGGGCGTATGACGTTCTCTAGTCACCACTTAAGTTATGTAGATCCAAAATCACTTGAATATTGTGATTACAACTACTACAAAAACAAAAAATAATAGCTATTATTCCAACAGATTGGAGTGAACACAGTGAAGCTTGATGAATTTTTTGTCACAGGTGACCCGATTATTTACGGAGCTGACGCTTCTATCGTTCTTGTGACATTAGCGATTCTTTTCGTACTAACAAAGTACAAAAAATGGAGATGGCTTTGGGATGAGTGGTTGACAACTGTTGACCATAAAAAAATAGGGACCATGTATATTATCTCTGCCGTTATAATGTTATTCCGTGGTGGTATGGATGGTTTAATGATTCGTGCCCAGTTAACATTCCCGGAAACAACTTATTTAAACGCTGAACACTATAACGGAATCTTTACAACACATGGTACGGTAATGATTCTTTTCATGGCAATGCCATTCGTTATGGGATTAATGAACCTTGTAGTACCATTACAAATTGGTGCTCGTGACGTTGCATATCCGTTCTTAAATGCTTTAAGTTTCTGGTTATTCTTTGTCGGAGCAATGTTATTCAACATCGCTTTCGTAATCGGTGGTTCTCCAGACGCTGGGTGGACTTCTTACTTCCCAATGGCAGGTACAGAGTTTACTTCTGGTGTAGGAAATAACTACTACGCAATTGCATTACAGATTTCAGGTCTCGGTACGCTGATGACGGGTATTAACTTCCTTGTTACTATCTTAAAAATGCGTACACCTGGTATGAAATTAATGAGAATGCCAATGTTTACTTGGTCAATCTTAATTACAACAATTATCATTATTTTCGCTTTCCCAGTATTAACAGTTGCTCTTGCATTAATGACATTTGACCGTCTATTCGATGCTCACTTCTTTACGATGGCGAGCGGCGGTATGCCAATGTTATGGGCCAACCTATTCTGGGTATGGGGTCACCCTGAAGTATATATTGTTATTTTACCGGCATTCGGTATTTTCTCTGAAATCATTAGTACATTCTCACGTAAACGTCTATTCGGTTACAGTGCGATGGTGTACTCGATGGTTGCAATTTCTTTACTAAGTTTCGTCGTATGGCTTCACCATTTCTTCACTATGGGTGCAGGTCCAGCGGTTAACTCATTCTTCTCGATTTCGACAATGGCGATTTCGATTCCAACCGGTGTTAAGATCTTTAACTGGTTGTTTACACTGTATAAAGGACGTATTCGTTTTACAGTTCCAATGCTTTGGTCATTGGCATTTATTCCAAACTTCGTAGTTGGTGGAGTTACAGGGGTTATGCTTGGAATGGCAGCAGCTGATTATCAATACCATAACAGCTACTTCCTAATTGCTCACTTCCACTACGTATTAATCGCAGGTACAGTATTCGCTATGCTTGCTGGATTCACATACTGGTATCCAAAAATGACAGGTCATATGTTAAATGAACGCCTAGGTAAATGGACATTCTGGATCTTTATGAGCGGATTTAACATCTGTTTCTTCCCAATGTACTTCTTAGGTTTAGACGGTATGACTCGTCGTATGTACACTTACTCTGAAAGTCTTGGATGGGGCTGGCTAAACCAAATCGCATCTGTTGGTGCTGTAATGATGGCTATTGGCTTCCTAATCCTTTGCTATAACGTAATTTGGAGTGCACGTCACGGTGAGCGTGACACAACTGGAGATCCATGGGACGGCCGTACACTTGAATGGGCAACTCAATCTCCTGTACAACATTACAACTTCGCGAAACTTCCTGAAATTAAAGAAGCTGATGCTTTCTGGTTCATGAAAAAACGTGGAGAAACAATTACACCAACAGCAGATGAATTAAAACCAATTCACATGCCAAGTAATTCTGGTGTGCCTATTATTGCGTCTTTATTCTTCGGTCTTGCAGGTTTTGCATTAGTATTTAGCTGGTTCTGGATTGCAGCAATCGGTGGTATTGGTATTTTAGGTTGCTTAATCTATCGTTCATTCGATTATGATGATGGCTACTATGTAAGCGTTGATGAAATTAAAGAAACAGAACATATAGCATGAGAGGTGAAATGACATGGCGGCTTTAGATAAAAGCTTACCTTTGGAATATCAATCCGAGCAAAGCAGATTGAATATCCTAGGATTCTGGATTTTTCTTGGGGCTGAAATTATGCTGTTCGCAACACTTTTCGCCTCTTATCTAGTCCTTGCTGGTCGTACGGCTGATGGCCCAACACCAGCGCAATTGTTTGAAGTTAAAACACTTTTAATTCAAACACTGTTACTTTTAACAAGTAGCTTTACATGTGGGATCGCAATTCACGAAATGCGTAAACACAATCAAAAAGGAATGTTAGCTTGGTTTATCCTGACTTTACTTTTAGGTGCAGGCTTCCTATTCTTTGAAATTGAAGAATTCATTTTGTACGTTGGTGAAGGTGCAACGATTCAAACAAGTGCTTTCTTATCGGCATTCTTCGTTCTTCTTGGAACGCATGGTGCCCACGTAACAGGTGGTATCATCTGGGCAACTTGTGTTATTATCCAAATTTTAAAACGAGGTTTAACACCAGTTACAGCTCGTAAAGTATTTATTATCAGCTTATACTGGCATTTCCTTGATCTTGTTTGGGTCTTTATTTACACACTAGTTTACTTGAACGGGATGGTGGCGTAAATGGGTCAAAATAACAACCAAGCAAACGGGCATGGGCATAGCGGATTCCCATGGTCACACGTTTTCGGATTTATTTTATCGCTTGCACTAACGTTTCTAGCGTTATACGTGGCACTTTACACAAACCTGCCACTTTCAACGATATTAACAACTATCATCATAATGGCAGTTGCGCAAGCTTTATTACAATTAATTATGTTCATGCACTTAAAAGAAGGAGAAGGAAGAATTCAAGTTCTTACAATGATATACAGTTTCTTCGTTGCAACTGCAACAGTTGGACTTACTGTATGGATCTTCTTCTCAATGTAATTTGCATGAAAAGACTGCTGGGATTCCTCAGCAGTCTTTTTTTATCCCCTATTAACGAGCAGTAAGACCCCCACTGATTAAAGTTTCACTTTATCCCCTCCCCCTATTACATCCACATTACGGAATTAGCAACAAAATCATGAAAAATATACTTATTATGACAAATGTTAAGAAAACTCTTTCTTTATGAAATCGAAACCATATCCGTTGCTTTTCTTCCTATTATATGGCTAAATAGTTACTATATTTATTTGAAGGGAGAGAACGCAATGGAACATCATTCTTCTGTTCTATCACTTATGGTTGTCGTCGCAATCGCGTTTTTCGTTCCCCTTTTGTTACAGCGCTTTAAATTAAAAGCACTTCCTGTCGTTGTTGCAGAAATTATCGCAGGAATCTTTGTAGGTAAAAGTGGATTTAACATCATTGAGCCCGATATGTGGCTTCAAGTCTTATCAACACTAGGGTTTATCTTCCTAATGTTTTTAAGTGGTTTAGAAATTGACTTTTCGATCTTTAAACAAAAAGGGAAAAAGAATACGACAAACGAACCGAACACATTCCAAGCAGCAAGCATTATCTTCTTGTTTATTTTCATTTTATCTTATGCCCTATCATTAATATTCGTATGGCTAGGATTCGTAGACAATGCAATGTTCATGACTTTAATTATTTCAACTATTTCTTTAGGTGTTGTCGTACCAACATTGAAAGAAAATAACTTAGGAAAAACCGCAATCGGGCAAATCATTTTATTAGTCGCTGTTATTGCAGACTTAGTTACAATGATTTTACTCGCTATATTCGTCGGATTAAATTCCGAAAGTGGCCAAAGCATGTGGCTTCTACTTCTTCTATTCGGTGCTGGTATTGTAATTTACTTTGTCGCAAGACGGTTTAAAAATATTCCATACCTAGAAAGCTTAAAAGCCGGTAGTGTACAAATTGATACACGAGCTGTTTTTGCACTCATCTTAATATTAGTTGGATTATCTGAATCTGTTGGGGCAGAAAATATTTTGGGAGCCTTTTTAGCAGGTGTACTCGTATCTTTATTATCACCAAATGAAGATATGGTTGAAAAACTTGATTCCATCGGATATGGCTTCTTCATTCCTATTTTCTTCGTAATGGTTGGTGTAAATCTAGAAGTATGGTCTATTTTTAACGAGCCTTCTAGTATGCTAATGATCCCAATTCTAATTGTGGGACTCTTTATTTCAAAACTGTTGCCATCACTCGTCTTACGAAAATGGTACCCACGCAATATCGTACTCGGAAGTGCTATTTTGTTAACATCAACACTTTCTTTAGTTATTGCGGCTGCACAAATCGGTGAAAAGCTAGGCATCATTAGCCCAAGTTTATCAGCATCTCTTATTTTAAGTGCAGTTATTACTTGTATTTTTGCACCTATATTATTTAAAAAGATGTTTCCAAAAGTGGAAACACCAAAACCGAAAGTATCTATTATTGGTGCAAGCAGAATTACCCTTCCGTTATCACTTGATTTAAAACGTGAAGATTATGACGTAACACTATATATGATACGTCAAAATAAAATAAATGATGAGGAAGCGAAATCTCATGACTTCCCTATTGTAAAATTAGATGAGATTACTATTCAATCTTTAATGGAGCAACAAGCTTTCGAAGCAGACCGTGTTGTTGTTGCGACAAGTGATGATGAACAAAACTTATTATTAGCAGAACACGCAAAAGAATTAGGTGTTGAACACGTCATCGCAAGTGTAGAAGATCCCCTTCTACAAGAAAAAGCGACTCAAGAACATATCGCTGTATTCTCGACTATTAACTCTACACGTATTTTATTACGTGCACTTATTGATAAACCGAGTCTCGTTCGCTTGATTACAACAGCAAATGAAACGGTGCGTGAGGTTGAACTACGAAGTAATAAATATAACGGCTTAGCACTTCGTCGCCTTCCGTTTCTAGGTGATGTACTTGTCATTCAAATTTACCGTGGTAATAAAGCATTAATACCACATGGTGATACGAAGTTACAGCATGGCGATACTTTACTTGTAACGGGTTCAAAAGAACATATTGATACAATGAAAAACATATTAGAATAGAAAATGCCCCTCACATAAATGAGGGGCATTTTTTCAATTTCATATGGTAAAATGTTACTATCACATATTATGGGGATGAATCACATTATGTCTATTTCAACTTTAGCTCTCTTATTATTAGCAGAAGTACTCGTCGCCATTATTCTCATCGGTATTAGCATTGAAATTTGTAGTTATGGATGGAAAAAATCGAATGGAATTAAGTACTTTTGTCTCTTAATTTCACTCCTTCTCGGAACAGCTAGCATACTAGGACTTCTCGTTGCACCCGCATATTTCTTCTTACAACTTATAGAAAAAGGCTTATAAGAAAGGATGATATTATGATTACAGTGAAACATATTGATGCATCTGAAACATACTTATTACGTCAAAAGGTTTTGCGTCCCAATCAATCATTAGAAGATTGTAAATACGATTCAGATTACGAAACAGACGCCTTTCATTTAGGTGCATTTTTATATGATGAACTTGTTAGTATCGCCTCTTTCTCTAAAGAAATACATCCTGATTTACAAGCTGGTACCCACTATCGTCTACGAGAAATGGCAACATTACCTAATTTCCGAAACCAGCATGCTGGCAGCTCCTTAATCCGTAAAGCTGAACAAGTCCTCCAAGAACGCGAAGCAAATATTCTATGGTGTAATGCGCGAATTACCGTAGCGGATTATTACAAACGATTAGGTTTCCATGAGCATGGTGAAATCTTCGAGATTGATCCAATAGGACTACATAAAGTAATGTATAAAGAAATATAAGAAAAGCTTTCTGCATATTGCAGAAAGCTTTTCTTATATTTCTTTTTCACTTTTTATTTTTTTCATATATATGTATATAAACAAACTAGGAATTAAAAAGCAAACAAAGATAATAAGTCCTGTTATACTAATTTCCTTTATCGAAATACCTGGTGTTACAATGATACAAATAGCTAACAGTCCAATAACAATCCCTACTGGAATTAATAATAGTTTCATGAAATAACTACGCGATACTCCACCTGTATGCTCATACACTTCCACCGAATTTTTTAAGTTTAAAAAGTTAATAACTATTATCCCGCCCATAAATACCATTAATAAATCCGAAATACTTTCATACCCTGCCCCTTGCAAGACGTAACGGTAAAAAACAATGCCTAGTATGACGACATTTTGTAAGATGAAAGCCAATCTAATATGTTTTAATCCCTCAATCATTAAACGTTCATCTTTCACGATTTTCACCCTATCACTCCTTTTCCTCCCAAAACAAATCATTCAATGTTTTATCTACCGCATAACAAATTTTCAAACATAAATCTAAAGACGGGTTGTATTTCCCCTTCTCAATTAAACTAATCGTTTGCCTTGTAACACCTACTTTTTCTGCTAATTGTTGTTGTGTTAAATCTAACTGAACACGTGCGACTTTTATTTTACTTACAGCCATTCATGTTCCTCCTCTGCCTATATTGTAACATATATATTCCATTAAGTAATTTATATTTTACGTAATTGATTTGTTTTTTTCACTTTATTATACACAAAAAAGGAGCCTCTCATAAGAAGCCCCCTTTCCTATCTCTATACTATAAGAATAAATGACATCCAAATAAAATTGTAAATAAATATAGTAACGGATGTACTTCCATCCCTTTCCCCTTCACAATTTTTAATACTGGATACACTAAAAATCCAATTGCAATTCCATTTGCAATACTAGACGTTAACGGAATACCAACGAAAATTAAAAATGCTGGTAATGCATCTTCAAATTCATTCCAATTAATATCACGAATGCTTTGTGCCATTAAACTACCTACAATAATTAATGAAGGAGCTGTAATAGCAGCTACACTTGATAAAGACGCGATAACAGGGCTGAAAAATGCCGTTATAATCGTTAGACCAACAACTACAATACCTGTTAATCCAGTTTTACCACCTGCAGCAATACCAGCTGACGATTCAATCGTTGCTGCTGTTGGGCTTGTTCCGAAGATAGAACCTGTCGTTCCGCCAATCGCATCTGCAATAAACGCTTTGCCAAAACGTTTCTCTGTATTATCTGTAATTAAACCAGCTTGTTTAATTAAACCGAGTAATGCACCTGTCGTATCAAATAAAAGTACAAGTAAAAATGAAAATACAACACCATATAATCCATACTGAATTACATCTGAAAAAGCATTGATTGGATTTGAAACGATAATACCCTCTGGTAAATGAGGCATCGCTACAATTTTATCCTCAAACTTCAGTTGCCCCGTAAAGAAGGCGATAATTCCTGTCACAATCATACTAATAAATAATGCACCACTCACACGTAATACCATTAATACTGCCGCTAAAATTAAACCAATTAAAGTTAAAATAACGGCTGGAGAATGAAAATCACCAATCGTAACTAAGTTAGATGGATGATCCACGATAATTCCAGATAGACGTAATCCAATAAAAGCAATAAATAGTCCAATTCCACCTGCAATTGCATGTTTTAAACTGTCAGGAATTGCGATAATTAGCTTTTGCCTAAATGAAGTGAAAGATAATAAAAGAAAAATGATACCTGTTACAAATACTGCCGAAAACGCAATGACATACGTAATCCCCTCTGCCTGTTGAACGACAGAATAAGCAAAATATGCATTCATCCCCATAGCTGGAGCAATAACAATTGGATAGTTAGCTAAAAACGCCATACATAGCGTCCCAATAACTGTCGCAATAATAGTTGCCGTAAACGCTTGATCAAATGGTACACCTGCATCAGATAATATTTTCGGATTGATGACAAGAATATACGCAAATGTAAAAAAAGTTGTGATGCCCGCTAAAAGCTCTCGCTTCACAGAAGTGTTATATTTTTGTAATTGAAACATGGCTATGTACCCTTCCTACACCTGAATTATTATCACACATTCTTTTCTTACTAGTATGTGAGAAAATATAATACTTAATCTTAACAATCAATAAAAAGAAGAGTCAATATATTCTCTAATAGTGAGAATTTTAAGTTTAAGTCCGACAAGTTCAGATGTAGTACAGTTCATTTTGATTATTTTTGTAGCATAACAGATAGAAATGTTTTATAATTTGAAATAGTTAAATATTTAGGTAGCTCATTCTACAAGGGGGATTCTTCTTATGCAGCACACAAACAAATCTGGAACTTTAAATCGAGGTTTAAAAGAACGACATATTACTTTAATGTCACTTGGTTCGGCTATTGGCGTTGGGTTATTTTTAGGATCTGCTTCTGCTATTAAACTAGCTGGTCCTTCCATCTTACTAGGTTATATGATCGCTGGACTCGTTATTTTTTTCATTATGCGAGCGCTCGGAGAAATGGCAATTGAACAACCGGTTGCCGGCTCTTTTAGTAAATATGCTAATGATTATATCGGCCCACTTGCTGGCTATATTACTGGTTGGAACTACTGGTTCTTATGGGTTGTTACTTGTATGGCTGAAATTACGGCGGCTGGAATTTACATGCAGTACTGGTTCCCAGATATCCCGCGCTGGACTTGGGCACTACTCGCTCTATTATTAATGAGCGCTTTCAACTTCTTATCAGTAAAAGTATTTGGAGAACTTGAGTTTTGGTTTGCTCTCATTAAAATTGTCACAATTATCTGTATGATAGTGATTGGCTTTGGTATTATTCTATTCGGATTTGGAAATGGCGGCGTTGCAACTGGTATTTCAAATCTTTGGGAACATGGGGGCTGGTTCCCAAATGGCTTCTCTGGATTATTGCTTTCCTTACAAATGGTATTATTCGCTTATCTAGGCGTTGAACTAATTGGTGTTACAGCTGGTGAAGCTCAAAACCCGAAGAAAACACTCGCAAAAGCTATCGATAACGTATTTTGGAGAATCCTAATCTTTTACGTCGGGGCATTATTCGTTATGATGGCAATTTATCCATGGAACGAACTTGGCGAGAAAGGAAGTCCATTCGTATTAACATTCCAACAAATCGGCATTGCAAAAGCAGCAGGTATTATTAACTTTGTTGTATTAACAGCTGCACTTTCTTCTTGTAACGGTGGTTTATTTAGTACAGGGCGTATGCTATTTACACTAGCACAACAAAAGAAAGCACCTGAACGATTTGGACGTTTAAATAAAAATGGCATTCCAAGTCAAGGTATTATAGCAACTGCGATTGTTTTACTCGTTGGCGTTATATTAAACTATCTCGTTCCTGCAAAAGTGTTTACATGGCTAACTAGTATTTCAACTTTCGGGGCAATTTGGACTTGGGGTATAATATTAGTCGCTCAAATTAAATTCCGTAAAGGATTACCAACTGAGAAAAAAGACAAGCTAACGTATAAAATGCCTTTACATCCATTAAGCTCTTACTTCTCACTTGGCTTCCTCGCACTTGTACTAGGTATTATGGCGTATTCAGAAGATACACGAATTGCATTAATCATTGGCCCAATTTGGCTTATCGGCTTAGCTATCGTGTATTACATGAAAGGGTTTCATAAGATCGATGAAACACCTAATTCAAAAATTAGTTAAACAAGCTATCCCTTCCTTATTAATTGGAAGGGATTTTTTATTGCCTATATAAATATTTCTCAACAAAATTCACGGTATTTTTACAATTTTTTAATATTTTTTACGTTTTCTGTCTTTATTTTTTCAGAAAAATAAATTACATTATTAAAGCACATATATTTATTATTAGGGGGATTCTTCTATGAAGAATAAAAAATGGATTACATTTTCTTTAGCAACAGCAATTACACTTAGTATGGGGAGTTCGTTCATACCGTCTACTTATGCCGAAAGCTCTGTAGACCCAGCTCCTGAAATTGCTGCAAAGGTTGTAAATCAAAACAATGGGAAGAAAGTATTATTTGATAATACGCACGGTCAAACTGCCGGGACAGCTGACTGGGTTATTGATGGCGGCTTTTCTGATTTCGGAAACGGCATTGCCCAAAACGGATATCATGTAAAAGAACTTCGTAAATCAACACCTATTACATACGACGACTTAAAAAATTACAACGTGTTTATCGTTCCAGAGGCAAATATTCCTTACAAAAAATCTGAACAAGACGCAATGTTACAATACGTGAAAAATGGCGGCAGTATTTTCTTCATTGCCGATCATTATAATGCAGATCGTAATAAAAACCGCTGGGACTCCTCAGAAGTGTTCAATGGATATAGACGCGGGGCATGGGATAATCCAGCAAAGGGAATGTCTAATGAAGAAACAACTTCACAAGCTATGCAAGGAGTAGAAAGCTCTGATTGGCTATCCGATAATTTCGGTATTCGCTTCCGTTACAATGCACTTGGTGATGTTTCAGCTAAAAATATTGTCTCACCTGTGCAATCATTCGGAATTACAACTGGCGTTTCATCTGTAGCAATGCATGCCGGCTCTACCCTTGCGATTACAAATCCAAAACTAGCGAAAGGCCTTGTATATCTTCCAGAAAATCCATCAAAATGGAATAACGCTGTTGATAGCGGCGTTTATAACAGTGGTGGCGTTGCAGAGGGGCCTTATGCTGCTATTTCGAAAGTTGGTCTTGGAAAAGCTGCCTTTATTGGTGATTCTTCTCCTGTTGAAGATGCTTCGCCAAAATATGTTCGCGAAGACTCAGGTCAAACAAAGAAAACTTATGATGGTTATAAAGAAGAAAACGATGCTGTTCTATTAGAAAACATCGTGAATTGGTTAGCGAAACAAGAAACATTTACAAGCTTAGATCAAGCGAGTGGTTTACAGCTTGATGCACCTACAGCTCTACAAACATTTGAACAACCAAGTTTATCAACAGAACCACAACCAGAACCTTGGAGCGCACCAAGTCAAGGTTACCAGTGGTTCAATACAAATACTTTCAAACCAGGTTCATACGGCTATAACGGTGCAGTGACAACGAGTGATTACGTAATTACGCACCCTAGCATTCTACCAAACAATGAAGTGTTCCAAATGAAGATTCAAGTAAATAACTTATTACCAAATACAACGTACAATAATTATTCTTTAGGTATCTTCACAACTGGCGGAACACAGGTGGCAAAAGTTCAAAATACAAATGGCACTTGGCCATCTTCTTTCGGATATAGCAGTGCATTCTCTTTCATCACAAATAACCAAGGATCTGCTGAAAAAATTGTGAATGTACAACTTGATCCAAATACAACTGGACAAGCAACACTTCGTCTACGTCAAAATACGACAGCGAAATATAGTGAAACTGTAACGATTAATAAAAAATAATGAAAAAGGCAATCCGAATATGGATTGCCTTCTTTTCACTTCTCTTCTTTTGAGAAAAACATTCTTGAAATAATGATACCTATACTACCAACGATTAAGAATAACACCGCCCTGATCATCATCGACACCTCTGGTAAGTCGAGAAGGAATAACTTCCCTACTGTTACTACTAATACGACTAAGCCAGCATATAATATTTCGTTCATCTGTCTATAACGGCCAAACCAAACTGCAAATAACGCATATACCATCCATAATAACGATACAGATACGCTAATTATACTTCCATCTGTAGAAAGAACTTCACCGATTCTAGTAATTGTAATAAATACAATAACCATTAATGAGTAGAGCGCTATAGAGTACACATATTTACCAAAACTCGCTAGCACTTCTTTCGCTTGTCTCATGCAATAATAGAACGTTCCTATCAAAATAATATGAGCGACAAATCCTGCCGAAATGAAATGATCAAACGGGCTAAAAATCGTCTGCACCATTCCAATAGCATAAATCGTTGCACTTACATACAATTTAATATTTTGCTTTACTTTAATAGCAGTAACCATACCAAGGAAACCTTGTAACAATAATACGATTGCTGCATTCACCAAACTGTACTCGTATAAAATCGCTAAACTAAATGAACCCATTGCAAAGCCAAATATTAGATTTGTAAATACCGAATGTTTATTCTTCCTATATTCAAGTGCGAACATAACAACATGCACAAATGCACTTATAACTAATCCCCGCGTTGTAAATTCAGGAATTTGAGAAATAGCTAAAATAAAGAAAACTGCATTCGCACTAAATATCGCCAATCGTGCTTCTTGTATAAAACTTCTCTCCGAAAACATATGCCAAAATAATAGTAAATGAATTGCACCGTATACAACTGTTAACTGTACTTGCACATTCTCTACTAATATTGACATAACAGCAAAGAAGACAAATAGGACAATTGCCGCCACAACATAAGAAATCATATACAAGTACTTATAACGGTTTCTCAATGCATACCATAATAGACTAATTGTTAATATCGTCTCATAACTAAAGAAAATATACGTATTAGGAGTCGTACTATTTAACAAGAAAGGAACAAAAAATGCTCCCACCGCCACGAAAATAGCGAGGTATTCCGATTTATATCTTTTCGCTAAATAAATACCTAAAATAACCCATATAATGTTGCAAATAAACGCAATACTTGCTGGAATGAATCCATATAAATAATGTGCCGCAAACGTCGTTAAAACAATACCTGTAATACTTCCTCCAGCTAATACTAATCCTAACGATTGCCGCTCTCGTTTAATTTGAATATCCCCTATATAATACAAACCGATAGATAAGGCGATACCAAACACAATTCGTATCGCTGGTGTTAATAAACCAGCATCTACCCCTGCTTTAAATAACCAAATAACCCCAAGTAGCATAATACCGACAAATATGCGTGGTAACCACGTTTGACAAAACTTTATAATATTAAATGGTTCTGGTTTAAATGCAGATATATCTACTTGTTTCACCTCTGGCTCTTGCATGGACTTCCTCGTCTTAACTACATCTTCTTGTAACTTTTCATTACTTACCGCTTCAATATATTCTTTCTTTTCCTTATTAACATTTTGTTGAACTTTATCTACTTCTATTTTTCTTTGTTTCGCTTTCAATTCATAAAATGCCTCTTGCATCGTTTCAATTGCCGTTTCGAGTGCTTCTATTTTCTTATTCAAATCCTCCTTCATACGCTCCCCCCTCATCATTCATGTAAAACCTATATATTACCAATTACCTTTATCATACTCTTAGTCTATTCATTTTCAATACTATTTTTCCCAAAAAAGAAAGGTGTTTTCCGAAATAGGAAAACACCTCTTACTTATTTATTCTTATTTATAGCAATACTAACAATTACACCGAGGCAGACACCTACAAATGCCGGAACAATCCAACCTACACCTTCTGAATAAAACGGAAGCATTTTTAGTAGTGGTGTCCATTTATTCATCAGTACACTTTTGTTTAAAATATCAATCGCACTAAATACCGCTACGAGTCCAATCGTTACCGAATATACGTATACATACTTTCCAATATACTTATGGAATAACCCTAAAATAATAAGCGTTAGTGCAACTGGATAAATAAATCCAAGAATCGGTACCGATACTTTTAAAATTTGCGTTAATCCTAAATTAGCTAAAACCATACTAACAAAACTTAATATAAATGCCCAAACTTTATAAGATACTTTCGGAAATACACTTGCGAAAAATTGACTACAAGACGTAACAAGTCCGATGGAAACGCATAGACAAGCGACAGTAAAAATAAGACCTAATAAAACTAACCCACCTTGTCCAAATAATGTAGTCATAACTTGTGCTAACACTTTCGCACCGTTATCAAATGTACCCAATGAACCACTAATTGAACCAACATATCCAAGAATGACATAAATAATAGATAATAAAAGCCCTGCTCCAATACCAGCAATACTCATATATTTTGCTAAACCTTTATCATCCGCTACACCTTTTGCACGCAGAGCATTTGCAATAACAATCCCAAATATTAAAGCTGCTAACGCATCCATCGTTAAATATCCATCTAAAAATCCTTGGAACATAGGAGCTTGTCCATAATTTCCTGAAGGCTCTTTCACACCGCCTACTGATGTAAACATACTTTTTATAAATATAATAGCAATCATACATAATAATAAAGGCGTTAACACCTTTCCAAACAAGCCCATTAATTTAGACGGTGATAAACTTAACCAGTAAACAATACTAAAGAAAATAGCCGTGTACAATAACAAAACTACGCTATCCGCTTCTGGGAACAACTGGCCTGGCCCCATTTCAAAAGCTAAACTTCCTGCACGTGGTATACCAAGACCTGGTCCAATAAATAAGTACACAATACACGGAAAAATAATTGCAAATGAAGAATGAACCCTGCCCGCTAACGTTTGAAAACTCCCTGCTTTCGCAATAGCGATAACACCTAATATAGGAAGCCCTGTTGCTGATATAATAAAACCTAACAATGCAATCCATACATGTTCTCCTGCTTCATATCCAAGGAAAGGTGGAAATATAAGATTTCCGGCCCCAAAGAACATAGAGAATAACATAAGACTAATAAGCAAAATTTCTTTTTTCTGTAACAATTTCATTTCTTTCTCCTTCTTCAATTTCACCTTACATGAAATCAATTCCACAAATAAAAAAATGCGGTAATCCGCTTCCTTACAAAGAAAACATAGTCCATAGTCTATCACAAAAGAAACACCCATTCTATAGCTATTTCCCTTTTCAAATTTCTTCTGAAAAATCAACCTTTATTGACTTATAATAGTTAATAAAGTAAAATATTAATCATACAATACTATTAACTTTGTTTTTTGCTTGTGTCAGGAGGAAAATATTATGGAATCAGCGATACAACTAGAAAGAGAACAACAAAGAAAAAAGAAACATCCTCCAGGTTTATACTTACTCTTCTTTACAGAAATGTGGGAAAGATTTAGTTACTATGGATTACGAGGATTATTAACATTATATTTAACAACAGCTTTAGTAAGTGGTGGTCTTGGGTTTAGTCCCGCTTGGGCACTCTCTATTTATGGATTTTATACTGGTGCTTGTTATTTCACACCATTGATCGGTGGATACTTAACGGACCGTTTTCTAGGCAAACGAAAAGCCATCACAATTGGTGGTATAACAATGGCAATCGGTAACCTTACACTATTTGCCTTGCAAAACCAAGTCGGTCTATACCTCGGATTAGCGCTTATTATTATCGGTAATGGATTCTTCAAACCGAATATCTCTACACTTGTTGGAGAATTATACGAAGAGCACGATCCAAAACGTGATAGTGCATTTACAATTTTCTATATGGGTATTAACGTCGGTTCATTTTTAGCTCCACTCGTTTGCGGGTTTTTATCAGAAAATTTATTTAAAACAACAGTGGACGGTGTTGTTCATTTCGGATTCCGTTACGGTTTCTTAGCCGCTTCAATCGGAATGATCATTGGACAAATTTTATTTACAACACTATCAAATCGCTTCCTTGGTGATATCGGTAAAAAACCAACTCGCGATTTGCAAACGGATGCTGGACAACAAACAATAGGAAATACACCGTTAACAAAAAAAGAAAAACAACGTACAACAGTTATCGTCATTTTAACATGCTTTGTTGTCTTCTTCTGGGCTGGATTTGAACAAGCTGGTAGTTCGTTAACATTATATACAAACAAATTTGTAGACCGCTCTGTGTTCGGATGGGAAGTTCCAACATCTTGGTTCCAATCGGTCAATCCGTTATTTATTATTTTACTTGCACCAGCTATTTCAGCATTATGGGCGAAACTGGCAACTAGAAAAAATGGTGACATGAAAATCCCAACAAAAATGGGACTTGGTATGATCTTACTCGGTATCGGTTATATTGTTCTTGTTATCGCTACATTAAAAACAGGCAGTGACGAACATAACATTACAGAAAAAGCAAACTTACTATTTATCGTCTTTACGTATCTTTTCCATACGTTAGGTGAGCTATTCTTATCACCTGTCGGGCTATCAATGGTTAGTGCTCTCGCTCCAGTAAAACTAGCCTCTTTATTAATGGGCGTATGGTTAGCAAGCTCAGGTATTGCTAATATTTTAGGCGGACAGCTTGCAAGCTTCACAACTTCACTTGGATATGCTGAAGTATTCACAGTTATTGGCGCTGTGGCGATCGTTTTAGGTTGTGTTTTATTATCAATTTCTAAGAAATTAGTGAAATGGATGGATTAAAAAAAGATGAGGAAAATTCCTCATCTTTTTTTACGCTTTCTTTCCCTTTTCTATTGCTTGTTCATACAAGCCTTTATGTTCTTTATATTCACTTGGCACGAAACTCTTATAGAAGAACGAAAGCCAGCTGTCTCCTTTTTTATATCCTTCTTCTCGAATTTCCGCTGCCTTTTTATTTGATTTAAATCCTTCAGTAAACCATTTCTTTAATGTTTCATTCTTTTCATACTTAGCAGGAACTTTTAAGTCGTAGTTTTCAAATGCATATGTATATCCAGCTTTTTCCGCTGCCTTTTTAGCAGACTTATATCCCTTTTCATACGCGGTTTCATATACTTTCACATATGTATCCTTTTCAGTATTTCCAGGTTTCTTTTCAGCTAATTCTTTACCAGCCTTTTCACCGAGTTCTGCTTGTTCTTTTTCAATTTTTGCTGTTCTCTCTTTATTCCCTACTTGGAAACCTTCTGCAAAGTTCCCCTTAAACTCAGGAGTAATTTGACTATCGTCCATTGCTTCTTGTGTTAACCCTTGCTCTTTACCTTTTTCAAAATGTGCTTTTTTCTGTTCTTCTAAAGACCACGTCGCAGCATACGCAGTTGTAAATGCTTGTTTATATGCGTCTGACTTTCCAGCTACATGTCCTTCTGCATTATTCTTTCCTGCTTTAAAATCTGTCTCTCCACTTTTTTGACCTTCAGCTTGTCCCTTTTCAGCCTCAGCTTTACGCTGCGCTTCCTCTGCCTTACGTGCTTCTTCTGCTTTACGTTGTTCTTCTGCAGCACGCTGTCTCTCTTCCTCTACTTTGCGCTGTTCTTCTGCAGCACGTTGTCTCTCTTCTTCTGCTTTACGTTGTTCTTCTGCAGCTCTTTGTTTCTCTGCCTCAGCCTTACGCTGTGCTTCTGCTTGTTTCTCTGCTTCTACAGCACCATTATTATTTTGGCTAGGAGCTGGACTCGTTGTACCACTATTAGAAGCTGGTTTATTGTGATAATGATATTCCCCGTACTGCAATCCCCATTTTTCACAATTTGTACGACACGTATGTCCACCATTAGCATCTGTACGTCCTGGATGTGCATAAGCAGAAATTGGCGCTACCAATAACGCTACACTTGTTGTTAAAAGAAGTTTTTTTACTTGCTGTTTCACTTTTGTTCCTCCCAAAATCTAGAATCATTACTTTATTATATAAAAATAGAAAAATATTTAAATACCAACTGAAATATTCTTTTATTTCTCAACATTGGATAAAAAAAGAAGGTTCACTCTTTAAAGAGTGAACCTTCTTTTTTCTTTATTTCTTAGCCTTTGTTCCTACTAAATCACCCGTAATAACAAAACGCTTAGAATTATCCTTAACAGATACACATGTAATAAGTGTTATCTCATCTTTCCCATGATCCTCTACAACTTCCCATTTATCAGGAGTCACTTCAGATACACCGGTAACAGTATACTCATACTCATTTGCATTGTCATACAAATAAATTTTATCGTTCTTCTTTAAAGTTGATACATCACTAAATAAAACACCTTTTTTTGACATATTATGCCCTGCAAGTGCATAATTCCCTTGTCCCATTACTTGATTTTCTCTTACAGTTGCCGCACCTGATAATAAATTCTTTTCAGTCGACGCTTTTAAAACAGGAAGTTCTAATGAGATGCTCGGAATTGAAATACGACCGATTACTTGTTTTTTATCTAACGATGCACTCGCTACTTCTGCCAAGTCTGGTTGATTAATTTTTGAAGCATCTACAAATTCTGTATCATGCTTTTCATATTCCATCTTTTGAACAGCTTGTACATTCGCTGTCTGCTTCTTCTCTGCATTATATCCATCATAAAATGGCTTTCCGATTAATACACCACCTACAACAAATAGAAGGATTGCTACTATACTATAAATTCTTTGCTTATTCATATACAATTCCTTTCCGTTACAAAATCTTACTCTATATAAAATGATAAGATAATATTGCTGTATGTACAAGTGTAAGCTGAAAAGAAACCTTCTTGCTTATGCAAGAAGGTTTCTTTTAAACTAACTTATTTCTGTATAGGGATACGTGAAAGACCGTCATTTGAATAAAGAAAATAGAGAATATAATATACAGTGGGTACCCAGGAAGATAGTCATTAATAATAGGCGAAAAAGTTAAAAACCCGACTGCACAAGGTAACACATACCATAACGAAACAAAAGTTGTTCGACAGGCTTTATCCGTAATCGCTTTTTCACGTTCATCTTCTAGTGGAAATAATAATGGATACATCCAAAAAGATAAATTCTTGTATTTTTTCTTTTGAATTCTATAAAAAATTGTAACTATAATAGCTCCAATAAATAATAAAATGAATGGTGCTCCATTAAACCATACTTCAAATGGGAACTTCTCGTTTTTAATTATATCTGCTAACTCTGTAATAACACTATAAAATTCAACAAATGTCCAGCAGGCTAGCGCAGTATAAAGCACGTTTACGATATAAGAAACCCCAATTCTATTCATCCTCTTCCCCCTCCTTATTTAAAACAAATACATCTTCCATCTTTAACTCGAATACATCACAAATCGTCAATGCTAGTAATAATGAAGGAACGTAATCCCCTTTTTCAATTGCTGCAATTGTTTGTCTCGTCACTCCGACTTTTTCCGCTAATACACTTTGTGTAAAATTAAAACGAGCTCTTAATTCCTTCACTCTATTTAAAATGGTCAAATTTACCACCTCTCACTATTATTGTATGATATCCTTAACAAAATGTAAACTCAACTTAACATTATTTTTATAAAAAAATCCAACTTTACGTTTTGTAAAGTTGGATTACGTTTTAGTTTAAAATTGTAACTTTAACACTTCTTCTGCCCCAATTATTAGCTGTAGCTGAATCTGGCATTAATAAATCAATTATATGACCTTTAATCGCACTACCAGTATCTCCAGCAATCGCCGTACCATAATTTTCCACATATACAGTAGAACCTAATGGAATCACAGCTGGATCTACAGCAATTAGTTTCATGTTTGGATTTGCAGTCAAATTATGTCCTAACTTAGACTTTACAATTTCACCCGGTTTATAGCCATTTTCAGATGGATCAGCTGTATAAGCAGTTGCTGTTACATAAAATTCTTTTCCACCTTGAGCTGGTTTTGGATCCGGCTTAGTTGGTGTTGTATCTTTAGCTACAGGCTCTGCCGGCTTAGCTGCCTGTTCTTCTTTTTGCTTAGCTGCTGCTGCCTTCGCTTTTGCCAACTCTTCTTGCTCAGCCTTTGCAGCTGCTTCAGCTTTTGCGCGCTCTTCTGCTGCAATTCTTGCTGCTTCTTGTTCACGAGCAATTGTTTCTTGTACTGCTTTCATATTTGCTTCAACTTTTGCTTTCTCTTCCGCTGCTAAATTAAGTTGGCTTGCAATCTGATTATATTTAGCTTGAACTGTTTGTAAGTTATCTTGACGTTTTTTCAAGTTATCTTGCAAATCCGCTTGTGCTTTTGCTAATTTTTGCTTATCTACTACTAAAGATGCTTCTTTTTCGTCAATTGCTTTTTTATCTTCTTCAATTTGACGAAGATCTTGTTCTTGTAGACGTAAAATTTCTTTATCTGCTTCTAGAATAGTAGTAACTGCGTTCATACGTTGTATGAAATCTGCAAAGTTTTTTGATTCTACAACAACTTCTACTACTAAACTCGTATTTGAGCTATTTTGAACAGAAACCATACGTTTTTTCATAATATCCTTACGAGCAAGGACTTTATCTTCTAAAACGATAATATCTGCTTTTTTTTGTTCAATCTGCTTATGTGTTTCATCGATTTTACGTTGAATAGCAGCTTGATCCTCTTTATTTTTTGCAATTGTATTATTTAAATTATGTAGTTCATTTTCGATACCTTGAATTTCTTTACTAACAGCTTGCTTCTCTTGCTCTTTCTTCTGCATATCTGCATCGTTTTGCTGCAATTGCTGTTGCATGTTGTTAAGTTTCTCGTCGTTTGACTCTGCTTTTACAGCGACTGTACTAGAAAGAACGATAATTCCTGCTAATACTAGACTACTGATTCGCTTAAAATAGTTCATAATCCGACTCCCTTCTTATACAGTTATACATGATTTATTTTACAGTTTGTTTACAGAACCATTAAATACAGTTTATTTTTCATGACAAAAAAAGAGAATTGTGAACAAAATGTAATAGATTCTTAAATATTTAACAATTCCTATATTTAAAAATTATAAAAGATACTAAAATCCAAATATAGAGAAATTAAAAATCCTAAAGGCGGTTGAATTAAATAAAATGTTTACTCAAAAGAAATCACTCCAACATAAAATTGATCAACTAGAAACTCATATACATGAACTAGAAGCAGAATTAAAACAAAAAGATGTGGAAAAACAAGAAATTATATCTTCTATCCATAATCGTGTAAAAAGCGTTATGCAAGAGCACGAACTTGTAAATAGCCAACATCATACACTCCAAAACTTAATTCAACAATTGAACGCATGCTTTGAAAATGTTTCTACGCGTACTACACATTCCAACGAATTAAATAACGAAATGCTACAAAAAGAGCAAAACTTAATTCAATCTATTGAAGAAATTATCGATTGCTCTAATGAAGGAAAAGAATCCGTTCATCGCTTACTCATTGTAATTAATAGATTAGGTGAACAATCTCAACGTACTTCTAATAGTATGAATCATTTAAGCGAACGCTCTAAAGAAATTGAACAAATTGTAGAAGTGATTCAAAACATTGCAGCACAAACAAATTTACTAGCGTTGAATGCAAGTATTGAAGCTGCACGTGCTGGAGAACACGGTAAAGGATTTGCTGTTGTTGCTAATGAAGTAAGAAAACTAGCTGAAAGTACAGCTGAAAGTACAAAAAACATCGGTAACTTAACGAAAAAAATTCAAGAAGAAATTGAAAAAGCATACGATAACACAAAAGATAATTTGCATTTAGTTGATGAAGGTGTAGAAATGAGCGCCGATACTAACGCTAGAATTGAAAATATTTTAATAATGATTCAAACATTACAAAGTGGCGCTACAAATGTTATTAAAGCTATCGAAAACCAAAAATCTTGTAATGATGATATATTACGAGAATTTGCAAATACACAGCAAATGTTCCAAAAATTAAATACTACTATTATGAATCATATTCATGATGCTGAAAAAGTCGATGTTCAATTATCAAAAAGTCTTCAAGAAACAGTAGCTTCTCATTAATAATAAAAATCCCTTATACCGGTATAAGGGATTTTTATTATATTTCGAATATTTATTTCTTCTCAATATTCATCCTCTCTTTTGCTATAATGGAAAAGTTGTTTCTTTCGACTAATAAACAAGGAGGTTATTATGGAACAATTTTACTACATTTTAAAATATTTAATTCTTGGTCTGTTCCAAGGGCTAACAGAGCCAATTCCGATTTCTTCAAGCGGTCACCTCGTTTTAGCACAGCATTTGCTAGGACTAAAAATAGAAGGGTTTAGCTTTGAGCTACTTGTTAATTCAGCTTCATTATTAGCTGTATTACTTATTTATAGAAATGATTTAATTCGTCTAACAAAGAATGGTCTATCTTATATATTCACAAGAGCAGAAGATGCAAAATCAGATTTCTTCTTTATTATTTACCTTGTTATTGCAACCATTCCAGCAGGTGTAATTGGAGTTTTATTTAAAGATTATATCGACCACTATTTAAAAGGTGTTAAAATGGTTGGGATTTCCCTTCTTATTACTGCTATCGGCCTTTGGATTATTCGAAACTTGCGTGGACGTAAAAATGATGGCGACCTTTCTATGAAAGATGCAATCATTATTGGTCTAGCACAAGCTTGCGCACTAATTCCTGGTATAAGCAGATCAGGTGCTACAATCGTGGCAGCAATGTTACTTGGTATGAAGCAAGAAACAGCTCTTCGCTTCTCATTCTTACTATACATTCCTGTTAGCTTAGGTGGTTTATTGTTAAGTATTACAGACATTGCAAACGATCCAAATTTAGATACATTATTTGTACCTTATATTGTTGCTTTCATCGCAACATTTGTCATGACATATATTTCATTAAAATGGTTTATGAACATTATGGCAAAAGGAAATTTAAAATACTTCTCTTTCTACTGTATTATCGTAGGTGTGCTAACTATCATTTTCTTATAAAATGAAACTTTAATCAGTGGGGGTTTTGTTCATCCCTCCTGATTATTAGCCCTCACCAATCGGGCTTTTACCGACAGCAGGGCTCCCACCTAACTTCTTTGCTCCACCTGAATTTTGAGGTGGGAGTTTTACTGCCCACAAATAGCGGGATAAAAAACCACTTACTGCCCTCATACAGTAAGTGGTTTTTCCTTATGCATAAACTTTCTTTTCCTGACAATACAAGCGAATAGCATGTGAATTTTTTTGAAATAAATCATGTGTTAAGCGAATAATAATAAAATTTCGTTTTGTATTATCATCATGAACAAAAATCTGTTCCCCCTCTTGAAAACGCCATGTGCTTTCAAAAGTTGTAATATGATCCCCGCTTACCGAAAAAAGCTCATATTGCATATCATGTACCCTCTTTCAACTTGTATAATCATAATATTTTTATATTGAACTTATTATAACTTAATCTATTTTAAATTTGTAATTTTTTCTATTTCGAGCTATTTCAACTTTGTTTTACATTCTTTTAAGCGCTATAATGATAAACGAAATTTCATTGAAAGGAGCTTCATTTTGACTGCATATTTATTTCCAGTAAAAACAGCTTTTATTTTATTTCCTATTTTAGCAATGTTTCTCTTAATTCCTTTTTTAATATTTAATTATCGAAAATACGGTTATTTAAATAAATGGCGCTCATTTATTTTATACTCATTATTACTCTACTTATTAAATGCCTATTTTCTTGTTATTTTGCCATTACCACAAACGTATGATACTTGTAGCCTACAACCGGCTAATACACAGCACATGCAACTCTCACCATTTTATTTCATACAAGAGATTAGTAATCATACATCGGCAATTTTAACGAAACCTACTACTTATTTCTTGTTATTAAAAGAATCTGCATTTTTACAAGTTGCTTTTAACGTTCTATTAACCGTTCCATTCGGTATTTACTTACGTTATTATTTCCGACGTAGTTTCTTACAGACTATTTGTATTTCTTTTTGTCTTTCACTATTTTTCGAGCTAACACAAGTGACTGGACTATATGGTATTTATAATTGTGCATATCGCTTATTTGATATCGATGATTTGTTTTTAAATACACTAGGTGGCGTAATTGGTTTTATCATTGCACCAATATTTACGTACTTCCTTCCGAAAGCAAACGAGTTAGATAGTCGTATTGATTTGGAAACGAAACCAGTCGGATTCGTTCGTCGCCTTATCGCGATGCAAATTGATTGGATTTTCTTATCTATCGTTGTACCTGTCATTAAAAACAAAGGAAATTCTTTCTTCATTTCTAATATCCAATCTTACACAAATGTATACGAACTCCTTTTCATTACATGTTCAATCTTAATTTACTTTATTATCATCCCATATTTTACAAATGGAAGAACAATAGGGAAAGCGTTGCTTCGTATTTACATTAAAGGACAAGCAGAGCGTATTACACTAAAAGAATTATTCATTCGTTACGGTATATTCTATTTCATTTTAGGTGGAATCAATTACATTCTTTCTAGTAGCTCTATTTTAAATCATACAGAGCCTTTAGTATTACTAGTTATACTGTTATTCCAATTTGTAATTAACGGGCTATTTATTATTCATGTTTTATTACATGTATTTAGCAGTGATAAATTACTATTTTACGAGCGTATTAGTCATACAAGAAATGCAATTACACTTAAAAAAGCTGACAAATACTAATTTGTCAGCTTTTTTTCATAATCGTAAATAACTTTTCTGTATAAGGGCTTAAAAATATTCCTGTTTCATCTAGTGACTTCCTCACTTTTAGAAACGAATGCAATTCTGGATATATATTTTGCAATTTTTCGTACGTTAACGTATGCATTTTCCCCCAATGTGGGCGCCCTTCATACTTTAAAAAAATTTTCTCCACTTCACCAAAATAAGCGGCATACTTCATACCTTTATACATATGAACAGCTATATACGCTGAATCTCTTCCATATGCTGGACTGAGCCATATATCATCACCTCTCACGTAGCGGCATTCAATCGGGAAGTGCACCTTATACTTTTTCTTTTCAATAAGATTTGAAATTTCTTCTACAACAGCCCTCATATACTTTGAAGGGACACTGTACTCCATTTCATAAAATGGAACTGTACGTGATGTAGCGAACACTTCATAGCTTGGTCCAATTATTTTCGTGTTCGGTACAGCCTTAGCTGATAATCGGCTTACTCCTTTACTTATAGAAGGAAACCATTTACACCCTTTAGATAATAAAGAGAACATCCTATTTTCAAGTAACTCCACCTTTAGTTTATGCCATTTCAAATCACTTTCTTTACTCGTTGTTTCGTTTGTAAATTTCACTTGTACTTCATCTGAATAAGGAAAAACGAAAAATTCAAAATGACGATTCTTCTTATATTCTTCTAGTTTGTTCATTACAGTAGACAATGATTGTTTTTCACTTTCATAAACAAGCGAATACGCTGGGATAACCTTCAATTTTATCTTTACAATGATACCTAGCATTCCAAGCGACAACTGAAATGCTTTCCAATATTCGGCGTTCTCGGTTTCTGAACAAACTATACTCTCACCTGTTGATAAAACTGCCGTGATCTCTATAACTTGTGTTGATAAACTCCCAAATGTAACACCCGTCCCATGAGTTCCCGTACTAATCGCTCCTGCAATAGATTGTGAATCAATATCTCCTAAATTTTCTTGCGCATAACCTTTTTCCTGAAGTAACTTCCCTAAATCATGTAGCTTTGTTCCCGCCCATACTTCGGCAACCTTCTTCTCTGCATCAATATTTGCAATGCCCTTCAATTCATCTAAAGAAACTAAAATTTCTTCCGTTTGCACAAGAGGTGTAAAAGAATGCCCTGAACCGACAACACGAATTTTCTTTCCTTTTTTTCGTGCAAGCCCCACAACTTCTACTACATCTTGTATACTTTTTGGATACATCGTATAATGCGGTGTTCCTTCTACATTCCCTGTCCAATTTCTCCATTTTTGTCCCTTTATAGAAAGCATTGTCCATCCCCCCGATATGTTGAATACTCTCCAACGATTTCCCCTTGTTTAATGCGATACAAAACAGGAAAACGCTCACATAACTCTCCAGCTTTACTATGACGAAACAAGATAGAATCTCCTATCGCTACTCGTTCCTCACCGTCATAAAAAATTGGCGTTTGCACTTCACCAGCACCTTCTAACGCTAATAGTCTTGCACCACCCGGCCTCCAAATCTCAGGCTCTTTATCTTTACCAACTGCACCTGAGGCAATATATCCGCCACCTAGGCAAGTATAAATAAAAGGAGCCGGTTTGCGTACAACTGGTAAAGCAAATCCGGCAGCTGGCTGAAATTTTACTTCTTTATAATAGTCAAACAGTTTAGGAGAGTAAAAGGCGGATCCTACAGTAATCTCTGAAACTGAGTTATCTTGCTCAGTTGTTTTTATACTTCCTGTTCCTCCCCCATTTACAAATCTTAGTTCAATACCAAGGTTTTGTATTTCTTTTACGATACGTTCTCTTCTTTCTTTAACCTCTAACACTGATTTCTTCTTTAAATACGAAACAGCTTTACTTTTCATCCATTGATTCGGTATATGATCCCCCACCCCGGCAATTTGAGCTTCATATCCCATTACACCATCTAGTATTAAATATGATGAGCCCTTCACCTTTTCTACTATTTTCAAAGCGCTCTGCACATCTTTTACCGGGGATCTTTTTACACCAAAATGAAATTTCAAAAAACGACTACTCATATCAATATCCAAACAAACGCGAAAACACCCTTTAGACTTCTCAGCAATTTTTTCTAAATAAGTAATATGGTCTTCACAATCCACCATACAAGTTATAATGTGCCCTTGCTTTGTCAGCAAACTAATTTCATGTAAAGCTCTTTCATCATAAACAGGATATCCGAGCAATAAATCATTAAATCCTTGTTCAATTAAAAACAAAGCTTCTCTAGGAGAAAAACACATAATACCTTGAAAGCGATTATTTGCAGCCAAAATCTTTTTCATAATTGGAACAGAGCGTAATGATTTACTCGCTATACGAATCTTCTTATCTCCACTTAACTCTATAATCGATTGAATGTTCCTCTCTAAAGCCACTTCATCTAAAAATGCACACGGTAATGGAACTTCCTTAAAAATTCCTCTATCCACAGTTTTCTCTCCTCTTCTATATATGTCTTATACATATTGGAAAGAAAGAATGATTTTCCTGTTTTCAAATAAAAAAAGTTTCTTCTTTACGAAGAAACTTTTTCAAGGCTACTCTACTTCATAGAAATAGTCGCCTCTACTGGATAATGATCCGAGTAATCATTATATGTATATTCTTTGAGCCATGACGTAACAGTCCATTGTGGCGATTTCGACTGTAACACCTTATTCTCTATATACGATGGATTAGCATGGTCCTTACTTGTAATAATATAATCTAAATACTCGGCAGGGCTATCGGGGAAGTTATATTTCGCAATACTGTTTGTCGTCGCATCCCAAGTTGCAGTATGTCCAGTATAAGATGGAATAGAAGCGTGCAATGTTTTGAACATGGATGCGTACTCTGAGTCACTATTATTCTCAGCATTTATTTTATTCACATTCATATCACCACCAATTAACACATACTCGTTATTTGGTATATTTTTATTTTTAATAAACTCTTGAATTTCTTGTAGCTGTTTTGTACGTACAGATGCTGGCGAAGTTTGTCCACACATATTATCTTCAGCTTGTAAATGTGTCCCAATTACATGAACGAAACGATCATTTTTCTTAACTTTTGTGTATACAAATCCTTTATTTGATAAGTTATCTGGCCCACATCCTTTTTCAAATACATATTGAATCTTTTCAACAATTGGCCATTTACTCACAATAGCTACACCGCCATCTTCAGGGGTCGAAGATGAATAGTTACCTAATGTTTTATCCCATTCGTTTCCGTTACTACGACCTAATACTGCCGTTTGATTTGGATATTCTTTCTTCAAATTTCCTAATAAGCGATTTGAAGCGTTATTATCAAATACTTCATTTAATATAACAACATCTTGATTTTTCATATAATCCGCTGCCCCAATTAAATCAGCACGCTCATTTTGTCCCCAGTTCGGATATAAGTTCGTTGATAGCATGTACACATTATGCGTCATCACTTTTAATGTATTATTTTGATTTATAGACATTTCTGCTTGAGCTGAAGATCCACTATATAAAGCTCCTAAACCAATCCCAAAGCTAAGTACACCTTTTAGCAATTTACCTTTCACGTTTCATACCTCCATGTACTGTGTAGTGATAAAAAGGCCAAATACTCTATTCTGAGATTTGACCTTTTTCAAATATTTAACGATTTCCGTACGTATCAAACCAAAGCTGGATGTATCCAGCAGTAACACGTTGTGCATCCATTAATCGCGTACCTGTCATTGGTGTAACTTCAGCGCGCCATTTATCTGCATATTCTTGTGATACAGCTGCTTTCACGAACCAATCTTTCGTATTATCATTTACAATGCCAGAGTAATCTTGTTTCGCAGCTACTGCCGCTCCATGAATCCAATCTTCTGGATTTGTACCTTTCCAGTTCCAATATCCATTTCCATCCGTTACTTTATAATTATCTTTTATCGTATCTACAAAGTTTTCATATTTAGAATGGAACCCTTGTGGATACGAAAGATTTGTAAAGTTTGCCGCATGCATCGGTTGATTTACATCCCCTAAGTAATGAAGAGATAACCCCAAATAGAAGAATGCTTGTTTCATATCTTTATTTTTGTATGACTCACCTGCTAATTTGAAATATTTAGCTCCAGTTTCCTTTGCCTGCTTTGCAAATGGAATATAAGTTTTTCCATTGTCAGGGTCATAGAAGTGTGAAGCAAATGTGCTATTATCATAATAAGGATTTTCATAGTCAGCAGCATAAATACCGTTCTCTAACTCCGTACGCCATTCATTTAATAGTGCAACTTGATCTTGTTTTACAAGTGTTGTATTACGAGACATAATATCCATTGCACGGTTTACAATCCATAAATGAGAGTTTACGCCTTCTTTATGCTTATCTTCAGCAGACCAGCGGTGAACTATATTTATTCTACTTCCCCCATCATTTTCATGAGCAAATGCAACACTTTGTAACGGAGCTACTAATGTAATAGCTGCTGCTAAAGCAAGAACTTTCTTTTTCATCTGAAATCCTCCATTTTATAATTGAATTATTTTTCATATTTTGTTAGGATCCTACGATGTCTTCCGGTTAACCTATGACTAGAATATCCCACCTTTCACAAAATTTCTATCAATAAATTAAAATATGCAAATGTTCATATCATTATAACTTTATACATAGTGAATATAATGAATGAATACACTTACATTGTAATAAAATATTGTTAAGCTACTGCAAATACTTGTCTAAACTAATGTAAAAAAAGAGTAAAGCGATTAACCGCTTTACTCTTTTTTTCTTTTCGATAATATACTTGGCAGTTGCACATTAACTGCCAATTTATGAATAAATCCAAACACTAATCCAATCCCAATAAATATGTATAAGATTGTAAATACCTTTCCGAAATCAGTTTGCGGACTAAAATTCCCATCACCGACAGTCGTCAACGTAACCACACTAAAATATAGAGCGTCAAGAGGACGTAATCCTTCAACTGTACTATAAAAAATCGTACCAGATGTTAATGTTAAAAATGTTAATACGAATAATACTTGAAATTCTTTATCTTTCCACGCTCGTAAACAAGCTTTTAGCATCCGTTTCAATGTCAACATAAATGAAAGCATTAGACTTCCCCTTCCAAACAAAATACCTGTAGTTAAAGGAAAGTCTATCACCTTTCTGTATAGAAAAAAAGTAGCCCTCTTCTATTTCTAGAAAAGGGCTACTTTTTACTATTCTCTATTATTTAGGTGAAACAAGAATTTTCACTTGTGTTTTATCTTTTACAAGTGCTTCAAATCCTTCTTCAACAACTTGATCTACTGTGATTTTTTTCGTAATTAATTTCTCTGCTTGAATTTGGCCAGAGCTAATTAATTTAATAACAGCTGGGAAGATATGACGGTATCCAAGAATACCGATAACTTCTTTTTCTTTTAGTACAAGATTGTTTGGCGTAATTGTCGCATCTTTTTCCCACACACTAACAATTACAGTTTGTCCTTCAAAGCTTGTACTTTCAATCGCTTGACGAAGTACTACTTCGACACCTGTTACTTCAAAGCTCACATTTACACCTAAACCATTTGTTAAGTTACGAATTTCTGCTAGTACATCTTGAGTAGCTGGATTTAATACATAATCCGCACCTGCTAATTTTGCTAACTCTTGACGTTCTTTAGAAAGTTCTACTGCAATAACAGGAGTTGCTCCTGCTGCTTTAGCTGCTTGAATGACAAGAAGTCCAATTGGACCACAACCAAATACTGCTACAGCTTCCCCTTCTTTTAATTTACTTTGACGTACTGCATGAACTGCTACCGCTGCTGGTTCTACAAGTGCACCTTGTTCATACGTCATTTCATCAGGAATATGGTGGACCATATCTTCTGGTACTACTGTATATTCAGAGAAACCGCCGCCTTCTCCGCCAAGACCGTGGAAAACAAGTTGTTCACAAACATTGTAATGTCCATGTTTACAAGCTTCACATTTACCACAAGAATAAATTGGTTCTACAACGACGCGATCTCCCACTTTATGAGAAGTAACGCCTTCACCGATTTCAACTACCTCACCACTAAACTCATGACCTAAAATAACCGGTGCTTTTACGTGTGTTAATGGGTGCTCTTCTGTTGGAATAAAAATAGGTCCTGCTAAATATTCATGCAAGTCTGTTCCGCAGATACCACACCATTTCACTTTAATCTTAACTGCTCCTGGTCTTACAGTTGGTTCTGGTACTTCTTCTACTCGTACATCGCGTTGATTATGCCAAAGTAATGCTTTCATTTTATACATCCCTCTCTACGTATATACTTAACCTGGTGAAGTTTACCAATCTATTATAATACTTCTATCCATATATTTCAAAAAAACAATCTCAATTCCACTAAATTTTAACAAATAACGTTCAATATTTTGTCACTTTGTACTTTTTTCCACATCTGTTAATGCTAATTTCATTGCGGTTGAAATTAGCATTATGCCATAATAGCATAGGAGAGGTGAATATCGCTTGAAATATTTTATTTACTTTATTGTTATCGTAGCGTTTTTAGATACATTTTCACAATTACCTATTATGAGTACGTTCGCTCAAAGTCTTGGAGGATCTCCTCTTATTATTGGGCTAGTTGTCGGTATGTACTCATTCGCTAATATGATCGGTAATATTATTGCTGGCGCTGCTGTCGATAAATTTGGTGCAAAAAAAATACTTTATATAAGCATGGGACTTACGAGTTTCATAGTCTTGTTATACACCGTTGTTCAAAGTGGTGAACAACTATTAGTTGTGCGCTTTATGCACGGCTTTAGTGACGGATTTTTAATTCCTGCTGCCTTTACGTTTTTATCAAAACAAACAAATTCAGCAAGACAAGGTAAGGCAATGGCTCTATCTGGTGCTGCTGTTGGAACAGCGGCAATTGTAGGACCGGCTTTCAGTGGAATTATGAAAGCAACTGCTGGTATAGAGTGGGTGTTCATCACCATTTCTATTTTAATGGTCCTTGGTACAATCGTATCTCTATTCTTCTTACCAAATAACGTATCAAGAAAAGATACCTCAAGAACACAAATGATGAACAAAGAAGATATGATTGAACTATTGAAATCAGAACCGTTATTGCAAGCATATATTGGTGCTTTCACACTAATGTTCTCACAAGGAATTGTCACTTATATGCTACCAGTGAAAGTTGAGGCATTCGCGCTTAAAGCATCTACAACAGGAATGATGTTAAGTGTATTCGGAATTACCGCTATCCTCTTCTTCTTGCTACCAACAAACCGTATTTACGATCGATTTAATCGTTCAAAACTCATGCTAATTGGGATTGCAGTAATGGCATTCGCGTTATCTTTACTTGGATTATTCGCAACAAAAGGTATGCTCTTTATCGTTATGATGATTTATGGCATTGGATTCGCTATCCTTTTCCCATCGATAAATGCATTACTTGTTGAAAATACGACAGATGATAAGCGCGGAAAAGCATTCGGATTGTTTTATGCTTTCTTCTCATTAGGAGTTGTTGCTGGCTCCTTTACAGTCGGAGCAATCGGGGCATCGCCTAGCGTCAGCTTCGTTATCGGAACTGCATTCTTGTTAACATTTGCTGGAATGATTTTTGTAAGAAGCAAAGTAAAAAAGACAATGATGGGTTAATTCCATCATTGTCTTTTTTTAAAATGCATATTGATATAATCCGTAATATAATGGCAGCGTTGGGATAATACCAATTAATTTGAATATAAAAGGTAGCGGTTCATCCTTCTCTTCATATAAACGTAAAACAAAAACGGCACTCAAAGTCCAAATAACACTAAACAGGAAGATGCATTTCCAAACGAGTGGGGTTACTATCTCTACATCAAAGACAAAACCAAATAGCCCAATCCACGTGATTATAGTCACCACAAAATCAAACTTTTGAATTAGTGTTTGAAACATGCCTCTTACTAGCGAAGTTATAGTTAATATCGCTATAATTACTAAATAAACTTTCCACAACATAATGATAAGCTCCTATTCAACTTTTGACTTTCAACAAGCCGTATTTAATAAACAATATGGCATTATATTTTTCATAAAGATAATACAACGGATAACAAAATAAGAAGAAAATAAGTACAGTTGGTACATCATCTATAATAGAAAAATATTTTACTAGTAATTCCTTAATACTCTCTCCAATCATAATAAACAGTGGAATTATACAAATTGCCGCTAATATTAAACATGGTGTGATCCTCATTTCTTTTAATTTCACCTTACAGTGTGGACACCTGAATGAAAAAGGATGCGGGAGATCAATAATATGTTGTGCAGTAATATTCCCTTCACACTGTGGACATTCAATTATTTCTTTCATTTAGTTCACTCCTTTCTATCCATAAAAAAGAGCCCTATCGAATAGAGCTCTTTGATTGCCGAATATATCACTTTTGTGTATAGCCAAATAACAATGTAAATAAATTAAACTGTAAAGGCAATATTACATTTCTTCTTCTACAAAGAAAGTGTATAAATACCGACGATACTTCGACAATTTCCTCGGAAATATTTCCTTTACCCACATAATTTGATACACTACATATGAACAGACAATTGTATTACATAAGCTAAAATAATAACTTAATGTACAAATTAAAAAGCACACTCTTCATATGAAGAATGTGCTTTTATGTTATTAACGTTTAATCCAAACAGCGCCTGCCGATTTATCCTCTGCCTGTCCAACAACTTGGAATTTAAGTCCAAGGTTTGGAACTTTTCTTCCCGCGTCTGCAATTTGTTTGTTACTATATACTTTTGAATCATCAAAAGTTGTAACACCTTGTAATCCAGAATAGTTAAACTGTCCACGTGTTAATGAATTTGCACTCCATGCGGGTGTTTGATCAAATGAAAAGGCAGCGTCTGCAATTTGCATGCCTGTATTACCATACGCTGGTTTCCCGTTTAAATTACCAACAAACGCTTCTGGATGAGAGTCTACAACACCAAGGAAGCCTTCACCTGGATGTACCCCAACCCAGTTATCTTTGAAACTATCATCTGCATACCAAACGACAAGACCAGTATTATACACCGGACCTTTTCCTGCTTTTAATCCATTATCTGATCCAGCATAGTTTCTCCACTCTAAATAATAATAATGTTGTTTCTTCTCTGTCCCATCAGAAACAACGAATCCATTTAACTGCATTTTAGATGTTCCTTCTGCATCATCAGAAAATACTACTTGTCCATCAACTGTTACATTTACATTATCCATCGCGAAACCTTTATATGTTAAAGCTGGATCTGTAATATAGTCGAATTGTAGTTTCACTTTCTTCCCTTTAAATTGACTTAAATCGTATGATTTATCAATCCATTTTCCATCTGTCGTGTCTTTATCTCCTTGTACTACTTTTTCTCCAACTCTATCAATTAACGTCTTCGTTCCATCTTCTGTTACAGCATGTACTTCGATGAAATCACACTCTGCTTCTAACTCATAATTTGCTTTATAATCGAATTTTGCATTTGTTCCTTTTGTTAAATCAAAGAATGGTGTTTCTAATGTTGTATGCATATCATCTCCTCTTGTACTATAATATGCATGCTTTCCAAACTCCGGTTTAATTGTTTCAACACTTTTACCTGGTAAGTTAACACGTACAACGCCTGGACGATTGGATTTCGTAACACTTTGATCAATATATGTAGGAACTCCTACACCACGCTTAATTTTATCGTAATCTACTTCTAAAATTTTTGCCCAGTTACCACCCATATTTTTTTGTAAGAAATCTTTATTTTGTGGTGAGAAACTAGTTGGCTCTGTTCCTGCGATTTTTCCTGTCCAGCTACCTCCACTCATTAATGACCACGCTTCAACAGGTGAACCAGTTCCAGTATATTTCGTGTCATATTCATCCGGTAAACCAAGGTCATGTCCAAATTCATGCGCAAATACACCTACTGCTCCATCTTCTGGTTCAATTGTGTAATCATGCGCTGCTACTTTTCCACCAAAGTAATCTACATTTGATTTTGTACCTTCAATCGCTACTGGATCTATTGCTAATTTTGAACGATGTGACCAAATTGCATCATCACCTAATTTACCGCCACCAGCTTCTTGACCAACACCAGCATGGATTACCATTAAATGATCAATTACACCATCAGGTTCATTTGGATTTCCATCACCATTTGTATCATATCTATCAAATTGATCAAATTGAGATAAATCTAACCCTTTCTCAGCAGCTGCATGTAAAGCTTCTTTCACTAAATCACGTGCGCCTTTTGGTCCTTTATTATCGTGACCACTACTACCATCAGCACCGTAGTCAGACGCTTTCCCTGGCACAGTTAGCCATTCGGTTACATATCCATCCGTCGTATAACTACCGCCAGACTGCTCTTCATAATATTGTTTAAACGTTTTTACTTTCGAACCATCAAATAGCTTGTACGGCTCATTACCAAATAACATTTTTTGATAATGCTCTCTACTAAAGTCTTTCGAATACATATACCCTGGCGTTTGATCAATATTATTATGTTTATAATCACTAAATTCAACGAGTAATACTAATACTTTATCATTTCGAACCGGTCCATTATATGGCGCTTGCTTTGCTTTAGAAGTTGGAACTTGCCCATTCAATTGATTTTTATTTGGTTCCGGTTTTTGCTCAGGGCTAACATTTTTTTCAGGTTTCTTTACTTTCTCCTTTTCTTCCATTTTTTTCTCTTTTACTTTTTTCACAAAATCAGATGCCTCTTTAGCAGTATCCGCTGGAAGAATTTCTTTATTTGCCTGATCCCCTTGTTTCTTTTCAATATATTTCTCTACAGCCTTTTTCGTCTCTTCTTTAGAAGATGCTGGATTAATTGTTCCTCTTTCCTTCAGTGCTTCCGCTAAACGATCTTCTTGAATTAAATTGTAATCAATTGGTGTTGTAGACACACTTTCTTTTGCTGGCGTTTCTGCGTATGCTAACGGAGCACTCATTACAGCTGAGCATCCGATGATTGTCGCGATCGTTAACGATGACAACACTTTAAATGGCGCTTTTTTTCTCATCTTACTCATCCCCTTGTATCAATCTTAAACTTCAGATAAAAATACGTAATCTATCCTCCCTTGTATAATAAAAGACATGATTCTATAAGCAATAAGCTTTCTGTTATAGAATCATGTCCTCCAGTTTTCTGGTCAGACCCTCTATCTTTTTATGTCGAAATGTGAAAAATAAAGAGTGATTTGTATATATTAAATAGCTTATATTAAAAATTTAAAAGACAATATGCACAATTGCATGAAAATTCTTTCAAACAAAAAAAAGAACCCAAGTTAATTAAACTTGGGTTCTCCATTTCGTATTATTTCTCTTGTGTTTTTTCCCAATCAGCTAAGAATTTCTCAATTCCTTGATCTGTTAATGGGTGCTTCACTAATGAAGCGATTACGTTTGCTGGGATTGTTGCAATATGTGAACCGTTTAATGCTGCTTCTGTTACATGAACACTGTGACGGACAGATGCTGCAATGATTTCTGTTTCAATGCCGTGAATTGCAAAGATTTCTGCGATTTGGCGAATTAAGTCCATACCGTTATGACCGATATCATCTAGGCGACCTAAGAACGGTGAAACGTATGTCGCACCAGCGCGAGCTGCAAGTAATGCCTGCACCGCTGAGAATACTAATGTAACGTTCGTACGAATTCCTAAATCTGAGAATGCTTTTACTGCTTTTAAGCCTTCTGTTGTCATTGGAACTTTTACAACAACGTTTGGAGCGATTTTTGCTAACTCTTTTCCTTCTTCAATCATTTTATCAGCTTCTAAGCTAATTACTTCTGCGCTTACAGGTCCTTCAATAAAGCTGCAAATTTCACGAATACGCTCATGGAAATCTACGCCTTCTTTTGCTACAAGTGATGGATTTGTCGTTACTCCAGCTACTACACCTAATGCATTTGCCTCTTTAATTTCGTTAATGTTTGCTGTATCAATAAAAAATTTCATTTGTTATTCTTCCTTCCTAATTTTCATTTTATATTTATTTATTTTTTCTTAATAAGCTCTAATTCAATCGGAATAAATTTGTCCACTTTTTTACCTTGTGTTATCTCTTTCGCTGTTTCCATCGCCTTCTCTCCGATTAATTCTGGTTTTTGAGCGATTGTTGCTGCCATACGCCCATCTTTAACCGCTTTTACAGCATCATCTGTTGCATCAAATCCAACAACAACCACATCTGTTTTACCAGCAGATTTCAATGCCTCAATTGCGCCTAATGCCATTTCATCGTTATGAGCAAACACTGCTTTTATATCGCTATTTGCTTGCAAAATATTTTCCATAACGGATAATCCTTTTGCACGATCGAAATCAGCTGCTTGTTTTGCTACTACTTTTAAAGACTTATCAGCTACGTTATGGAATCCTTTCCCACGCTCACGAGCAGCAGACGATCCAGGGATTCCTTCTAACTCAGCAACATTTGTTCCTTCACCAACTAACTCCCGAATGTAATCACTAGCCATTTGACCACCTTCTATATTGTTGGAAGCAATATGAGAAACAACTTTACCTGAATTCGCAACCCGGTCTACTGTAATAACAGGAACATTGGCTGCATTAGCTGCACTTACCGCTGAAGCAACAGCATCTGAATCGGTTGGATTAATAACAATTACATCGACACCTTTTTGAATTAAATCTTCAACATCATTTGTTTGCTTCGCCGCATCATTTTGTGCATCAACAGCAATTAATTCAATGCCGCTATCTTTTGCCTTCTTTTCTGCACCTTTTTTCAACGTGACGAAAAATGGATTATTTAAAGTTGAAACAGAAAATCCAACTTTAATAGTTTTATTTCGACCTTTATCGCTAGAATCCTTTGCCCATTCTGGTGGTTCCATTGAACAACCAGCAGTAACTACCATGATGCATGCAACGAGTATCAGTAACCATTTTTTCATGAATTGCCCCTCCATTACGCTTCTTTTCGACGATCAATTAGTACAGCTAGTAAGATTACAAGTCCTTTTACAACTTGTTGGAAGAAAGAAGATACACCTAATAAATTTAAACCGTTATTTAGTACACCAATAATAAGCACACCGATGAATGTACCAACAATCCATCCTCTTCCACCTGAAAGACTCGTTCCTCCTAACACAACTGCAGCAATTGCATCCAATTCGTAAGAAGTACCAGCAGTCGGCTGTGCAGAATCTAACCTTGATGTTAAGACAATACCTGCAAGCGCTGCCAAAATTCCGGAAAGACCGTAAATCATTACTTTAATTCTCGTAACATTAATACCTGATAAAGCTGCCGCTTCTTCATTTCCACCAATCGCAAACGTACGGCGACCAAACGTTGTTTTCTTTAAAATAAAGTACAATACTGCAAAAGCAATCATCATTGTAACGGCTGGCACAGGAATACCAAGGAAATAACCACGGCCAAACATTTGGAACATTAAATGATCACCAAGACCAGTGATCGGACGTCCGTCCATATAAACAAGCGTCAACCCGCGAAAAATAGTCATTGTTGCTAAAGTTGCAATAAACGGAGCTACTTTTCCCTTCGCAATAATGATACCGTTTACAATCCCCATTGCAAGACCTGCTAACAATCCAACTACCATTGCAAGGAACGGATCCATGCCACTTGCCATCATTCCGGCAACAAGTGCACTTGATAATGCTAAAATAGAACCTACCGATAAGTCAATACCCCCTGTTAAAATAACGAAGGTCATTCCAAATGCAATGAGTGCATTAATCGATACTTGGCGCAGTATATTAAATAAATTTGGAATTTCAATAAATGCTGGATTTAAAGCTGTAATTACTACGATAATTAATACTAATCCAATTAAAGAACCAAGTTGTTGTAATACATTCCCCTTCTTAGCCATATCTTACTCTCCCCCTGTAGCTAGTGCCATAATAGACTCTTGCGATGCCTGATCTTTCTCTAAAATACCACCGATTTTCCCTTCATGAATGACGAGAACTCGATCACTCATTCCTAAAACTTCTGGAAGCTCAGACGATACCATAATAACGGCATCTCCTTGCTCGGTAAGCTTATTCATAATAGAGTAAATTTCTTTTTTAGCCCCAACATCTACACCTCTCGTTGGTTCATCTAAAATGAGTAACTGCGGATGAATACCTAACCATTTTGCAATTACAATCTTTTGCTGATTTCCACCAGAAAGAGATTTGACAGCTTGCTCTCCGTTTGCTGCTTTCACATTAAGAAGCTTCATCATATCCTCTGTAAATTGCCGTTCTAAACCTTTATTAACCACGCTTCCCTTTGAAAGACTTTCTAAATTTGGTAAAGCTAAATTTTCACGAATCGAAAAATCTAACACAAGCCCTTCAGATTTTCTATCCTCTGTAATAAAGGCAATTCGTTGTCTAATCGCATCAATTGGACTATCAATTTTTACTTCTTGTCCATTCATGAAAATTTTTCCTGAATCGAGCGGTTCATATCCAAATATTGCTTTCATAATATCCGTGCGACCAGCTCCCATCAAGCCCGCAACACCAAGGATTTCACCTTTTCTAACTTGAAACGAAACATTTTCAAATTTTCCTTTTTTCGTTCCGTTTCGCATTTCAAAAATCACTTCGCCAATTTGACTATTTCGTTCTGGATAACGTTCACCAATACTGCGGCCCACCATCATGCTAACTACTTCATCAAATGACGTTTCTGGAATTAATCTTTTCCCTACATATTCTCCATCACGCAAAATCGTAATAGCATCACATATTGAAAAAATTTCTTCCATCCGGTGTGAAATATAAACGAATGAAACGCCCTCTTTACGCAATTTATTAATAACAATAAACAGAGTTTCAATTTCGCGATCTGTTAATGCTGCTGTAGGTTCATCCATAATAATAACGCTCGCCTTTGTCATTAATGCTTTAGCAATTTCAATAATTTGCTGTTGTCCAACTGATAATTCACCTGCTAGCATAGCACCTCTCACATGTAGACCAAGATCTGCTAATTGTTGCTGGGCAATCGCATTCATTTGACGCGTACGTAAAATGCCCGTTTTCCCATACATTAACTCTTTTCCAAGAAACATATTTTCAGCTACCGTTAAATTCGGTAATATGTTCAACTCTTGATGGATAAATGCAATACCATACTCTTCAGCTTCTTTCGCACTTTTAAAAGTTCGTTCTTTCCCATCAATCATGACTGTTCCACTGTCTTTTTTATATACACCTGTTAAAATCTTCATGAGCGTCGATTTCCCCGCTCCATTTTCCCCCATCAATGCATGGACTTCTCCTGTTTCAATCATAAACTGTGCGTTTTTTAGAACAGGATTACCACTGAACGCTTTTGAAATGTTCTTCATTTCAATATGCATTCTCATCACATCCCTTTATTAAAAAATCACGCCTGCATGTAAAATAACATTCGCATAAGGCGTTGCTTCTCCTGTACGAATAATCGCCTTCGCTCTCTTTGTATGCTCTTTAAATTCCTTATGAGACACATATTCAAATGCTGGCTCTATTAATCGCATCTCAACTTCTTTATTTACCTCTGCATTATTTATAATAACTTCTTCTGCTAACATCACTTTTTCAATTGCCATATCATCAGCAACTACTTGTAATACGTCTAAAAAGCTAGGCTTTCCGATTTCAACTGCTAAATCAATTCGTTTTACTCCATCAGGAATAGGTAACCCGCAATCAGCAATTACAATCGTATCTGTATGTCCAAGTGAAGCAAGGACTGCCGCAATTTCGCTATTTAATACACCGTGCTTTTTCATCCGACAATCACCTGCACTTCACGTACTCTATCTCTCGTTGGCATACCGCCCTGTGCCCCAAGTTTCGTTACAGAAAGACCACCAGCAATATTTGCAAAACGAATTGCCTTTTGAAGTGTTGCTCCTTCAGAAAGCGCAACTGCTAACGCACCGTTAAATGTATCACCTGCTCCAGTCGTATCTACTACGTCTACAGCAATACTTGGAACTTGAACAACTTCCGTTCCGTTATGGAAACGAACACCATTAGACCCTTCCGTCATCAATAGCTTATTTGGATATTTCGCAAGTAACTCTTCAATTGGTGATGTGAAATCATTTAATACGATGCGACATTCATGTTCATTCGGCGTAATATAAGTCGCTTTTTCTAAAATATCTTCTGATAAAAATTGTGCTGGAGCCGGATTCAACATAACTGGAATTTTATGCTCCTCACAAATAGACAGAACGTATTTTACTGTTTCAAGTGGAATCTCTAGTTGAAGAACAACCATATCAGCTTTTACAAGAAGGTCTTTTGAACGATCTACAATCGACTCATTTACAAGAGCATTTGCTCCTTGTACGACAACAATACTGTTATCCTCTTCTGCTAAAACGATATGAGCGATTCCTGTCGTCCTATCTGTAACCGGTACCACATAGTCGATAAAAATGCGTTCGTTCTCCAAATTTTTTCTAACTACTGTTCCGTAATCATCATTTCCTACTGCACCAACCATCGCTACATTTGCTCCTAATCTAGCTGCAGCAACTGCTTGGTTAGCCCCTTTTCCTCCTGGTATCGTATGAAACGCTTCACCAATTACTGTTTCTCCTGCTTTCGGCCGTATTTTTGAAACAGCCACTAAGTCCATTGAAATGCTACCTACTACTGCAATATTTGGCATCTGTCTCATCTCCTTACTTCGTTGTATTTCGTTCTATAATTTCAATCGGTAAACGATAGTGTTTCTCTTCTAATGGATTTCCTTCCATCTGCTCTAACAACAATTCTGTTGCAATTTTCCCCATTTCATAAATTGGCTGTGCAACAGTCGTAATAGATGGATACATCATTTCAGTTAAAGAAATTCCATCGAATCCAATAATTTGTAAATCGTCTGGAATAGAAATTCCCTTTTGAAGTGCAGCCTTTACAACGCCGATTGCAATTAAATCATTCCCAGCAACAATTCCATCAATATGCGGATATTCTTCTAATAATTCCACCGCTACCCGTTCACTATTAGCTGGATCGAATGTACTCTCTGCAATCATATAAGAAAGATTATTTTGCGTAATAACGTCTACAAAACCTTCAAAACGTTCATTAGCTGTGCTCACATCACGCGGTCCACGAATATGTGCAATATGTTTACACCCTTTGTCTATTAATAACTTTGTCGCCGCCTGGCTCCCTGCATAGTTATCTGCATATACAGTAGGAATGCGCTCATTAAACATACGGTCAATCGCAACAACTGGAATAGACAAATTCATGTAATTAACACTATTTTGTGGATTCGTTGCTACAATAAATCCGTCCACATTATTTTGTCTAAGCACATCAATGTATTGCTTCTCTTTTTCTAAATTTTCATCAGAGTTACAAAGTACAACTGTGTAACCTTGCTTATGTGCTACATCTTCTACAGCACGTGCAACTTCCGGAAAGAATGGATTCACGATATTTGGAACAACTAAGCCAATTAAACGAGACTTTTTATTATATAAAGAACGCGCTACTGTACTAGGCTTATAATCTAGCATTTCAATTGCTCGCTCTACTTTCTTTAATGTATCCTCATGGACATATCCATTTTTATTTAACACTCTGGAAACGGTCGCAACAGATACCCCTGCTAATTTTGCAACGTCTTTAATCGTACTCATTCTCTTTTCTCCTCATTTCATGTAACCGTTTACAGAAAATAATATAACGCATTTATAAAAATACGTCAATCATTTCTAACTAAAAAGCTTTTAAGGTTATACTCAAAAAAAGCATCGCCATAAGGCGATGCTTTTTTATTACGAATATGATACAGTTTTTTCCTTTTCTTCTACAGCAGGCTCTTCAGCATCTTTTTTACGATCAGACAGTTTAATTTTCTGTAAGAAAATCGTAAAGATAGCACCTACTACGATAAATACCAATCCTGTTAAGAATACAGTATGAAGTGAGTCCACTAAAGAGCTTTTCAAAATTGGTACGATGCTATTAGAAAATGCTTCTGGCATTTGTTTTAATGCCTCTGGACTAAATAGCATAGAATATAAACTTTGTGGATCTGTATGAATCATATCTTTAAATTTTGTTACCATTTGTCCCGCTTCTTTTGGGAATGTGTCTAATACAGGTACTAATTTATTTGTTAACGTTGTGCCTGAAGTATTATTCATAATTGATCCTAAAATTGTAATCCCAAACGTTCCACCGATTTGACGGAAGAATTGACTTGATGATGTTACAACGCCAAGATCTTTTTTCGGGAAGCTTTCTTGTAATGCTAATGTTAATATCGGCATAACAAGACCCATTCCTAAACCGATAACCATCATATAAGAAGTAGCGGTAAGCTTAGTTGTGTGCATATCCATCGTTGTTAATAACCAGAAACCACTAGCCATAATAAGCATCCCTGTAATAATTTGTGGTTTCACACCAATTTTTAATACAAGCTGACCACCAATAATACTCATAACGATCATTGTAATCATCATCGGTGTCATAATCGTTCCTGATTCAGCAGCACTTACGCCTACAATTCCTTGCATAAAGAACGGTACGAACATAATTGCTCCAAACATTCCGATACTCATAAAGAAACCGATCGCATTCAGTAGTGTAAATGTGCGGTTTTTAAAGAAGTGCATCGGTAAAATTGGTTCTTCAGCCTTCGTTTCAACGATAATAAAGCTAACAATACCAATGGCAGCTAGTGCAAATAACCCGATAATTTGCCAAGAACCCCATGCATAATCTTTTCCGCCAAACGTTAACGCAAGTAATAAACTTACAACACCGAGAATCATCGTGAAGATTCCAGCGATATCAATTTTAATTGGTCCTGTTTGTTTATGTGCTTTTAATCCCATTGCAATGAAGATTGTCGCTAAAATACCAACTGGTAAGTTAATATAGAATACCCATCTCCAGTTCACTGCGTCTACAATCCAACCACCAACTTGTGGTCCAATTACAGAGGCAAGACCGTATAGAGCTCCAAAAATACCTTGCCATTTAGCACGTTCTTTTCCCGTGAACATATCTCCGATAATAATCATAGCCATTGGCATCATAATACCGCCACCAAGACCTTGAATACCACGGAAAATAATTAATTCTGTCATACCGTTTGCCATACCACATAACGCTGAACCAACCATAAAGATAATTAATCCTGCTATATATACGTTACGACGCCCAAGTAAATCCGCTAATTTACCTGCAATCGGTACAACCGTTGTTGATGTTAACATGTAAGCTGTTGTTAACCATGTCATTAAACTTAATCCACCTAGTTCACCGACGATACGCGGCATTGCTGTACCAACGATTGTTCCGTCCAATGCAGCAAATAGCATTGCGATTACTAAACCGATTAACAACAACTTTCTATTCTGATTTTCTTGTTGCTCCATGTAATCTCCTCAATTCCTCTTAGTTTTTCTCTTTTTTCTCTGGTTTCCCGCAAATAATTGTTTCTAGCTTTTCAAAGAGGCGCAACAAATCTTCCCTCTCTTGTAATTCTAAGTGTGAGAAGTACTTTGCAATATGCTCATTACGAGCCGCCATCGCTTCTTCTACTGTAGATTTCCCCTTCTTCGTTAGCTCAATGACAACAACGCGGCGATCATTATCGTCGTGATAGCGCTCTACTAACCCATGATCAATTAAACGATCAGTCATTACTGTAATCGCGCTCGGTTTCACGTACATTTTCTCCGCCAATTGTGTCGCTCTTGAAGCTCCGTAATGATCTAAAATCTTTAAAATATAAAACTGCGGTGGTGTAAGTCCTGATGCTTGCATTTGTTCTAATAGCTCTGTTTGCATTTTCTTTCCTATAGCGAATGTAAGAGCTTGAATCTTATCAATATGAGTCATATCATTTGGCATGTTATCCACCTCTTATTTAAGCAATAAAATATTTAACGTATTTAAATATTAATCCCACAAACAAAATACGTCAACAACTTTCTTTATAAAAACGTTTACATTCTTGTCACAAAGTTGTATAATTTTCGTCGAAGTTAATATTGACAGTCACGGAGAATCGGAGTATACGGCTATGAATCATAAAGAAGGGAACTTTTTTATATTTCATAGCCTTTTTGTATTCTCTCTGTCTTAAAACGCTTCCAATTAATTAGGGGAGGATTTTCATTTTATGTTTTTCACACAATTATTTAAACCTGCGCCCCACGCAGAACGCTTACCAGCTGATCGCACTGATAGCGAATACCGCAAATTGCGTTTGCAAGTATTCTTAGGTATCTTCATCGGTTATGCGGGTTACTACTTTGTTCGAAAAAACTTTTCACTCGCAATGCCATACTTAATCGAACAAGGCTTTAGTAAAGGGGAACTTGGGATTATCCTTTCAGCAGTATCTATCGCTTACGGATTAAGTAAATTTCTTATGGGTATCGTATCCGATCGTTGTAATCCTCGCTACTTTTTAGCAGCTGGGCTATTTTTATCCGGTATCATTAATATTATTTTCGGCTCATTTTCTTTCATTACAACGAGCATTATACTTATGTTTGTACTTCAGTTTTTAAATGGATGGGTACAAGGTATGGGATGGCCTCCTTGTGGTCGTACGATGGTTCACTGGTTCTCCATTAGTGAACGTGGTACAAAAATGTCTATTTGGAACGTCGCTCATAATGTCGGCGGCGCGCTTATGCCTTCTCTCGTTACATTAGGCTTATATTTCTTTGCAAATGACTGGAAAAGTATATTTTACTTCCCAGGTATTCTTTCAATTTTGGTGGGGATTTATGTATTAATTACGATGAGAGATACACCTCAATCTTGCGGATTACCTTCTATTGAAGAACATACTGGGGAATATCCATCAGATGAAAAAGTAGCGGACCGTGAACGCGAACTTTCGGTAAAGGAAATTTTATTTACATACATATTAAACAATAAGTTTTTATGGTACATCGCTATCGCTAATGTCTTTGTTTATTTCGTTCGTTACGGCGTTGTAGACTGGGCTCCTACTTATTTAGTAGAAGAAAAAAGCTTTACTCACAGTAGCTCACGTACAGCTTATGCTCTATACGAATGGGCTGGTATTCCAGGTACACTTCTTTGCGGATGGATGAGTGATAAACTATTTAAAGGGCGCCGCGCACCTGCTGGCATTCTATTTATGGTCGGTGTATTCATTGCCGTTCTTGTTTACTGGCTAAATCCTGCTGGGCATCCAATCATTGATAGTATCGCACTTGTTTCCATTGGATTTTTAATTTACGGACCTGTTATGCTAATTGGTCTTCACGCGCTTGACTTAGCACCCAAAAAAGCTGCTGGAACTGCCGCTGGGTTAACTGGGTTCTTCGGTTACCTAGGGGGAGCTACTTTTGCTAGCGCAGCTATGGGCTTTATCGTAGATGCATTCGGATGGGATGGCGGATTCATCTTATTACTTGTATCTTGCGTACTTGCAATGTTCTTCCTTGCTCTTACTTTAAATACAGGATCTGCTAAATCAAAAGAAGTTTAAACAAAATATAATGTGTAGAAAAATAAACATAAAAATAGCTCTCAGCATTTACTTACATGCTAAGAGCTATTTTTTATTTATCGTTCTTCTCTTGCTATTTATATTAATCATTTCCCTTCTATTCATACGATTAAAACATTTGCTGAAACATCTTTATTAAAACAGCTAACATAACAGATCCAGCAAATCCACCTAAACAAATTAAACTTACCCCTTGGCTATAAGACAAATTTTGAAATGATTTCATACCTTCCATCCTCCCTATATCCCCTTTGATATTCTTATTGTATCAATGGGAAAAATTTCATAACATCGATTTCGCTGACAGCTAACTTACAAATTTGTAAGTTAACATTTTTTTAAACTTATATATATTCTGTCCACATTCTCCCTCTTAATACATCAAAAAAGACCTCGAATTATATCAAGGTCCTGCTTACACTACAGAATATCTCACTTTATTTTATAATCATAACCGGGCATTTCACACGCTTTGCTATTTTATGACTTACACTACCAAGCACCATCTCTTGCAGTGTATTTAGCCCTCTACTCCCAGCAATAATAAGATCTATATCTCCTGTATTTACATATTGAACAATCGTATCTCCTGGATCGCCATGTAGAATCGTAATTTTGTAGGAAATGTTCTCTTTCTTTAATAAACCCTCAATCTCTTTTAATTTATCTTTTCGACTAGCTGATATTGTTTCTAAATCCGTTTGTCCTTGTATAATATCTGACTTTGCCGTTCTATTATCTACTACGTACACAACTTCAACATGTGTTTCTTCGTTAAATTTCGCAATATATGTTGCATGCTCGGCTGCTCGAAGTGCATGTTCAGAACCATCGCATGCTAATAAAATTTGTTTGTACATATGCTGAATCCCCTTTTCGTTATCCTACCCGTATTATATAATAAAGCCCCCTAAAAAGGAGGCTTCTAACTAGCAATTCTCTTATTATAAGTAGCTAAATTCGCAACGAGCTTCGAGCTACGTTCATTTAACCCTGTGATCCTTACTTTCACACCGTTCTGTTCATACTTCATTATAACTTTATCAATTGCCGCTACTGCTGAATCATCCCATACGTGTGCGTTAGTAAAGTTCATCTCAATTTCTTTCACATCTTCATTGTATGAAAAAGCATTTATATACTCTGCCGTAGATGCGAAGAATAGTTGGCCGTGAATTTCGTATATTTTCTTATTTTCAATATACAAATGTTTCACGTGAATCTTTGCCATATTGAATGCAAATAAAACTGCACTAATTATCGTTCCGATAATTACACCTAATCCTAAATTATGTGTAATTAGGACAATCACAACTGTTACGATCATAACAAATGCGTTTCCTTTTGGTACTTTATGAATCGTCGCTACAGAGTTCCAATCAAACGTCCCAATCGAAACCATAATCATAACTGCAACTAAAGCTGCCATCGGAATATGAACAACGTAATCACCTAAAACAAATAGCAATACGATTAAAAAACCACCGGCTACAAACGTCGATAATCTCCCGCGACCACCTGATTTAATGTTAATAACAGATTGTCCAATCATTGCACATCCTGCCATTCCTCCGAAGAAACCAGCAACAACGTTCGCAATCCCTTGTCCACGTGCCTCTTTATGCTTATTACTTTCCGTATGTGTCATATCGTCTAAAACCGACGCCGTTAATAATGACTCTAGTAAACCTATAACCGCTAGCATAACTGAATACGGTAAAATAATTGCTAATGTCTCAAGTGTAAATGGAATATCAGGAATACTAAAGAACGGTAATTCTTTCGGTAAGCTTCCCATATCCCCTACTGTTTTTAACTGTAATCCGCTCATAAGTGCAATGCTTGTCACAATAATAATTGAAATAAGTGTAGACGGAACAGCCGTCGTAATACGTGGAAATAAATATATAATTGCAAGTCCTAATGCGACAAGTGCATACATTTGCCAAGTTGCATTTTTAAAATGCGGCAATTGCGCTGTAAAAACTAAAATTCCAAGTGAATTTAAAAAACCACTCATAACGGATTTAGGAACAAACTTCATAAATGAGCTCAGCTTGAACACTCCAAAAATAATTTGAACAATACCTGTTACTATTGTCACAGCAAATAAATATTGCAAACCGTGATCCTTCACAAGAGTGACCATTAATAATGCCATCGCACCCGTTGCCGCCGAGATCATCCCTGGTCTTCCGCCGACAAACGAAATTGTAACCGCAATACAAAAGGCCGCGTACAATCCAACCGTCGGATCTACACCTGCAATAACAGAAAAAGCTATCGCTTCAGGAATTAATGCTAAAGCAACAACAACCCCTGATAGCACGTCCCCTCTCATATTTGAGAACCATTCATTTTTTATAGTTTGAAACAAAGTAACACTCCTCCACTCTTTTATCATTTGATTTTCTCCATAAGAAAATCAAGGCCGACTGCACGAAGGCTATTATATAACGAGCAAAGGATGTTGTGCTATGTAAAAGTTTCCTAAAGAAAAGACGCTACCTTAGCAGCGTCTTTTCTCATTTCATTAATGTCCACCGTGACCTTGACCACTTTCCTGAACAATTTCTAACCTCTCATCCAATATACCTTGTGTTTCAAATGAAACATCACTACTACTTCCTAATAGGAAACCATGGTTATATGGTCCAAGTGTTGGATCATCTTTAAACTTCGGCTGAATAGTAGCAAGGAAGTCATAAACTGGTTGTGAAGCTTTTCCTTCCTCAAGCAAAACAACAGGGGCATGTTTACCCATATGTGAAAACGGTGCTCCCGCAATTGCTAAGTCTGGTGTTTTGCTTGAAACAAATGACAAACCGTGACCTGGTTTTGTGAATCCCCAGCCAAATTTCGTTTTTTCATCTTTAAATTTCGCAAATGCAACCGAATTTTCTGTTGGAGTCTCCCCACTAATACGCGTTACTTTCCCATATTTACTTAACTCTTTTTCTACTTCTTTCGAAACGATTTTTTCTGGTCCTAACACATATATATTCGCTTTATCTTTTCTCGTCTTTAATGCCTCTATTGTCGCTTCTGGCACTTTATTTTTTTCAGTATATAGAAGAGGTTCTGGCATATGAGAAATCCAATTTACAGCTGGTGTTGTATATAAACGTCCTTCTTCTTCAGACGAACCGATAATAACGCTATTTGGATAATTTCCTGTTATATCGGCATATTCTTTATCAACATCTTTAGCAAATTTAGCTGGGTCCGTTTCTTTTATTTGCTTTACTTTATATTCTTTTAATTGCTCTAGGCTAGATGCCCCTATATCCCCCATCACCATAATTTGCGTTCCATCTTTCGTTCCGAGCGGATTTAATCGTTTTATTTCTTTTAACGTCATTTCGGGTACCTTTTCTTTTTCTATAAATAAAATCGGTCCGTTATTCGGGTGATGAATAAGATCCGCACTTGCAATACCTAATTGCCACTCGCTTACTGGCACTAAAATAATAGCGCCTGGCTGATTCTCTTTATGCGTTGCTGGCCATATCGTTTGCGAAGTTAATACTGCCATTTGCAGAGGATCATTTGTATTTAATCTCGTTACACTTTTTAAACTTGTCGTTAATAAATCATTCGATGCACCTTGATTCATTTCTTTCGGCGCAGTTACCTCCTGATTCATTTTCATTTCCTTTTGCTCTGTTTTCTTCTCTTCTGTAGATTCATGATTTTTATGATCTGTACTCGTTTGTCCGCATGCCGCAAGACCGACTGCTGCAATTATTGTTATCCCCAAAATTCGGATCATCTTTTTCACTATATCGCCTCCGTATTATTCGTTTTCGAGCCAATATTATTACCTAAAATGGAATTTCAACTTTACAATAACAAGCAATTCTGAAGAAATTATGCAGATGCATTATAATCTGCACCATTTCTTCATGATTTTGACTTACAATTTAAGTAATAACTACAAATGCGGAGGTACTCTATGATCGATATACTACTCGTAGATGATGAACCGAGAATGCTTGAATTATTAACGCTTTATCTTACTCCAATCGGATATAACTGCGTATGTGCAGTATCCGGAGAAGAAGCTATTTCACATATAGAAAATCGAAACTTCAAATTTGTTTTACTCGATATTATGATGCCAAAGATGGATGGGTGGGAAACTTGCAAAAGAATTCGATCATTTAGTAACGTTCCTATCATTATGGTAACTGCTCGTGATCAAACGGTAGATGTCGTTCAAGGGTTAAAACTTGGAGCAGATGATTACGTGACGAAACCATTCCACGAAGAGGAGCTCTTCGCAAGAATTGAAGCTGTTTTACGCCGAACCAATCAACATGCACAAATCCAATATCACGGCATTTTATGGGATGAGGCCAAGCATTTCATTTCTGTCCATAATGAAGAACTTCTTCTCACCCCAATCGAATTCTCTTTACTCGGATTATTTTTACGTCATGTGAACTACGTATTAAGCCGTGATCAGCTCATTGAACGAATTTGGGGATTAAATACAAATACAGAAGATAGAACAGTCGATTCACATATTCGTAATTTACGTGATAAATTACGAAAAGTAAATTTCCCCATTGATCACCATTTAAAAACTGTTTACGGAGTAGGATATCGATGGATTGATATTGAAAACTAAGGAGCAAAACGATGAAGCGAATTTCTATTCAACTCGGATTTTATTTTCTAATTGTTACACTTTTAATCGAAAGTGTTCTATTTGTCTTGCTCTATTATAGCCTTGTAAACAATAGAGTGAATGAAGAAATGACTGCTTTATTAAAGCGTGGAAATAGTCACCGAGATGTCCTTGAAAAATATTTTGACAGGCAAACAATCTCCCATGTTGCTTTAATGGAATCCGAAGCTGAAACAACTGTTATTATTACAAATGCAAATAAGGAAATACTAGCTAAATCCAATGAAATAAATACTACTATAAAAAAACATATTGAAGGAATGCAAACACGAACAGATCATGATGGAGCAATTATAGAGAATCATTGGAAAACATCTAATTATATATGTACAGTTAGCCCAATTGTAGTGGCAGGAAAAACGGAAGGCTATGTATATATGTTTCTCGGGACGGAATCAATCGAAGAAATGGTTAACGGGCTCACACGGCAATTCATTATCGCTGGAGTCATTACTTTCCTATTAACAGCCATCACCATTTTTCTATTATCACGTTTGTTAACAAAACCATTGTTACACATGAAACAAGCGACTGAAAAAATGAGTAAGGGCGATTTATCCGTTTCATTAACAACTACTCGAAATGACGAAATTGGTGAACTAGCACAATCTATCCAAACTCTCGCAAATGATTTACATTATATGAAAACGGAGCGAAGTGAATTTCTAGCAAGTGTTGCTCACGAATTACGAACACCATTAACGTACGTAAGAGGTTATGCTGACATTGCATCAAAAGAAAACACACCCCCAGAGCAACGTTTACGATACTTATCCATTATAAAAGACGAGTCTGATTATATTACAAACTTAGTCCAAGATTTATTTTCACTCGCTCAAATGGAAAAGCATAACTTTTTCATTCAAGTACAGGAAGTGCATTTACACACCTTCCTTACTCGCATCACTGAAAAAATAAATGTGATGTACGGAGAAAAACAAATTAAAGTTGTTTTCACATGTCCTTCCTCACTCTTAGTAAAGCTAGATGAGCAACGCTTTGAACAAGTTATGGCTAACATTTTAAATAACGCGTATAGACATTCAAAAGAACATTCTCATATAAATATTTCTGTTACAGAAGAACATAAACGTATTTCCATTACAATTGAAGATGAAGGCGAAGGTATTCCGCCTGAAGACCTCCCTCACATTTTCGATCGCTTTTACCGTGTTGATAAAGCGCGCTCTAGAGCTACAGGAGGCACTGGTTTAGGGCTCTCCATCGTAAAAGAAATCGTAGAACTACACGGCGGGAATATTACTGTCACAAGTGAAATTGATCACGGATCTTGCTTTACAATTTCATTGCCATCTATATAGAAACACGACTATCATCAATAGTCGTGTTTTCTTATCTTTTAGGACTTTACTTTATAATATAAATTTACGAATTGGCCAAAACGTTTCGTATCCGTTAAAGTTAAATTAATTTCTGGATTCTTTTCTTTAAATAACGGAACTCCAGAACCTAATATGTGAGGTGTAATCGTAACAACATATTCATCAATTAAATTATTCTTAAAGAACTCTCTCAGTAGACTCCCTCCACCGACCATCCATATTTTAGATCCTTCCTGCTCTTTCAACCTTTTTGTAAACTCTAATACATCTTCATTTACAAACTCTACATGTTCGTTTGAACCTTTTTCTGAATTAGAAAAAACATAACATTTTTTATCTAGGTACGGGAATGTTTCCGTATGCTCTACCACATAATCGTACGTTCTCTTTCCCATAATTATCGTATCAATTGTTTCGTACATTTCTGTATAACCGTTGTCTCCCTCACCTTCTGTTTCCATTAACCACTCTAAATCATCATCTTCTTTCGCGATAAATCCATCTAAGCTCGCTGCAATAAATAAAACAATTTCACGTGACATATCTTTTCCTCCTTACAGCTTCTATTGATAAAATCATCTTATAAGCACTATACTAACCATAAAACATGACAACTTATGTCATGTTAAAAAAGAAAAAGGTGATATCCTTGTCAAAAGCAAAACGTTTACTAGACATTCTTATATTTGCTTCTACGAAAAAAACATTTACAGCTCAAGAAATAGCTGATGAATTTAATATTTCCGTTCGTACGGTCCATAGATATATTTTAGATTTAAGTGATATGGGATTACCCATTTACGCTGAACAAGGTCGTAACGGAGGATATAAAGTATTAACAAGCAGCATGCTTCCCCCCATTTTATTTACCGAAGAAGAAGCGGTCTCCATCTTTTTTGCTTTCCAATCTTTAGGCTACTATCGTAACTTGCCTTTTAATACAGAAATCAATTCTGTTACTCATAAACTGTATAGCTCTCTACAAAATGATGCGAAAGCTAAAGTTGATAAAATACGTTCTTATATCGCTTTTTGGAATCCGAAGAGAACAATTGAGACAACTTTTTTAAACGAAGTATTAACAGCGGCTATTGAAAATAAAAACTTATACTTTCAATACGAGTCTAAATCGGGGATTAAAACAAAACATGTTCATCCTATCGGTGTATATGCTCACGATGGTTTATGGTATTTGCCATCCTATGAATTTAGTAGAAAAAAAGTATTACTTTATCGTGTTGATCGCATTCTTTCTATATTATCAACGGAAGAAAATGAAGATACATTCATGAATTTAGAAGAGTGGTTTGCCTCTAACTCTAACGTAGTACACAGTCCTACTCAGTTACATGTTTTACTGACAACAGAAGGCGTACGTCAATGTAAAAGCGTTCCTTACCTTGAAGAATTCGTTGTAGTAGACGAAGATGGGACAGGATATATAAATTCAACAATTGATAAAGGTGAAATTAACTTTATTACTCCTTTATTTTATAGACTTGGAAAAGATGCAAGAGTTTTAGAACCGAAAGAATTGATAAATGGTTTACGTATACGTGCAAAAGAGGTTTTACATATGTATGAAGACGAAAAAAGCTGCTAAATATAAGCAGCTTTTTGTGTATTTGTTCCTATTGTTTTGACTGTTGACGAATATCAATCCACCAACGATATGACGCATTCATATTTTCAGTACTTCCATTCCCTCTGTAATGAAAAGCATCAAGGAAAATTGAATCTAGTTTATCCTCATCCACAAAATAACCCAAGTTAACTTTCATCGTTTGGCCAGGTCGGATACTGCCAATATTGTAAAAGCTTTTTCCATCTCCATGAGGTTCTAAATAATCGACTTCGCCCGTCATAATACGCGTTGCGTCCATTCCCTCTTCTTTAGCGTAGTTCCATGCATTTCCTTCAAATTTAAGCTGTTTTATGGATGGAGTCATATAGATTTCTTCTGTCACCTGTTTACCTATATTTTTCACTGTTGTTGTCAGGTAGACAAATTTAACATTAACTAATTTCGAATCTACTAATGTATCAATTGAATCTTTACCATTCCCTAATTTATATACATCCCGTCTGTACGATAGCAATTTTCCCGTCTGATCTAAAGCCTTCTTCTCGCTTAATATCCCTAAGCCAAGTTCATTAAAGTTCTCTTGTTTAAAATCTTTAATCGAATCAAAAACTTCAACTTTTTCTATCACATATTCAATTTGGCTGTTATCCATAGATATCGTTACTGGAACCTTTTGTCCTATGTGAAATAGTCGTTTACTATCTTTTTTCAAAGGAATCACCTTAGTTTTTTTAGGTTCATCCGCTTCACTAAAATACTTTTTATCATAATCTGTTATATGTGCTGCCTTTTCTTTTGACGTAGGCTCAAGTGAAATGTTCCCTAACACATCCATCATTTGTTCTTCATTTACATCTGATCCAATAAAACTTTCTAACATAATCCCTTCTTTCTCAAAAAAGAGAAAGACCTTCCTATCAAACATTACATTGTTGTTTCCAGTTTCTTTATGAACAATTACTGCTTTCCTGCCATTTATCTCTTTTTCTTCATAGCTTTTTGAATATAAAGTTTGAAAGTCCGCATTTCCCCCCACTCTCCAAAGAGCGAATGAAAATCCACCCATTGCGTCGTTATCTTTAAATGAATATTTCATAGCCGAGTCATCAATTGCTTCCATATTTTCTGGTAATTTACCAACTTTCAACTTATACCACTTATCAATATTTTTCGATTCCTTATTCGTTACTGAAACATTTACTTCGTAATTTTGTTTTTGAACAATCATATTATAGACTTTTACTGCACCAAAAACGGTTGTCGGCATACCAATCAATAAACAGGCCGCAGCGATTAACATACGATGTCTTTTACGCTTTGTCTGTGGTTGCTCGCCTTTCAGCTTCATTTCCTCCATAAACAATTTCTTTTTGTGTGTATATGTATGTGAAAATTCATGTTGTTCATCCAGTTTATCAAAATCATCTAAAGCAATTTTTTCAGCAAGGTCATACATTTCTTTGGAGTTCTTTGAATTCGTCATTTTGTATACCTCCTATAATACTTTGTACTCGTTTTCGAGCGCGCTCAAATTGCTTGCGGACATTAGCCTCGGTTATCCCCATTACACTTGAAATTTCTTGATACGTTAAGTTATAGAAGACTTTGTACTTAAACACTTGTCTGTTAGATTCATTTAGCTCTTTTAGCAATGTATCAATCTGAACCTCAGACATTATACGTTTTTCCCACTCTTCAATATTTTCATCTACTACCTCTGTTGATTCTCGTTGATATTCTTCTAAAAATGTTTCATGTCGTTTATTTTTCCGGTAGCTATCAATCGCTTTGTTTTTCGCAATCCTCAAAATATACCGTTTAAGCTCTTGAGTGTTCAAACTATGGAACTTTTCCAAATTCTTATAAAGTGTAATAAACGTCTCTTGAACCGCATCTTCAGCTTGCTGAATATTATTTAAAATAGAATAAGCTACATAATAAATTTTTTGCTCATACAACTCGTATAGCTCTTCCATCTTTTCGTAATCTTTGTTTGTAACTTTCATATAATTCCTCCTCTCATTCTATATAACGAATGAGCGATATACTTTGTGACACTGCAGAATTCTTTAATAGAGAAAATTGAATAATAGAATAAAGAAAAGCCCAATTTCTCTATTTTAACTGAGAAATTGGGCTTTTTAATATTAGAATTTTCCTGACTGTCCCCTTAAGAAAACCCCTCTTACGCCTTTTCGCTATGTATTATTTTCTCTATTGCTTCTTTTAATAAATTCTTTGTCTCTTCAAAGTTATGATTCTGCTGTTCTCCTGGCTGCACCGTATAAAACTCAGCAAACGAACGCTCTTTATATCTCGGTACAATATGCATGTGATAATGAGTTAACTCGTTAAAGATTCCACCATTTTGACAAATTGTAATTCCATCTGGTTTATATAATGCCTTAATCGCTTTTGCAATAAGCTTAGAAGCATCCATAATCGATTTCGCTACAACATCATCTAATTCGTCCACTTCTAAAACATGCTTCTTTGGCACAATTAAAGTATGTCCTGGGTAGAAAGGCGCATGGTCTAAAAAACAAGTTACATAATCATCTTCATACACTTTATATATAATTTCTTCTTCATTTGCTAATTTACAACCTAAACATTCCCTCATGCTTCCCCCTCTGCCAAAAACATAAAAACGTGAGCGCCCTATTCTCACGTTTTTATGTTTCACTTTACTAATTCAATTGTTTCTGTAACTTTTATACTATCCTTTACAGATTGAACAATTGTGCAATTTTTCACTGCAAGTTGCAGCGCCTTGTCTAATTGTTCTTCTGTAATGTTTTGCGCTTTAATTTTATAGTGCAAATGAACACTTTCAACTGGTTTTGATAAAGCTTCACTTCTACCAATTTCAGTTTCAATTGTAAACGTATCGTATGTAATACGTTTCTTTTCTAAAATTGTTCGGAAGACAATTGCACTACATCCTGCGATAGAAGACACGAGTAATTGTAACGGTGAATATCCGTTTTCTTTTCCAATCGCTAATTGACCATACGATAAATCCGCCTGTATATCATCGTGTTTGATTGTTAGTTTCATTTGGTGTCTCCATCTCCACTTTCATCGGTTTCTGCCGTTTCTTATTTATATAATAATATATGTAGCAGAAAATGATAAATGGAATACCACAATATAACGCCATTCGTTGTTCTGGAATAAACGCTAAACTAATAACAACGATGCTATTTGTAATTAAAGCTAAAATTGGAACAAGCGGGTATAGTGGTGTTCTATACTTTAAGTCCTCTAATTTTCCTCCGCCTTTTAAATACTGACTTCTAAAGCGAAGTTGTGATAAAGCAATAATGATCCAACTTGAAACAGCCGATAAACCAGCTATAGATAATAAATACATATATACTGTATCTTCTGCAAGGAAACTTGTTAATAAAGATAACGCCGCTACAGCAATCGTTACGACTAACGCTGTAATCGGAATACCACGTTTATTTACTTTCTTGAAAGAAGTTGGTGCCATTCCTTCATTTGCAAGTGACCATAGTATACGCGTTGCTGCATATAACCCTGAGTTCGCTACAGATAGAAGAGCTGTAATAATAACGAAGTTCATAATATCAGCTGCATATGGAATACCGATTTTATCAAATACAACTACGAATGGGCTTTCAATTATCCCTGCTTCTTTCCAAGAAATTAACCCTACTAAAATTGTCATTGTTAAAATGAAGAATAACATAATGCGCCATACTGTATTACGAATCGCACGTGGAATTGTTTTTTCAGGATTCTGACTCTCTCCTGCTGCAATCCCGATTAACTCTGTTCCTTGGAAGGAAAAGTTAACTGTAATCATCGTAAGAAGCACTGCAGCTAGTCCATTTGGGAATAGCCCACCATCACTTACAAAGTTAGAGAAAAGAGGCGCTGCTTCTTTTCCATCGTATGGTAAGAATCCTAGTAATGCGCTACCACCAAGTAAAATGAATGCAATAATTGTAACTACTTTAATACTAGAGAACCAAAACTCTAATTCAGCATAACTCTTCGCTGATATTGCATTTGAAGCATATAAAATAACTCCGAATACGAGACACCATACCCAAACATCAACATTCGGAAACCATCTTTTCATCATTAAACCGATCGATGTTAATTCTAATCCTACTGTTACTGCCCATCCAATCCAGTATAGCCAACCGATCATAAATCCAGTTCCTGGTCCAATAAACTTCGTCGCATACTTTTGGAAAGATCCTGAAACTGGCATTGCTACCGTTAGCTCTCCAAGACAAAGCATTGTTAAATACATAATAAATCCGCCCACTAAATATGAAAGGATGGCTCCCCCTGGTCCAGCCTGATTAATGGTGTAACCTGAACCTAGAAAAAAACCAGTTCCGATTACACCACCTAGTGCGATCATAAATAAATGTCTACTCTTCATCGTACGATGTAATTGCTCATTCGTTGTTTGCTGCATCTTAATCCTCCCCCTACAAGTACCCCTATCTCTTTTTAAAATTTTCTGATAATAAAAATATACACGAAAGCGATTACAATTTCTATATAAAATTAAAACTTTTCTGATAAAACAATATAAAAATTCAAATATTAAGAGCTCGCAATACTAATTTGAGGAAAAAAAGGATTTATAAGGAAAAAACTCTTACATTTTTTTGTAAGAGTTAACGTATTTCTAATCTTCTAGATAAAATTGATAAACCGTAGTTTACAACAAAATACATACAGGCTGCTAGTATAAATGTTGGAATCATATAATTTACATTCTGCCCGCTAATAATTTGAGCATTATGCATAAGCTCTGGCAATGATATAACAACCGCTAATGACGTATCTTTTAACAATGAAATAAATTGACTAACAAGCGGGGGGACCATTCTTCTTAATGCTTGCGGCAAAATAATATGCCAAAGCGCTTGCACATACGTTAATCCAGAAGACCTTGCAGCCTCAATCTGCCCTTTTTCGATAGATAATAGACCGCTTCGAACAATTTCAGATATCATTGCCGCTTCAAATATTGTTAAAGCAACAATTGCAGCTGTTATAATTTCTAACTTCAATCCCGCTTCCGGAAGTGCAAAATACGTAAAAAATATAATTAAAAGTAGCGGTAAATTTCGAATGACTTCCACGATAAAGCCTAATATTTGTGAGACGACAGGTATTTTCGTATAGCGCAATATTCCTATTACACTACCAATAATAAAGCTAAGTACAATTGCTATGAGCGCTACCTCTAACGTTATGAGTAATCCTTTTAATAAAAAGAGGATATGATCACCTGTTATCGCTCCTTTAAAATCCATTTATACCGCCTCCTTTGCCAAGCGTTTTTCTAAATAACGCACTAGCATACTTAGCGGAATTGTTAATACTAAATAAAACATCCCGACAAATATATATACATCAAACGTAACGAACGTCTTCGTTGAAATTAAGTCTCCTTGATACATTAAATCCGTTCCAGCAATAATTCCGAGTATTGAAGAGTTTTTTACTAAATTGAGAAATTGATTTCCTAGAGGAGGAATGACGATTTTCATCGCTTGAGGTAAGACGACATGATACATCGCTTGCGTATAAGTTAATCCTGAAGAACGTGCTGCTTCCATTTGACCTTTCGCGACTGATAAAATACCAGCACGAATTACTTCCGCAATAAAAGCCGCTGTATAAACTGTAAGCGCAACTGTCCCTGCTACAAAACCGTTGAAAGTAATTCCTATTACAGGCAAAGCAAAATAGAAAATGAATGCAATTAATACGAGTGGAATATTTCTAACAAACTCTACATAGGCAGAGCCAATCCAATTCAAAATACGAATAGGTGAAATTCGCATCACTGCCATAACAATTCCTAAAACAAAACTTCCTATTAGTGCAACTACACTAGACATAACTGTATACTTAAAGCCTTCTAAATACATATCAATGTTATTCGTTAATATAGAAAAATCAGGCACATATTCTCCCCTCTTTCTTTACAAGAAGAGGATGAGTACTCTCATCCTCTCACTCTTACTATTTATCACGAGAAATAAAGTTTCATTTTACTTCTCTTGTTTTTGACCAATCCATTTTTCATACAATTTATCGTATTCTCCATTCGCTTTCATATCTTTTAATAAACTATTAATCTCTTTCGTTAAATCGTCTGCACCTTTTTGTACTGCAATTCCATACGGTTCATCCGTGAAAATTTTCCCTACAACTTCATAATTAGAATCTTGTTTTGCCATTCCGTAAAGAATCGCATTATCTGTAGTTAAAACATCGCCTTTACCTGCTTTTAACGCTGTAAATGCCTCACTATAATTCTCAAACTCTAATACTGTTGCTTCTGGTGATTTTTGGCGAATGTTATTTGTAGATGTTGATCCTTTTACAGCTAATACTTTAACGCCTTGTTTTATATCATCAATGCTCTTAATATTGCTTCCTTTTTTCACAAGTAACGATTGTCCTGCTTTAAAATATACATCTGAGAAATCTACTTCTTTTTTGCGTTCTTCCGTAATTGTCATTGTCGCAATAATTGCATCAATATCACCATTTTTCAGCATCGGAATACGTGTTTTAGACGTTACTTCTTTCAGCTCTAGTTTCTTTTCATCACCAAGAATTTTTTTCGCAAGTGCCTTCGCGATATCAATATCGAATCCTTCTACTTGCCCTGTTGAAGGGTTTTTCAATCCAAATAAATTCGTATCATTCTTCACTCCAACTACTAACTTCCCGCGCTTCTTAATTTGCTCAACAGCTCCGCCTTGCTTCGTATTCGTTTCTTTCGCCTCGTCTTTTTTCCCCCCGCACCCAGCAACAATAAACACGAATAAACATGAGAATACGATTAGGGTAAACAACTTTTTCATCTTAAGCATGAAATTCCTCCTTTAATGATTTAATACCCGGCTTAAAAATAGACGTGCTCTTTCTTGTTCAGGATTTGCAAAAAATTGTGATGGTGTTGTATCTTCGATAATTTGACCGTCATCCATAAATAAAATTCTATCTGCTACCTCACGTGCAAATCCCATCTCATGTGTGACGACGACCATCGTCATTCCTTCTTTAGCCAGCGCTTTCATAACATCAAGCACCTCTCCGATCATCTCTGGATCAAGAGCGGACGTAGGCTCATCAAATAGCATAATTTTCGGTTGCATCGCGAGCCCTCTAGCAATAGCTACCCTTTGCTGTTGACCTCCGGATAATTGATGAGGATATACACCTGCCTTCTCCGAGATTCCTACTTTCTCTAAATAAACCATCGCTGTTTTTTCTGCTTCTTCTTTTGAAGTTTTATTTACTTTAATTGGTGCTAGTGTAATATTTTGCAGAACTGTTTTATGTGGGTATAAGTAAAAATGCTGGAAGACCATACCAATATTTCGGCGTAATTCATTCATATCTGCTTTTTTATTGTGTACATCTGTATTTTGTACGATTAACTCTCCATCAGTAATCGCCTCTAACTGATTTATACACCGAAGCAATGTACTTTTTCCTGATCCTGAAGGACCAACAACTACTACCACTTCACCTTTTTTCACTTGCACATTAATATTTTTCAAAACTTGGAAGTTACCATAATATTTATTTACATTACGAAACTCTATCACCATACTCCCCCCTCTCCTAAACAAAGCATGTACATTCTTTTTATATTCAAAAATAGGCAAAAAAATAACTTTCATCTTCATTTTGTCCATAAAAAAGAGCAAAGAGATTTCCCTTTGCTCCTTCATTTCTATTCTCTTAAGATACTTCTTCTTTCTTGTCTTTCCCGTATTCATGCTCCCAGAAATCAGCATTTTTAATTCCTAATTTCTGCGGATCGAATACTGGATCTTTTCCTTCTTTTTTCTGCTTTTCATAATCCTTTAATGCGATCAATGCCGGTTTTTGTAATAATAGAATCGCAATAATGTTAACCCATGCCATAATTCCTACACCAATATCTCCTAAAGCCCATGCTGTTGCTGCTGTTTTTACACAACCGTAGAATACAACTCCTAAGAATACAAACTTTAGTACGATAGACATCCAAGGACGGTCTTTATCACGATTTAAGTAAGCTATATTCGTTTCTGCAATGTAGTAATAAGCCATAATTGTTGTAAATGCGAAGAATAGTAAAGAGATTGCTACGAAACCGTTTCCAAATCCAGGGAAAACAGATTCTACTGCTGCCTGTGTATAACCAGGACCTGGCTGTGCACCATTTAATTTATTGACGATAAAGTTTTTTCCGCTTGCATCAAATACGTTATACATGCCTGTAATAATCATCATAAATGCTGTTGCTGAACAAACAAATAATGTATCAATGTAAACGGAAAATGCTTGTACTAACCCTTGTTTAGCTGGATGCGATACTTCAGCTGCTGCTGCTGCATGGGCCCCAGTTCCTTGCCCTGCTTCGTTTGAATAAATACCACGTTTTACACCCCAAGAAATTGCTAAACCGATAATCCCGCCAAAAGCCGCTTCTAATGCAAATGCACTTTTTAAAATTAACATGAAAGCGTCTGGTAATTTTTCAATATTCATAGCTACAATTACACAGGCTACTAAAATATAGCCAAGCGCCATAAACGGTACTACAACTTGCGCTACGTTAACAATTCGCTTAACTCCACCAAATATAATAAGTGCTAATGCCGCTACTAATACCGCTCCTGATACAGAAGTATTAATACCAAAAGCTGTTTCTAGACTTACAGCAATACTATTCGCCTGAACACCCGGTAACAGCATCCCCGTCGCAAGAATTGTCGCTGCAACGAATACTAAAGCATACCATTTAACACCTAGCCCTTTTTCAATGTAATAAGCAGGACCACCGCGGAATTGCCCTTGATGCTTCGTCTTATATATTTGTGCAAGCGTCGATTCTACATATGCAGAACCAGCTCCTAGAAAGGCTACCGCCCACATCCAAAATACAGCCCCTGGACCACCAAAGGCAACAGCCGTTGCAACACCTGCAATATTTCCTGTTCCAACGCGCCCTGATAATGAAAGTGCTAAAGCTTGGAATGAAGAAACACCCGCATCCGATTTTTCCCCTTGAAATGTAAGTTTCACCATTTCTCCTACATGTCTTACTTGTAAAAACCTTGTTCGAATGGAAAAATATAGACCTACTCCTAAACATAAATAGACAAGTGCTGGACTCCAAACAATATTATTTATCCAACTTACGATAGCTTCCAACTTTCCCCCTCCTTCTTTATAAAGAATATTCAGAATATATATAAAATTATAAGTGTATACCGAATCTATAACAATATTATTTTAATAAAGCAAACATATTTTTGTATAAAAAAACAAAGTATATATTTATTTTATATACTTTGTTCCCTTATCTCTGTATTATGTATTCACTATTGCCTCTTGCTTTATAATTCTTTCATACAACTCATCTGATAACTTTTGAAAATCCTCTGGCATATCTTTCCCCTTAAATTTCTTTTGAATCGTACCGTATAGGCCTATATCACGTAACCGTAAAAATAACGGTAACGATTCATACCAACTATCCGCCAGCCTGTGCTCATATTCGTACCCCTTTCTTAACACTTGTAACTGTTTACGAGCAAATTCCGTCTTTTTCTCCAATGTCCACGGTGTAAAAAGAACAGAGTAATAAAGAACCATTGCCAAATCATGAATGAAGTAATTATAGGCAGCGTCATCAAAATCAAAGATTGTTAGCCCTTTTCCATCATAATGAAAATTACCTGGATGAATATCGCCATGCATAAGGCCAAACGTTTCTCTTTCGATTGGAAGAGCCTTTATTTCATCCATTAATACAGTGGCAATCCCTTTCACCTTCTCATCTTCTAATCCATTAACAATGCTACTTTCATCCTCTTCCCACGTATCACGGTAGTCTGTTTTAGGATAATCCATTGTAAGGCGGTGCAGTTGTCCAATCGCTTTTCCCCACGCTTCAAAGTAAGCATCTCCCCAATAAGGCGATCCTTCTCCTTTTACTTGCTCACCTTGTGCATATGTAAATAAAGACGCGAAAAAGAAAGTGCCATCTTCCGCTCCAATTTCTTCTACAAGGTTTTGAGATATTGAATTACGAGGTCCCGCCACTTTTGCCCCATGCTCTGCAACATACCGTAAAAAATCTAGTTCGGCCTCTACCTCTTTTTTAGACCGATGAGAAGAATGGGTTAAGCGTAATACGTAATCTTCATTATTTTTACCCTTCGCCTTAAAAATATAATTTTCAAAATCACCAAGTGGCTTTTCTTCCACCGTTACATGATATGCCTTTGCTGCTCTTGCTAAAATTTCATTCGTAAAAACACGTTCTACCGCTATTTCCATTTGTATCCCTCCTATATATCTTCTTAATTCGACATAAATGTAAGAAGTACTGCTATGAAATTAAATAGTGCGTGTGCAATCATAGCCGATAAAATAGAATTTGTTTTTTCATATAACCACGCGAATACTACACCGCTTAAAAAATTCACCGGTAATGTGTTATATGTTGGAATATGAACAACGGTAAATATTATTGAACTTATAATCACCCCGCCCAATATGCCATATCTATCACGAAAAAACGTATAAAAAACACCTCGATATAAAATTTCTTCATAGATTGGTGATATAACTGCTGCTCCAATTACCGCGATACAGAACGCATATATTGATTTATCATTTTGGATCGTCTCCGTTTTACTATTTTCGAAAGAAATCCCCAGTTTCTCCATTATCATTAATACTCCAACACTCACTACAATCAAAGAAATAACCGCTACAAATGTCCACAATAAATCTTTCCATGAAAGCTTCCGAATTCCAATATCTTTCCACGACAGTTTATATCTTTTTATGCAAAAAAGATAAACTAAAAATGTAAATATCACTGCCATTATAAGTCCCATTAATACTCCAGCATATAATGAGTTCCCTATTATTTTTAAAGCATAATCATAAAAAAGAGATTCAACCATTACTGGTACAATCAGAAATACAAAAACAAATAAATATAAAATTTCTTTCCATCCCCACATACATTTTAAAGTCATCTACACCATCCCCCTATATCCTATTTTCTTTAGTATAAAAGATGACGTAACGTAACTTTCAAGCTACTTTTTTTCAAATAATCTAAGCATAATTTTCTCACAAAATAAAAAAAGGTTGATTCACTCAATCAACCTTTACACTATTAAAAATTCTATTCCTCAATTCTTCATCAATTCATTCTCATATATAATATTTATCTTTATTTATCTTCACCTTTTGTCTGCATTGAGTTGAAGGTCCAATTTAACTTCAATGAATCCCCTTGAAATACATTTTGCTCTTCATCGTTATCTACAAATGTGAACATTACGTAGAAAGTATCATCATCACCAGGAGCAAGTCCATTTCCTTCTCGGTCTACAACACCTTTTTGTACAAGATCAGGAATACTTCCGTTTTGCGTAGCTACCTTTAATTCAGATAATGTAGTAGACCAAATTGGAACCTCATTTTTATCCAAATTCCACAAGAAATCAACACGGATATGATCACCAAAATCAGCATTTCCATTATCTCCTTTAGCATCGATTACACTGTAATCTGTCAGAAGTTTCACATCTCCTATTGCTAAGGTTCCTTTGTTTACTAATTGAAAACCACGCTCCATTTCATCACCTGGTTTAATATTGTCGACATTAATAACAACTTCAGGATTAACACTCAAATCTAAAGTACCGGCTGCAAACGTGTTTTGTGATACTTCCTTATCACTAAAATACGCATATGTTCCCCCACTAATTAAAGATAAGCCAAGCGCTGCAGTTACAACACCCATACCAAGTTTTTTCTTAATACTCATTTCACAAGTCCCCCTATTTTTAAAGTTTAAACTACAAACCTTATTTCCAGCCCACAAACAATAATAATTAAGCAACTACCTTGTCCCACAACGAAAGCGAACTAACTTTAAGCTAGTTACTTCATGTACCCAAACGACTATTACTTTTAAAATAACCGGTAATGTTACCGTAAATCATTACCGGTTATTTGTTAGCCAATCTCATTTAATTTTATATTCATTGTCTTATTGCTTTATTTACTCTAGAAGTTTGTCCACTTATTTTTTTGGCTCTAATCCAATGGAACGTAAGATTTTATCTAACGTCACTGGCCCTACATTTTCTTTCGGTTTCTGATTTTCTTTGGCATCTGAACCCTTTTTCAAGAAATTCTTCTCAATAAAACGAATATCTGTTTCATTTACAACACCATCTTGATTGACATCTCCATCTTTTACAGCCACTTTTCCTTTTTCATATGAAAGAGCTGCTATTCTAGCATCTTGAATATCTACCATTTTATCGCCGTTTACATCACCTGCAAGGCTGTCATCCATATCAGCTCTAAAGTTTTGTCCCACTAATTCTCCATCCTGCATTTTCCCTATTTTTGTAGTTAATTTACTATTTAAATGACCTGGCATTTCTACGAAAATATTATATTCTGTATCACTTACTGGAACACTATGAATTTCAAATTGCCCATTATCATCAACCGTTCCTGTATATTTCTTTCCATCCTTACCAACTGCATACACTTTTGCTCCTAGTTTTGTGTAGTCATTCTTACCTAAATACCCCTCTTCAGTTAAGAAAGCTTCTGGTCCAATATATCCTGTAACCATTGCATGTTTCGAAATAATAGAAAAGGATTTATCTTTAAATACAGGAATCTCAACGCCTTCTGATGCACCTGTTTTTGTATAAGAGAATTTATCTACGCCAAATGCTGTTAAATTATTAAAATACTCGTCACTCGTCATCTCGAATGTAACATCTACAAATGGTGCGTCTCCATCTAGACCTTTAAATTCTGTTCCTTCTAAAGATGCACCAACTTTCACCTTGTTTTCCCAGTTTCCTTCTTCATTTATCACTGGATCTTCTAATTTAATATTTAATCCATTTTGTTTTGCATATTCTGCAAGTGCTGGATTTGGTTTAACATCTACAAATTTAAACAACTGTTTACTATAAGGAATCTCAAATGTACCTGACATAAGTTGTTTCACATTATTAAGATTTAAAGTTAATGTAATTTTTTCTCCTAGTTTAACTTTATCCTTGTCATAGCTTGGGACAGCGTATTCCGTTCCCTCTTTAACAAAGACATAATCTTTAAATCCATTTGCCATATTTGATGCAGTTGCAAGATCATATCCAAATAACCTTAAATTAAGCGGTTCATTGATTTCCTCTGGAAGTACACCAAATTTAAAATCACCATTGGCTTGAATTGTATTCAACCAACCTGACGGAAAAGCAGAGTTTTGGTAATATACAATTTCATTAGTTTTTTGGTCATACTGAAGGCCTTTTGCCTTTAATACATCTATCGTAGAATCATAAATGTTACCATGTACCCATAATGCACGCTGACCATCTTCTTCTTTGAACATAGATTCATTTACCTCATGAACGCCAGGTTTTACATCGGTAAATTTCATTTCAGGTTTGATATTATCAATAATTACGCTATCTCCTTTTGTATAAGGTTTCCCTTCTTTGTCATATCCAATGAAATCAAGTTGGTAATCTCCATCAGGCAACGTAACTCGCTTGTCTCCAATTGGATGATTTGGATCTCCTGTAAACGGGAATACATAGCCACCCATACCATCGAACATGATATATTCAATATTTGGTGTTAGACTGCTAGCATTAATTGTCCCCACAATTCCTAATGCCTTTCCTGTTTTTCGATCCTTCACCACTGCATCGATAGTTTCAAGTGGACTGTTCAATTTAAATGTCAGCGGTGAACTCGGCCTTTCCATAAATGGATGGAAGTTAGATGTATCTGTTGCCATTGCATCTCTCAGCAAATCTACAGATTCAATTCCTTTTTCTGTGAATTTAACTGCAAATGGCACTTGATATACTTCTTTTTCATTTTTTTTATTTGAAATATGAATATATCCCTCATATCTACCAAATTCAGCGTTTTCTGGAATGATAATTTCAGGGCTAATTTCCCCTGATGTACTAGGAGCTACTTTAATAGAATCTTGTACGTTCAGCTTCACACCATTCTTCGCTGCATCTTGCACACCTACACTTGTTGGTGAAAACTCTACTTCTAATTTAAACTCTTTCTCGTCTGTTTTATTGCTGTTCTTAATTAAGACTTTTCGACTATCTTTAATAGGTCCATTTCCCAATTGGTTTTTATACCCGAATGCAATAGACCCTGTTTTTTCTTCAATTTCTACTTCTTCATCATTTACAACGTTTGATGTTTTATCGATAACCTCGATAGCTGTATCTGCATGAACTGCACGATACGCATCAATTCGGCCTGATCCTACCTCAAATACAGAGCGTGCCTCTTTTAAGTCAACTGCAGTATTCATAAGCGCTTCTTTTACTTCAAACGGACTATAGTTTGGATGTTCTTGTAAAATGAGTGCCGCCACCCCCGCTGTATGAGGAGTTGCCATAGATGTACCTGACATACGTCCATACGCTACCGGATAATTTTCTCCATCCTTTGGATCATTAATATATTCAGGAACAGTTGAGAAAATAGACACACCTGGTGCTACAATATCTGGCTTAATATCATCTGTTTTAGTTGCAGGACCACGGGAGCTGAAATCAGCTAAGTGATCTCCCTCTGTTTTTATATTACTAAGTTCCCCAAACGCTAACGACACATCCCCTTGTACAGCTTTTGCTTGCAATTTCTCACCATCTACTTTTGTTAAGCGGAATGATGGAATAGATGCAGTACTTTCCCCAAGATAACTTGTAATTTCCCCATCTACATTGTTGTATACAATTACCGCCTTTGCGCCTGCTTCCTTAGCATTTTTAATTTTTTCATCAAATGTAATCTCACCGCGTTGGATAAGAGCTAACTTCCCTTTAACATCTTTCCCTGTAAAATCACCTGATTTCCCAAGTCCTGCATATACCACGGGTATGGATTGTCTTTTTAAGTCTTCAATTTTATCAGTAAAACTTTTACCTAGTAGCATCATCTTATCCACTTGTAAATCACCTGCACTAGCTGAAAACGTTGGAATGTTCATCGCAGCGTCACTTGCTCCAACTGTAATTGGAAGTGCTGCTGCACTAGGTGATCCAAGGGTACCTTCTTCTGGACCACTATTACCTGCCGCTACTACTGTAACAACACCAGCTAACATCGCATTGTTTACTGCAATAGAAGTAGGATATAAAGGATCATTAATAGACGCACCTAATGATAAATTGATAACGTCCATATCGTCTTTCACTGCTTTATCAATCGCAGCAAGAATACCGCTTGTTTGTCCACTTCCATATGGACCTAATACACGATATGAATATAAATCTACATCCGGAGCGACTCCCGTAACTGCATAATCCACACTATTCTTTTTGTCTGCAGCAATTGTCCCAGCTACATGAGTACCGTGGGATGTATAGTATGCACTTCCATCATAAATTTCAGGATATCCTCCAGAATTTTGCCAATCCTTATACGTTGTCTCCATTGGATCAGCATCATTATTAACAAAATCCCATCCTTTTATTGAGTTCGGATCTATTTTGCTTGCATCTTCACCTTGCTTTGCACGATACCCTTTATAAGCATCTTTTAAATCAGGGTGGTTATAATCAATACCTGTGTCCAGTACACCTACCTTAATTCCTTTACCTGTTATTTTTTCATCATGCAGCTTGTCCACACCAATTTGTGGTACACTATCTGCCATTTTGGGTTCGGCAGCCGTCTTAGCTGTTTCTTTCGGTAAATCAATTTTGACCTCACTATCTTCCCATACGCGCTTAACAATACCAGTGCGAACTAAGTCTTCAATCATATTCGCAGGTAACGAAATCGCTACACCATTAAAAGCATTCTTATATTCTCTTGTTATTTTGGCAGATTTAAAATTCGTCCCTTTATCTTTATTCTTTTGAAGCTGCTCAAACTCTGATTTAAATTCTTTATGAGATGCTTCTACCTTTTGTTCCGCAGTTGAAAGGGCTATTTTTTTCCCCTTAGCTGCTTGTTTTAACATCTCGATTTTGCTAGGTGCTTGCTTAAACTCTACAATCACATTCACATTATCAGGACTTGCTGTATTGATGCCTGGTGAAATAACAAAACCTGGTTTTGTATTTAACGTTTTTAAGGCATTACGTTGTTCCTTTGTAAGACCTTTCAATATAGCATTTGCATCATCAATCCCAGTTAAAGTAGTTGTATTTACCTCTTCGGCCAATACGTTATATGGAATTCCTTGAGACATTAACATACCAACAGTTAGCGTTCCGATAAGTATTTTTCCGAATTTCCCCTTCTTCATAGCGCATCTCCTTATTATTAAAATTATTTTTTCTAAAATAAATCCTCTGATCTCCTATTTAGCATTGGCAATTCTATCAACCTTGAATCTATTTAAAACAATCGAGAATCTCCAACACTACTAATCTTCTTTCTATAAAAGCCCCCATAAATTGTTTCCAACTACAACGATTTACAACATGAATTATTAGTAGCGTTAAGCAATAATTCTATTTTTATTATTTCACATTTTGATTTTTCTGAATATTAAACAAAAGGAGTAATTTTTTTCTAATGATTCTATGCCCAAATAGTACAAAAGAACTACCTTGCCCTTTATTCTTTGTAATATAGAATAAAGAAACACGATAGTTCTTTTAAACATCTCTTATTTAATCCAACGGAACCAATTGATTTCGAACAGCATAAATCACCGCTTGTGATCGACTTTTTACATTTAGTTTTTTAAAAATTTTATTGATGTGAATTTTAACTGTTTTATCACTAATATATAGAGCTTCAGCAATTTCTTTATTACTAAGTCCTTTTACTAATTCAAAAAGAATTTCCTTTTCACGTTCCGTCAGTTCATTTTCATTTGATTCTAATTTCATTTTTTGCTGATGATATGTAATTAATTTTTTAGTCATACGCGGATGAATAACTGAATCGCCTCGATATAACATTCGAATTGCTGCTATTACCTGCTCCGATGATGAATCCTTCAATAAATAACCATCAGCACCAGCCTGAAGTGCATCCATTAAATACTCATCATGTTCATACATTGTAAACACAAGCACTCGGCAATTTGGATAATTTTTTTTTACTAACTCTGTGGCTTCAATCCCATTTTTCCCTGGAAGATTAATATCCATCAAAATACAATCTGGTCTGCATTCTTCTACTTTTCCCAATACTCCGTCCCCAGAGCTAGCTTCTCCAACCACTTTCATATCAGATTCATCCTCTAGTATGCTCCGAATTGCGTCTCGTAAAAAAGCATGATCATCCACTACTAATATTTTAATCATTTTACGCACCCCTTGTTTGTGAATCTGGAATTAATAGTGTAATTTCTGTCCCTTTCCCTACAGAACTATCAATCTGTAAAGTAGCCCCTAATTGTTCAGCTTGTTCATTCATATGTAATATACCATAATGTGGCTCATTCTTCGTTTTAACCATAGACTCAAATAGTGAAAAGCCGACTCCATTATCCTTAACCCTTAAAAGCACGTGCTCACTTTGATAGCTAAGTAAAACATCAGTCTTTTCTGCTTGTGCATGTTTTACAATGTTTTGCAAACTCTCTTGTAATGTATCAAAAATAACTCTTTCTTTTGAAAAGCTGAGTGCACGTGCATGACCTCTTTCATGATATGTAATATCTAGTTCATATTCTTGTTTTAAAGATTTTATTTTACTTGCTATCGCCTGCTTAAGCCCTAATTGTTGTGTCGGATATGGTTTTAAAGCATAAATAGAATAACGAACTTCTCCTAGGCTTCCTCTTAAATCTTTTATACTTTTCTCTACTATTTGCTGCATATCTATTGGTTTATCACGGTATTTTTTCTGCGCGGATTCTAGTTGGTATATCACCCCGGCCAATGTTTGTGCAATACCATCGTGAATTTCGCGTGCGATTCTATTTCTTTCTTCTAAAATCATTCTTTTTTCCTGTTCAGAAATCAATATTCTTGTTTTAACTACGTTAGCTAATTGGTTAGAAAACGTAGCTAACGACTGTACATCTTCCGGAAAAAAACCCGCAGTTCTACTTTTCCCTGCAACAAACATTCCGACTAGTTCATCATTTACAATAAGAGGAAAATATACAAGCGAGCGTATGACGCTATCAAATATTTCATCTCCAGGAGCCGTACCAGTTTTCCAATCATGAAACACAAGATTTTTAGAGATTCCCTCAAACGCCTTGGATATTTCTGAATGATCAGAAATATCCAGACGAACTTTCCCATCTTTCAATAGAAGATTCCAGTTCCCATCATCTTTTGTCCATATTACATATGCTTGTATGCCAAAAAAGCCTTTAAGCGCTTGTTTAATATGTTTCAAGTTTCCTCCGGTTAGTCCACGACTAATTTCTGTCGTAATAAGAAACAGCTCATATAATCGTTCCTTCTCCATCCTTATCCGTACAGAAAAAGAACTAATAACTGAAATTGCTACAAGTGGAAAAAAGAAAAACAGTACTGTAATCTCGTTTATTTCCACACTATATGTACTAATTAATACATGCATCAGGGCCGCATAAGAGAAACCAAAAGTTTCGCAAAGAAATACCGTTACAGTTTTTTTATACCACTGATAGATTGAATATGGCTGCGGAAGAATTATCATTAACAAATCGTAAAAGCGGTTGTTGAAGAAGCCAAAAAACACGCAAAATAACAACAAAGATATTAAATTTTCATATAGAACTGACATATCTATCTTGTTAATTAATAAAGACATACATTTATTTGAAAACCATTCGGCCAAGATCAAACTAAGCGCATGCTGAGTACTATTAAATAACATTCTTTGTATCGGTGAACGACGATGCAGGTGAATAATTAGCGTTACGAGTACAATAGCAATAATAGTCATATGGATTCCAAACTGCCAACTCATAGCGTAAATTATCGGAAAGGTAAGCGAGCTAGTTCCTCTCCAAAATCGTACAGGAAAATACTCTGCAATCCCCATAAATATTAATAACAATATTAATATCGTTGGATAAGAAGGGATTTTAATATCAAGTAAAGATATGGTTATAGTAATCAAGCCAAGAAAAGAAATAAAATAAAGATAAGAACTAGCAATCTTTTCTCTCATAAAGATAGAATTTACATCCTTCAAAACAACCCCTTCTTTCTTTATAAAACTTCATTTTCTCTATTATCCAACAAAAAACCGGCACTGGCAAAATGGAAAAACCTCCACTAGCCAATCACCGGCTGTGTACTACACCTAAAAAGGCAAGACACAATATTAGTATAAATCGATTCTCATAAATTTCCTATTCATCAAACGATGTAATTATGCATACCGCTAGGCTTATCCTCTATAGTACAAAAGATATATATTAATATCGCTAATCTAATATACGCTTTCTTTCCATCCCTTATATCCTATTTTCTTTAGTATAAAAGATGATGTAACGTAACCTTCAAGCTACTTTTTTCAAATAATCCAAGCATAATTTTCTCACAAACAACAAAAATTAACAGAAACAATTTCAATGTAAAGGAGATGGAAATTATGGCCGAACAGAAAAATTCACAACAAGATAATAAAAAAAAGCATATGTTTCCATCACTTCCGGAAAATATTAATTACATTGAAAATAAGCTCTGTCATTCAGATGATATAAAAAAATTAGATGTCCCTTTCCAAAATGGAAAAGGAACAATTATATATATCGAATCTTTAGCAGACCCAAATTTAATTCATCAATTAGCTCTTGAACCATTATTAACTCGATCGGATCTGTCTTTAGATAAAGCTTTTGCCACATTAAATATGAAAAAAGAAACAAATTTAAATTATGGTGTGCAGCTTTTATTACAAGGTAAATCTTTATATTTTCATGAACACGTCGACAGTTTTTGTATTTTCGAAACAGCTCTATCTTTAAAGAGAGATATAACAGAACCTGATAATGAAGGGATTGTCCGTGGACCGCATACTGGTTTAGTAGAAGATTTAGCAACCAATTTAGCTTCTATTCGTAAACTCATAAAAAGTCCACATGTCGTCGTTAAATATTTCACACTCGGTGAAGAAATGCATACGAAAGTGGCAATTGCTTATATGCAAAACATAGCTAATGACGATCTAGTTACAGAAGTAAAAAGAAGGTTAGAAACGATTAAGACAGATGCACTTATGCCTCCAGGATATATACAAGAATTTATAGAGGATACGTCTTTCTCACCCTTTCCGCAACAATTAAATACAGAGCGTCCAGATAGAGTCGCAGCAAATTTAATGGAAGGACGAGTTGCTATTTTATCTGATGGAGATCCAACTGCACTTATCGTTCCTGTTACGTTATTTGCTTTCTATCAATCACCAGATGATTATAATAACCGCTGGATTGTCGGTTCTTTCATCCGAATGATTCGCTTAGTCAGTTTCTTGATTGCCTTTCTCTTGCCCGCTATATATATCGCAACAGTTGCTTTTCATCCTGATGTGTTGCCGCTCGAACTTGTTTATACGATTAAAGCTTCATTAGAAAAAGTGCCACTTCCTCCTATTTTTGAAGCTCTCTTAATGGAATTAATCTTTGAATTATTACGGGAAGCTGGTATTCGCTTGCCAAGCCGAGTTGGACAAACAATCGGTATTGTAGGTGGTTTAGTAATTGGTGATGCAATTGTAAAAGCCGGTCTCGTTTCTTATACAATGATTATCGTTGTAGCTTTAACTGCAATCTCATCTTTTCTTGTTCCATCAAATGATATGAGTTCCGCAGTTCGGATTCTTCGTTTTCCGTTAATGCTCCTTGCTGCCATATTCGGCTATGTAGGAATATCATTCGGTCTCATTATAACTTTCGTTCATTTATGCCAGTTACATTCATTTCATACCCCCTATCTTTCTCCTGTTGCTCCGATGCGGATAAAAGATATGAAAGACTCTTTTGTACGACTACCAATTTGGTCGTTTTGGGAACGACCACATGATTCAAAACCGAAAAAAATGCAACGACAACATGTAACGAGAGAGGATGAGAACGGTGACAAACACGCAAAGTAAAATTTCACTTGTTCAATTTACCTTTTTCGTTATTCAATGCCAAATCGGAGTTGGTATACTTTCTCTACCAAACCGTCTTCACCCAATAGCGAAAGGTGGCGGATGGATTTCTGCTCTCATCGCTGGTCTTGCAATTCAACTTATTATTTTACTTATGTGGCTTTTCTTAAAACGATTTCCTGATGCAGATATGTATGAAAGTGTTTGTATGCTATTTGGGAATAAGTTTGGAAAACTATTAGGTTTTGCTTATGTTTTTTATTTTACCCTTATCGGTATGACGGTTATGTTAAATGCTTGTAATGTCATTAAAGTTTGGATATTACAAGCAACTCCTTGGTATGCCACCCTCATGCTATTTACAATAGCTTGTTGTTACATAGCTTATAATACGTTCAAAGTCATCGTACGGTTTTACGTCATGGCTTCTATTCTCATTTTACCAATGGCTCTTTTAATTGCCCTAGGGCTTACACGAGCTGATTTTTCTTACATTTTTCCAATTACAGAAGCCGGATGGTGGAATATTATTCAAGCATCAAAAGAAACCATTACAGCTATGTATGGTTTTGAGATTATTCTTATCGCTTTCCCAAAAGTAAACGGGAGTTCTGTGGCAAAACTGAAAGCAATTTCTATCGCTAATGGATTTGTAACTCTTTTTTATACTTTTACTGTTTGGATTTGCTTTATCGTATTTAGTCCAAAACAAGTTGAACTTATTCCAGAGCCAGTTGCTTACTTATTGCGTTCTCTGCATATTGGGATTATAGACCGAACCGATTTACTATTCATCCCAATATGGATGATAACTGTTGTAGCTTCTATTGCTAGTTATTACTGTGCTGCTTCTATAGGAATTGGACATATCTTCAATCTGGCTAATCATAAAAAGGCTGTTCCAATCGTTGGTATTATTGCTTTTAGTGTAGCCCTATTTATAGATACACCTGAAGAATTAAAAGTAATTGCAACTTTTACTGATAAGTTCACGTATATTTTCATAGTTGTCCTCCCTCTTTTATTTCTACTTTATTCAGTAATAAGGAATAAGAAAGGAGAACAGTATGTTCCAAAAAAGAGTTAAATTACTTTTTATATTATGTACTAGTGCATTCCTTTCTGGCTGTTGGGATCAAGAACCATTAAGAGAAGCGAGATTAGCTTATAGCATTGGATATGATATTACGGAAGAAAATAAACTTCAGCAAACGCTTGAACTCGTAAAAAGTTCAAGCGGAGAGCAATCTTCATTCGAGAATGAAATACATTCAGCAAACGGGCATAACATAAGGGATACAAGCGATGCCCTAAAAAAAAATGTGACTGGGAATATTCGCTATTTTAAATATGGTGTTCAATTACTAGGAACCAAAATTCTAAAAAAAGGTATACTCCCCTATTTAGATGTCAGCTTTCGGGACCCAACAAACCCAACTGCTTTAGTAAAACTTATTGCAGTAGATGGTGAAACATCCGAGATACTAGAAAAAAAGAAGGTAGGAAATTTACTAATTGGAGATTTTCTAAAGAAAAAAGTGAAAAGCTTAGAAGATATGAGTGTATTTCCAAAAGAAACTTTAGAAACAGCTGCTACAAAAATGTTAGATCCCGGTAAAGACTTTACCCTCCCTTCTATAAAAATAAAAGGAAAAGAAGTAATTACAAACGGGTTAGCTTTATTTAACAATGATAAATTAACTGGGCATTTACCTTTGAAACAATCTGTTTTATTCGTATTATTAACCGGAAAAATGGGAACAAGTGCCCGTATAACCCAAAAACTTACTAGCGATGAATCAGAGAAGACATCTGATTATTTAACAATGGAAGTTAGTAATCGAAAGTTAAAGCGAGACTTAAAAATAACAACAGATAGAAAAGGAAATGTATATGCTCACATTAAGCTTCAACTAAAAGTTATAGCCCTTGAGGCTCCAAGAGATAATATTTACAAAATGGAAGAAAGAAAAAAATTAAATGAAAAATTATCTAAACAACTTACAAAAGAAGCAAAACAAATAACGAACAGGTTACAAAAAGCAAATTGTGACGCTTTCGGTATAGGTAGAAATCTTATCGCTTATCATCCAGAGTTATGGAAGAAAAAGAATTGGAATAAAGATTATGCAAAGGTAAAATTTAAACCGGAAGTAGAAGTAAAGATTTTATATAGTGGCGTCTTAAAATAAAAAGGTTGGACGCCCGCCGGCATCCAACCTTTTATTTCATATAACGATATACAATTGACTCATACGGTCTTAAGTTAAGATTGGTAATATCTTTACTTGAATCTTTGTAATTTGATAATAATACTTCTTGTTTCATACCATCTAATTGAACATGAACTGGTACAGAATACGTTATTTCTTCTCCATAGAAGTTATTTATAACAAGTAATACTTCATTATTTACAGTACGTGTATACGCCCAAATGCTAGGATGATTTCCATCTAAAATAGCATATTTCCCTTCTGTAAGGACATCGTATTTTTTTCTAAGTTCAATTAACTTTTTATAATGATAAAATACAGACTCTTTATCTTCTAATGCCTTCTCTACGTTTATTTCTTTAAAGTTTTCAGCCACTGAAATCCAAGGTGTACTTGTTGTAAAACCACTATTCACCTCTTCATTCCACTGCATCGGAGTACGTGAATTATCACGAGATTTTTGTTTTAAAATCCCTATAATCTCTTCTTTTGATAATCCTTCTTCTAGCTTTATATCGTATATATTTAGCGATTCCACATCACGATATTGCTCGATGGACTCGAATTTAGGATTCGTCATACCGATTTCTTCTCCTTGATAAATGTAAGGTGTTCCTTGCAACATATGCATAGCTGTCGCTAACATTTTTGCAGATTCATTTCGGTACTTTCCATCATCACCGAAGCGTGACACAATACGAGGCTGGTCATGATTACACCAGAATAACGCATTCCATCCTCCGCCCTTTTGCATTTCAATTTGCCAATTAGACATAATTTCTTTTAACTTTATGAAATCAAAATTAGCTTTCGTCCACTTATCACCATTCGGATAATCTACTTTTAAATGATGGAAACTAAACGTCATGCTTAGTTCATTGCGCTCAGGATTCGAATATTTAATACAATTATCAATTGTCGTAGATGACATTTCTCCAACTGTAATTACATCTTTCCCTTCAAAAACATTTCGGTTCATCTCTTGTAAATATTCATGAACGCGCGGGCCATCTGTATAATATTTACGGCCATCGCTTGTCGCCATACTTCCGTCATCATTTAAGAACTGCTGATCTTTTGAAATTAAATTAATAACATCTAATCGGAATCCAGTTACCCCTTTATCAAGCCAAAAACGCATCATATCATATACTTCTTCACGAAGTTTTTTATTTTCCCAATTTAAATCAGCTTGCGTCTCATCAAATAGATGTAAAAAATATTGCTCAGTCTTTTCATCATACTTCCAAGCAGACCCGCCAAACTTAGACTGCCAATTATTCTTTTCATCACGCCAAATATAATAATTACGATACGGACTATTTTTATCTTCCTTCGCTTCTTTAAACCACTTATGTTCCGTCGAACTATGATTTACAACGATATCCAGCATAATTTCAATGTCACGTGCTTTCGCTTCTTCTAAAAGTTCTTCAAACTCTTCCATCGTTCCGTAAGATGGATCAATACTGTAATAATCACTTACATCGTATCCATTATCGTTTTGTGGTGATTCGTATATCGGTGTTAACCAAATATAATCTACTCCGAGTTCTTTTAAATAATCTAGTTTCTCTGTAACTCCTTTTATATCGCCAGTTTCTTTATTGTAATAACTATTAAAGCTCTTCGGATAAATTTGATAAACTACACTTTTATGCCAATCCTTCATGCTTAGCTTCCTCCTACTTCTGTTTTACTCGTTTTGCAAATAACCACGTTAACATAAATGGGATTACAACTGCGATAATCATTCCTACGATAAACATTGGAATCGATTTCGGAATGATAGAAATAAATGCTGGTAATCCGCCAATTCCAATAGCAGGTGCTAATACACCATTTAAAGTAATGAATATCGCCGCAATAGCAGATCCAATAATCGCTGCATAGAACGGGAATTTATTTCGTAAATTCACACCGAACATCGCTGGCTCTGTAATACCGAAGTACGCTGAGATTGCTGATGTCGATGCCATACTTTTATCATTTTGATTTTTAGAAATCCAGAACATCGCTAGTGCCGCACTACCTTGTGCAATGTTAGAAAGAGCGATCATCGGCCAAATAAATGTACCGCCGTGTTGTGCAATTAATTGCAAGTCAATTGCAATAAACATATGATGCATTCCTGTAATTACAAGCGGTGCATACAATGCTCCAAATAATATTGCCCCAAGTACTGGTACCGTTTCGTATACGCCTACTAATCCGGCTGTTAATAAATCTCCAATATGACGTGTAACTGGGCCAATAATTCCTAATGCTAATACACCTGTTACAACGATTGTTGTAATTGGTACAACTAATAATTGAATTGCATTTGGTACGTGTTTCTTTAAGAAAATTTCTACTTTACTTAATACGAATGCTGCTACTAAAACCGGTAAAATTTGTCCTTGATATCCTACTTTTTCAATTTGGAACAATCCTAAAATATCGAAGTACTCAATCTTTTGCCCCTCTAAACCAGTCGCTGCCTTTCCATAATCCCACGCATTTAATAAGGCCGGATGCACAAGCATTAATCCCATAACAATACCTAATATTGGACTACCACCAAAACGCTTCGTCGCTGACCAACCAACAAGTGCTGGTAAAAATACGAATGCTGTATTAGCCATCATATTAATTAAATCCCAAAGCCCGCCTAAGTTCGGATAAACATCTAATAAATTTTTACCCTCAAAAAATAAGTCCTTTGCCCCTAATAGATTGTTAATCCCCATCAGTAAACCAGCTGTTACAATCGCTGGTAATATCGGCATAAATACATCCGAAAATACTTTTACAAACTTTTGAGCTGGATTTAACTTTTGGTTTCCAGAGTCTTTCACATCAGCTACTGTCGATTCTTCCATACCTGCAAGCGTTATCAATTCAGCGTATACTCGATCGACATCACCTGGACCAATTACAATTTGAAATACCCCAGCGTTATGAAACGCTCCCTTTACTAATGAAACAGACTGCAATTTATCATTATCTATTTTACTTTCATCTTTTAAAGCGATACGGAGCCTCGTTACACAGTGCGCAGCTTGTTCAATATTGTCTTTCCCACCAATATACTGCAACACTTCTTCTGCTGTTTTACGATAGTCTTTCCCCATATTCCCGTCCCTCTTTTCTTTTTTTGATACCGTTTACACTTACATATTAACTCGTATATATAAGTTAGTCAACACTCGTATATATAAGTTGATGATTTTTTTATAAATAAAGAGATGGAACGATTATTTCGCTCCATCTCTTTATTTTCTTCGCGCCACATCTGAAAAGTGAAAAATATCTAAACGGTGACGTGATTCCGTATATTCGAACTGACTCCCATCGTATAAATGAGTAAAGTTTTTTACAACGACAACGTAGTCTGTCCCATTTAAATCTAAATACTTGCGGTCATCCTCTGTACATGGTTGCACTTCAATTAACCGCTGTGAATAGCTAATATGTAGCCCTAATTCTTTCTCAATGTATTTATAAATCGATGCAGTTGCAATTTCTCTCGTTAATCCTGGAATATACTCCGATACAAAATGGTTTATATCTAAAATTACTTTTTCTCCATCAATATTTCGTACGCGTTTAATATGATTTATTTCCGTTTTTTCTTTCACATTTAATAACTTTGCTACATCTTTCGTCGCTTTCATTTTCTCTATTTCCACGACCTCTGTAATACAATGACGTCCTAAACGTTCATTTTCTTCTTGAAAACTTACAATACCACCAAAGTTAAATTCAATGTTTTTGCGCTTTAATACAAAAACACCTTTTCCGTGTATTTTTTGAACATATCCACGCTCTTGCAATAAATCTACAGCTTTTCTTACAGTACCCCGGCTTGCCTCGTACTGCTTCATTAATTCCGTTTCTGATGGAATTTTGCATCCTTCTTTTAATTGTTTATTATCAATAGACTTGCTGATTTCTGTATAAATTTGTTCATACTTACTCATCATCTACAATAGCCCCTTGTCACCTTCTAGTTCTATATGTATTATACCACGCTATACTCTTCTGCCAATCTCTCACTTATTTTCCAGTACAAGAAAACTATGGGTAAATATTTAGTCTCTAAAACGTATTTTTATAATTTTTTTTATATTTTTCTTTTCATTCAAAAAAACATGTAGTATACTAACTTCAAAATCAGAGGAGAAAGGGAGCAAAGAACTATGCTTACTTATACAACAATTGTAGTTACATTTGCACAAAAACATCATCATCATACGTAACCCTTGAAACCTAGCGGAAAAATTACGCGTAGGTACAAGGGTTATTCCCGTTGTACCTACGCTTTGGCAAAGAGCCATGTAGGTATTTTTTATCTACATGGCTCTTTTTTTATTGCCAAAAAGCTAGTAAAAAATGATGTTTAAGCAAATCTTACTACAAAGGAGTTAACAAAAATGGAAACGAAAAAATGGGGATTATGGGTTTTAACAGCTTTTGTTATCGGGAATATGGTTGGCGGTGGCGTATTTATGCTCCCAGCAAATTTAGCACACGTATCAGGTCCAATGGGATCTACACTGGCATGGAGTATTACAGGACTTGGTGTATTTATGATTGCACTCGTATTTGGAAATTTAGCAATTCGTAAACCAGAATTAAAAGCAGGACCACAAAGTTACGCCCAAGCAATGTTTACTTCTCAAAAGACAGGTAAAGTTGCAGGATATAGTATGGCTTGGGGATACTGGGCTGCTAACTGGGCTGCTACAGCATCTGTTATTATTTCCTTTGCTGGATATTTATCAACATTTTTTCCAGTTTTACAAAGTAAGCAAATTCTCTTTTCAATAAATGGATTTTCACTAGAACTAGGAAAAGGGTTAACTTTTCTAGTATGTAGCCTTATGTTATGGGGAATTCAATATATTCTTTCTCAAAATATTGATCGAGCTGGAAATATGAATCTTCTTGCTACCATTGCAAAAATTATCGGATTTACAATGTTTATTGTGATTACATTATTCATTTTCAACGCCTCTAATTTCGGAGACGGTCAAACATTTATGAATGAAGCTGGACAACCTATTTCGTTGGGTGGACAAATAAATTCCGCTGCTATTGCAACACTTTGGGCGTTTATCGGTATTGAGTCAGCAGTTATGCTCTCTAACCGTGCAAAATCTCAGCACGATGTTAAGAAAGCTACGATTTTCGGATTAATCATCGCTCTTCTTATTTACATGGCAATTACTCTACTAACAATGGGCGCTCTTCCACAAGACGCTTTAAAAGAGTCTCAAAAACCATTAGTAGATGCATTAAATTTAGCAATTGGTACTAAAGGTGCTTATATAATGGCCTTACTTGCACTCGTATCTTTATTCGGCTCTACTGTAGGATGGATCGTTGTTAGCTCAGAAGTACCTTACCAGGCTGCTAAAAATGGACTTTTCCCTAAGTTTTTCAGTAAAACAAATAAAAAAGGTAGTCCTTCAAAATCATTATTTATTACAAATGTGATGACGCAAATTTTCTTATTCTCAACGATTTCTGGTACTGTTTCAGAAGCATATAATTTCGCTATTGTTGTAGCGACATTAGCATATTTAATCCCGTACCTTGTTTCTACCTTGTATCAGTTAAAATTAGTTATTACGGGGGAAACGTATGATATAATGCCGGGATCTCGAATAAAAGATGGAATCATTACTGCATTAGCATTTTTATATTCCATATGGGTTATTAAAACGGGAACTGCTGATTTAAAAACATTCTTCTTAGGCATTGGTTTGTTTGTATTAGGTCTTATTCTTTATCCAGTTTTAATGAAAGATTCACAAAAAAAACAATAAAAAAGAGAAGCTTTTCGCTTCTCTTTTTTTATTAAAAATCAGTTAATAACTTTTCTTTTAGTTCCCCTATATCTAACGGTTTCGCATAATAAAAACCTTGTACAAAGTCGCAACTCATTGATTTTAATAAACTTTCTTGTTCTACCGTTTCTACCCCTTCAGCAACCACTAATAAATTTAAACTATGGGCGATTTCAATAACCGATTTTACAATCGTTCGCTCTGGTTGTGCATGATCATAATGAAACTCACGAATAAAATTACGATCAATTTTCACAATATCAAGTGGTAGTTGTTTTAAATAATATAATGAGGAATACCCTGTTCCGAAATCGTCTAAAGCGATTAAAATTCCCATACTTCTTAATTCTTGTAATGTAGCAATAATATAATCAAAATGACGTACAGCTATACTTTCTGTTATTTCTAATATTAAACGATTTGGCGGAAACCCTGTTCGCTTCAATATACTACGAACAGATAAAATAAATCGCTTTTGCATCAATTGTTGTATTGATAAATTAACAGATAACTTCAGTCCCTCTTGATAATCTGGTAAAGTTTTAAACAGTCGACATGACTTTTCTAGTACCCAGTCTCCTAGTTTTATAATAAGTCCACACTCTTCAGCTACAGGGATAAATTCACTTGGTGAAATAGGACCTTCTTCTGTCTTACAGCGTACTAAAGCCTCAATACCAGTACATTTCTTTGTTTTCAAATCAATAATGGGTTGTAATGCCACTTTTAATTCTTCGTCACGAATCGCTTTTTGCAAAGCAAATTCTATTTTCATTCTACGGTTTATTTTCGCACGTAATTCATCTGTAAAGAAGCACGCCGCATTTCTTCCTTGCTCTTTCGCACTATACATGGCTAAATCCGAATTTTTTAATAACGTTTCAACGTCTTTTCCATCTTGCGGATAGGAACAAAGTCCTAGACTAGCTGAAATATATACTTCATGACCTTCAAGCATAAATGGCGCTTGAAAGCATGATAACACGGATGTCGCTAACTGCCTCATCTCATCATTTGTATGAGTTTTTGTTAACAGCACAAATTCGTCGCCACCAAGCCTAGCCAGAACATCTTTCTCTCCTAGCACATAATGCAACCGTGAAGCAACTTCGCTTAAAAGTAAATCTCCTATCATATGACCTAACGTATCATTCACTAATTTAAAACGATCTAAATCAAAGTAAATCATGCCAAACTCTATTTTCTCTGCAATCATCTTATTTACAGTCGTAATTAACTGTAAACGGTTCGGTAAACTTGTTAACGCATCATGATAAGCAAGTTCCCTATAACGACTTTCGCTTAATCGTAATCTTTGTTCTGCTTCTTTCCTACTACTTATATCATTTCGAATTGCAATAAATTGATAAGGTTCTCCCTTTTCATTTAAAAATGGAACAATTGTTGTTTTAACCCAATAATACGTACCATCTTTTGCTTGATTTCGAATTTCCCCTGTCCAGACTTTTCCACTCAAAATACGCTTCCATAGGATTTGAAAAAATGCTTTCGGATGATATCCGGAATTTAAAATACGGTGATCTTTTCCTATTAACTCTTCTCTTTTATATTTTGAAATTTTACAAAATTTATCATTCACATATGTAATAAGACCATTTCGGTCTGTAATAGCAACAATTGAAGACTCATCTAATGCTAATTTTAAATCTTGCAATGAAGAGTCATATAATGCATGACCTCTTTGTTCTAGCATGCGCACCTCTCCTTGCTTCCTATCTGACTAAAACACAACTCGTTTCTCTTCATAGAAATAGAGATATTTCATTTTCTAACAATACGCCTTTACATAAAATGAAACTTTAATCAGTGGGGGGGTTGTCCATCCCCCACTGATTATTAGCCTTCACCAATCGGGCTTTTATCTCCCACCTAACTTCCTCACATTCACCGAATTTTGAGGTGGGAGTCTTACTGCCCGTTAATGCGGGATAAATCACAATTTTTTTCTAAATAGGCCGATTAAAATAACATAATATTATTTATAAAAAAAAGCAATATGGTGCTGTTTTAATTATAGTAGAAGCTTCTCATCTCTCTACTTATCTAAGCTTATTATACAGTATTCTCTTACATTCTTTGAATTTGTAAAGTGACAATTTCATCACTATTAGCCTCTGCTCCCTACTAATACGACCTCACACCTAACCTCTTTTATTTCATTAAATGTTAAGATGTAAATCTAACTGCCGATACATAATGAAATAGAGATTAATATACAAAATGCAACGATTCACGAATAATAATATAAAGTGAAACTTTAATCAGTGGGGGTTTTGTTCATCCCAACTGATCACCAATCGGGCTTTTACGGGTAGCAGGGCTTCCACCTAACTTCTTTGTTCCAGCTGAATTTTGAGGTGGGGGTTTTACTGCCCACAAATAGCGGGATAAAGCCAAAATTTGCATTTAACATATTGAATCATAATAACAAAATATTAACATATTTTCACCTTGTTTTTGGAAATATTTTATAAATAAATTATTAAACTAAAAAAGAGGATATCCTCTTTTTTAGTTTAATACTGATATGGTATTTGCTGATAACCCGGGTATGGCATTGGATATGGTGCTGGGTATGTTACTGGGTACGGTGCTGGATAGTAGCCTCCACCTGCCGCACCCGTTAATGCGCCAGCTGTAAGCCCACCTAACATGCCTCCAGCAAAACTTCCTGGGAAAAATCCTCCGCCCCACGAGCCGCCACCCCAGCCCCATCCACCACCGTGATGATGATGATGATCATAATGATTGTGTCCTCCATGGTGATTATGCCCTCCCCCACCATGATGATTACGATAATATCCTCCGTGATTTAGCATATAGTTCATTTCTCTTCCTCTCCTTTTCAATTTCCCTACTTTAATATGTGTTGTATGAATAGTAAGGATACTGTTAATAATCCGTATAGTATGGATAGCAATATCCGCCATAACCAAACGCAGGACTAAGTAAAGCCCCTTCCAGGAAAGAATCCTCCTCCTAAAAATGGAGAATGTACAAACCCACCAAATGGAAGATCGTACATTTTATTCATCCCCTTTTCTATATAAAAATGTAATAATATACTGTATGTAGGACAAATGCGGAAAGCATGGGGAAAATGTCTATATTTTGTAAAAAAAACAAAACACTTTATAATAAGAATGTCAGATTACACCTTTTATATAAGAAGTCTATATTTAAGAAAGATTTGAGGAATTTTATAGAAATGAAGAAACCTATCGTTCAATTATTATTAATATTTACAATCGTATCTATCGTTCTTTTCCTATTAAATACATCGGTTATTTCGTTATATACGTTTGTTGGTGCTCTATGGTCCATCACAATCGTAGGAATTTCATTCGTTATTTTTATCGAAAATAGATCACCCCAAAGTACCTTAGCGTGGTTTTTAGTATTAGCACTTCTTCCTGTTATAGGTGTACTTTTATACTCTATTTTCGGGCGTAGCCGTTGGAGAAGAAAAAAACATCTTCATCGTTCAGAAGAACAAAGAAAGTTATTCCGCGAAATATTAGAAGGAAGACGACTAGAATTATCACTCACAGTCCCATTACATGAACGTTCTATACATTTAACAGAAGTCCTACAAAAATTCGGAGGCGGGCCTGCCGCAGATAGAACGACAACAAAACTTTTAACAAACGGTGATCAAACCTTTTCAGAAATTTTGAACGCAATCGAGAATGCAAAACATCACATACATATTCAATACTATATTTATAAATCTGATGAGATTGGTACAAAAGTACGAGATGCTTTAATACAAAAAGCAAAAGATGGTGTTATTGTACGCTTCCTTTATGATGGACTCGGAAGTAATACGTTAAGACGACGATTTTTACAACCTATGAAAAAAGCTGGAATTGAAATTGTCGAATTTGACCCTATTTTTTCAGCTTGGTTACTCGAGACAGTTAATTATCGTAATCACCGTAAAATCGTCATTGTAGATGGAGAAATTGGTTTTACCGGAGGGCTCAACGTCGGTGATGAATATCTTGGTCGCTCAAAAAAATTCCCTGTTTGGCGTGATAGTCATTTAAAAATAGAAGGAAAAGCATTGTATAAATTACAAGCCATCTTTCTAGAAGATTGGCTTTATGCGTCTAGTGGATTGAATACTTATTCTTGGGATCAATTTATGAATAGACACTACTTCCCAGGAAAAGAAATTCCGGATGCAGAAGGTGCGGTGCAAATTGTAGCAAGTGGACCAAGCTCAGATGATAAAAGTATTCGTAATACATTACTAGCTGTTATGGGCTCAGCCAAAAAATCTATTTGGATCGCTACACCATACTTTATTCCGGATCAAGAAACTTTAACATTATTACGCTTAAGTGCAATATCTGGCATAGATGTACGCATTTTATATCCTGGTAAGAGTGATAGTATTATTAGCGATCAAGCATCTCAATCCTATTTCACTCCACTTTTAAAAGCTGGTGCTTCTATTTACAGTTATAAAGATGGATTTATGCACGCAAAGATTGTACTCGTTGACGATAAAATTGCAACAATCGGAACAGCAAATATGGATGTACGTAGCTTTGAATTGAATTATGAAATTATTAGCGTACTATATGAATCAGAAACCGTTCATGATATTAAACGCGATTTTGAAGAAGACTTTAAACACTCCACTGAAATTAAATGGAACTCGTTCCAAAAAAGAAGTATCAAAAAACGAATATTAGAGTCCTTTATGCGACTCATTTCTCCTTTACTATAAGCAATCAATGTGATATTGATTGCTTTTTCTTTTATATTTCCCCCTTCTCCTTTTCTTTGCATACCATATTAAAACAAGTTATCATAAGATGTATTACTTTATGAAAATAATGTTAGGTGGGAAATACATGTTAGAACAATTTCATATACATTCTGATTTAAAACAGCAGCTTTCTACAATTCATGAAAAGAATAAACAAGAAGCTGGTGAAAATGCACATTTAATTGGCAAGAAAATATATAAAGCATCTGATAATAGCATTATTGAAGATGCCATTACAGCACTTTTACTTGGTAAAAACATTCTATTAAAAGGGCCAACTGGTAGTGGTAAAACAGTACTAGCGGAAACTCTTTCTTCTTTATTCCAAAAACCAATGCATAGCATTAACTGTTCTGTCGACTTAGATGTAGAAGGTATTTTAGGATACAACACATTACAAACAAAAGACGGCGCATCTGAAGTTACGTTCGTTAACGGTCCTCTTATGAAGGCAATGAAAAACGGTCATTTCCTTTATATTGATGAAATCAATATGGCAAAACCTGAAACGTTACCACTTCTTCATGGTGCGTTAGATTACCGTAAAATGATTACAAACCCATTTACACAAGAAGTTGTATACGGTGATGACGAATATCGCGTAATTGCTGCGATTAACGAAGGTTATGTTGGGACAAGTGAACTAAACGAAGCGTTAAAAAACCGTTTCGTTATTATTGAAGTTCCTTACATTCAAGGTGATACATTAAAAGAACTATTACTATCTGAATCAAAATTAAATGATGTTGCAACAATTGAAAAGTTCGTTGCATTCGCAAGCGATCTTATGCCTTTAGCTCGTGATGGGCGCGTAAGTGAAGAAGCAGCTAGTATTCGTGGCATTATCGATGCATGTGATTTAGGTGTATATATTCCTGTTATGCGTGCAATTGAACGTAGTATTATCGCAAAATTAAACGATGAAACAGAACAAATGACTGTCCGTGAATTAGCAGAAAGTTATTTCTTTGAGGGATAATTCATGAGACAAATTTTTAGTGACAAAAAAATTGATGCGTCGCTGTTTCTACAAATGGAAAACTTAATGTATGCTCTTCTAAAAGAAGACGATGCCTATCTTGAGTATGGCTATAAAGCATACTACGACGAAATTGAAAAAAAGGTTGTCATTAGTCACTTTTGGGATGATCGAAAAGAAGAGGATACAGTAATCGGATTAAAAAGCGAAGTGTTCTTAAAGGCACTTGGTAATAAACATTACTCGGACATGACTTTAATTCGTTCTTATGCGATTGAGTTACAAGAATCGCCGCTAAAAAAGTTTTTAACACAATTATTTGTTCTATTAGAAGATTTACGTGTTGAGGAAATCGTCAAAAATTTACGTCCTGGCACAAAACATATTTTTAAACGCCGAAAAGAAATGTATCGCAATTACTTTGGCTCACAAAATGAAATAAATCGTGTTCGTAACTATCACGGTGATCGTCTATTTTGTCTATGCTATCTTTCATTAACGAGTGATAAATATGAAATGTTTAATAATGAATATTTCGAGCAAATTGAATCAATTTTGCATGAAACATTCCAAGCTCGTAATACGGAAGATATTATGTATATTGTTGAGAAAATTCGCTATCGTTTAGAAGGACTTCTTGAAAGTGATATGCTTAATAATTATTTCGGACATGCACCGCTTTATTTATCTGTGATTGCAGATGAGAAAGACAGTCGCGCTGAAAAATTAGCAAATGATGATACGCAGCTCCTAGATGACGATGATAACAAAAACAAAATGGATGAAAGCTTCTCGACATGGCACCGTGAAAATAAAAACAATGAAAACGAGAACTTTTTACGCTTTGATTTAGAAAGCGGAACAAAAACAAATATGATGGGTGATACTGCTCGTGAATCAGAAGATGGTGACCAAGCACTTGGTTCTGTACAAGGTACTTCCCAAAAAAGTACACAATCTAACTTTGATGGTGCTGATACAGAGGAAGCAAGAGCGTCTCATGCTTCTAGCCAAAACGACGGTGCATACGGCAAGTATAATGTGGGAGCTTCTCATACATTTAAAGAAGCTCGCAAATCGAATCCTGATGAGAAAAAAGATTACCAAGCTATCAAATCAGTCGTTAATAAAGATGTAAAAGAATTAAAGAAAATTATCGAAAAAACAATTGAAAACAAAACGAATGCAAACAGTGATAAATATTACGGAAGGCTTCGTAAGAAATTCCTTCGTATTTATACTGAAAAGCAGCCGCGTATGTTTTATAAAAAAGGACAAGAATCACAAGAGCTCGACGTTGCATTCCAACTATTAGTGGACTGCTCTGGTTCTATGTATAACAAAATGGAAGAAACGAAGAAGAGTGTGGTCCTATTCCATGAAGCTTTAAAATCTTTAAAAATCCCGCACGCTATTAGTGGATTTTGGGAAGATGCTTCTAGTGCTAAACCTGAAGATAAACCGAACGTTATCCATGAAGTTGTTACGTATAAAAACTCAACGTTACCAAACGTCGGTCCAGAAATTATGCAACTTCGCGAAGAAGAAGATAACCGCGACGGGTATATTATTCGTATCGTTTCCGAAAAGCTTGCGAAAAGACCAGAAAAACATAAATTCTTACTTGTCTTTACAGACGGTGAACCTTCTGCACTAGACTATCAACAAGACGGAATTTTAGATACGCACGAAGCAGTCAAACTTGCTCGTAAAAGTGGTATGGAAGTAATCGGCATCTTTATCGAAGAAGGCGAAGCGAAAGAAGCGACTTATCAACTAATGAAAAACATTTATAACCATCACTTCTTAGTTGCAAATCATGCTGAAGATTTACGCCTGAAGATTAAACCATTGTTGAAGAAACTATTACTGAAGACGATTGAATAGAAAAACAGGAGCCCCGAGGCTCCTGTTTTTCTTCGTTAACTTACTTTGTTTCTGGTTGAAACTTGTATGGAATGGAAACTTCTAATAATAATTCGAACCCTCCATCGTAGTATGGGAATCGCTCATTCGCGATTTTTCTATCTACCCACTCGATTGCGGAAATTTCTCCTTCATCTTCTGCACGAAGTTCACCTGTTACTACATTTGCTCGGAATGTAAAAAATAATGCATGATGTCCTTTCTCTTCAAAAAACTTCTCATTTAATGCGACAAGTCCACTGAGTGCGGCAGTTAAACCTGTCTCTTCTTTCACTTCTCTTACTAGTGCTTCCTCTAGTATTTCACCTTTTTCAACAGCCCCGCCTGGCAATGACCAAACGTTTTGTTCTATATTATGTACCATTAATATTTTATCTTTTTCGCTATCGTGTATTAATGCATATACAACATCAACTCTTTGCATGTTGCTTTTCTCCCTTCCTAAAATAATTAAGAGCCAATTCCTAAGAATCGGCTCTTCCTATTAATTCATTACTAACTCAGATGCGAGCTTTTTTTTTAACTTAGCCAGCATATCAGTTGTCATTCTGTCTAAATCATATTCTGCTTTAAAGCCCCACTCTTTCATTGCTGCTGTTGCATCAATAGAGTTCGGCCAGCTATCAGCGATTGTTTGACGAGCTGGATCTACTGCGTAATCCATTGTAAAGTTCGGAATGTGTTTACGGATTGATGCTGCAATTTGCTCTGGTTCAAAGCTCATTGCTGTAATGTTAAACGCATTTCTATGAACTAGTTTATTTGGATCAGCTTCCATTAATGAGATGATTGCTTGTAAAGCATCTGGCATATACATCATGTCCATGTATGTTCCTTCTGCAATGTATGAGGTGTATGTACCTTTTTTAATCGCCTCATAATAAATTTCAACTGCATAGTCAGTTGTTCCGCCTCCTGGAGGAGCTACGTAAGAAATTAAGCCTGGGAAACGTACACCGCGCGTATCAACGCCAAACTTTTGATGATAATAATCACATAGTAATTCTCCTGCTACTTTGTTTACCCCATACATCGTAGTAGGACGCTGAATTGTATCTTGTGGTGTATTATCTTTTGGCGTTGATGGACCAAATGCACCGATAGAACTTGGCGTGAAAAACTTACAGTTTAATTCACGTGCTGCTTCTAATGCATTTACAAGTCCGCCCATATTTAAATTCCAAGCAAATAACGGATTTTTTTCTGCAGTTGCTGAAAGTAAAGCCGCTAAATGAATAATTGTATCTACTTCATTACGCTTTGCAATATCATGTAATTTTTGTCCATCCGTTACATCTAACGTTTCAAATGGACCAGACGTTACTACTTCACTGTCTGTTTCACGAATATCTGTTGCAATAACATTTGATGCGCCGTATACATCACGAAGTTTCATTACTAGTTCAGAACCAATTTGCCCTAAAGAACCGGTTACTAGAATTTTTTTCATTTTTCCCACTCCCCATTTGCAAGCTATTCAAAAGATGTCGTTACTTAAATGATACCCATTTCTTTCCCTACTTTTTCATACTTACGAATTGCTTCATCTAGCATTTCTTTCGTATGAGCTGCTGTAGGCATATTACGAACGCGTCCCATTCCTTTTGCTACGGTTGGGAATACGATAGATTTTGCGTAAACGCCTTCTTCATTTAGACGTTTACTAAATTCTTGTGTTAATACTTCATCACCAATAATACAAGGTGTAATTGGTGTTTCACTTTCTCCAATGTTAAAGCCAAGTTCTTTTAACCCTTGTTTTAAATAGCGACCATTTTCCCATAAACGATCGTGTAACTCTGTGCTTTCCATTAGAATTTCAATTGATCTCATACAAGCAGCTGCATCAGCTGGTGTTAAAGCTGTTGAGAATAAGAATGGACGTGAACGCACTTTTAACCAATCGATTAAGTTTTGTTTCCCAGCTACATATCCACCAATTACCCCAATTGCTTTTGATAATGTACCAATTTGAAAATCAACTTTATCAGAAAGGCCGAAATGTTTTACAGTACCTGCACCTTTGCCAAGTACACCTGAACCGTGTGCATCATCTACATATGTCATTAAATCCAGCTCTTCTGCAATTTCAACAATCTCTGGTAATTTTGCAATATCTCCATCCATTGAGAAAACACCGTCTGTAATAACCATTAATTTATTATAAAGACCTGATTCTTTTGCCTCGATTGCTTTTTTGCGTAAATCTTCCATATCAGAATGCTTATAAACGATGATTTTCGCTCTTGATAGACGACTACCATCAATAATAGATGCATGGTTTAATTCATCTGAAAGAATCGCATCATTTTTATCCATAACAGCTGAAATCGCTGCCATATTACAGTTAAATCCTGATTGATAAGCAATTGCTGCTTCTGTATGTTTAAACTTTGCAATTGTTTCTTCTAATTTAATATGCAAATCTAAAGTACCGTTAATTGTACGAACAGCTCCTGCTCCAACACCGTACTTATGAATTGCACCAATTGCTGCTTCTTGTAAGCGATTATCAGTCGCTAATCCAAGGTAGTTGTTTGAAGATAAGTTAATATATTCTTTTCCGCCAATTGTAATAATCGGTCCATTTGGACTTTCAAGCGGATCAATTACGTTATAAAGCCCCTTTGATTTTAAATCCTCTAAATTTTCTTCTAAAAAGTTTGCAAGTGTTTTACTAGACATCGTGAAGCCTCCCATCGTTCATGTAAGCGGATTATTATCTTAATAGTTCTAATAATCCCTCTACTAGCTTAACACGTTTTCAGAATTTATTATAGAAAAATAGTTTAAAGAAACCGCTTACAATTTTAAATTATAAATGATTCATTACAAGAAATCTATCATTTACTTTTCATATTTGATAGAATTAAAAAAATATTTAGGAGGCTTTTAAAATGGCATTTACTGAATCTGATGTATATAATAACGAATCGTTTTTAGAGCAATATATGCAGCGAAGATATCGAGAAAATAGTCCAAACGAATCCCTTGAAAAACCAGCATTCTTTCAGCTCATTGGCAATGTAACAGGAAAACAAATCCTCGATTTAGGTTGTGGTGATGCTAAATTCGGCGAAAAATTATTAGAACATGGATGCCACTCTTACACTGGTATTGAAGACTCCGAGCTTATGTATGAAAAAGCTAAAAAACAACTAGAAAATAAAAATGGCACCGTTCATTTTTTAAACCTCAAAGACTACACATACCCTCCTTCTACTTTTGATTTAGTAACATCTAGACTCGCCTTACATTATATTGAACACCTTGATATCATTTTTCAAAATGTGTTTCAAACTTTAAAAACAAACGGAACCTTCACCTTTAGCGTTCAACATCCCGTTATTACCTCTTCATTTGAAAGCTTGCAAACGAGTGGTAAAAGAACTAGTTGGCTCGTCGATGATTATTTCGAAACAGGAAAACGAGTTGAGCCATGGATTGATCAAGAAGTTATTAAATATCACCGGACTACGGAAGAATATTTTACATTATTACAACAAGCCGGATTTACGATTACAAGCTTAAAAGAAGCTACACCAAATCGAAACTGTTTTCAAGATGAAGAAGAATATGAACGACGTTTACGTATTCCCCTTTTTCTATTATTTTCTTGCCGAAAATAAAGTGAAACTTTAATCAGTGGGGGATGTTCATCCCCCACTGATTATTAGCCCGCACCAATCGGGCTTTTACGGGCAGTTGATCCCCCAACCAGCTTCTTTGCTTTCGCTGGATTTTGAGATGGGGATCTTACTGCCCGTTAATGCGGGGTAAAAAAGACGATGAATCCTCATCGTCTTTTTTCGTTATCTCATCGCCTGAACAGCCTCTTTAAGTACACGTCTTCCTCTTCCATGCGGGATACAGAGCGGTGTCCCAAATAACGGATCAGCGCTTATTTGACACTCCATACGGAATACATCCCGAACTAACTTCTGGTCAATAACTTCTTCTGGTTTACCTTGCGCATATATTTGTTTATCTTGAATAGCTACAATGTTGTCTGCATAACGACATGCCAAATTTAAATCGTGCAATACCATAACAATCGTTCTTTGCTCTGTTTCATTTAATTCGAATAATAAATCTAACACTTCAATTTGGTGCGTCATATCTAAATATGTAGTCGGCTCATCAAGCAAAATAATATCTGTATCTTGTGCAAGGGTCATTGCAATCCAAGCACGTTGACGTTGTCCACCTGAAAGGGCATGAACATCACGCTCAGCAAATTCTGTCATACCCGTTGCAGCAAGCGCTTTTTGTACCATTTCCTCATCTTTTTCGGACCATTGCTTCAGCCATGTTTGATATGGATAACGTCCTTGCTTTACAAGTTGTAATACCGTAAGTCCTTCCGGTGCTTGTGGCCCTTGCGGTAAAATCGCCATTTGACGAGCGATTTGCTTCGTTTGCATACTTTGAATTGCTTGATTATCTAACAAAATGTCACCGGTTGTTGGCTTTAATAATCTAGCTAGTGAACGTAATAAAGTTGATTTCCCACAACCGTTAGAACCGATGAAGATTGTAATTTCCCCTTTTGGAATTTCTAAATTCAGCTCATCAATAATAATCGTTTCACCATACGACAGCGTCAAGCGTTTCGTCTCCAATGCTTTTTGCATATTCATCTCCCTTTATGAATTCCGACTTTTATAAAGTAAATAAATAAAATAAGGTGCACCAATTGCTGATGTAAATACCCCTGCTGGAATTTCAAGTGGTGTGAAAACTGTACGCCCAATTAAATCTGCAGCGAGTACTAGAATTGCACCGATAATCGCCGCAACTGGGAGCAATGCACCGTAGAAAGAACCAACTAATCTTCGCGAAATATGAGGTGCCATTAAACCAACAAATCCAATTCCTCCTGCAAAGGCAACTGCCCCGCCAATTAAAGCTGTACTAAGTAACAACATAAATACACGCGACTTCGTTAAAGGAACACCAAGTCCCACTGCTATATCATCCCCTAGCTCTTGTGCATTTAAATGTCTCGCAGCGATAAATGATATTGTCGTTAAAATGAGAACCCACGGCGCAAGTACCATAACATTTTGCCACGAAGAGCCATAAACAGTACCTGTGATCCATACATTCGCTTGACTTGCTTGATAAATTGGTGCTAACAACATAAATAAAGTTGTTGCTGCTTTCGTTAATGCCCAAAATCCAACACCAATTAAAACAAGACTAATCGGTGATAATCCATCATTTTTCCAGGCAAATAAATATACAAAAAACGCTACAATTGTTGCCCCAGCAAAAGCTGCTAGCGGCATATAATGAATGCTTACTGTTAACGCATTGTTTTTATCACTAAATATAGCTAAAAAGAGTACAACTGCAACACTTGCCCCGCCCGTAATTCCGATGATATCAGGAGAAGCAAGTGGGTTTCGAACGAGCCCTTGTAAAATACAGCCCGCTACCGCAAGCGCAATTCCTACGAGGATAGCAATTAAAATACGCGGCATACGAAATTTATTTACAACCATATTTGACATCGCATCACCATTTCCGGTAATCGCTTGCCATACATCATAAGGAGCAATTTTCATATCCCCCATACCTGCACTCGCAAAAAATAATCCTATTAAAACAACTAGTAAACTCAATAAGACGAGACAAGCTCGTTTATACATTAAAAACGAGAGCTCGCCTTTTCCAATACGAAACGGAATATACTTCTTCATTTGCTAAGCCCTCTCTTACGTGCAATATAAATAAAGAATGGGGCCCCGATAAATGCTGTCATAACCCCTACTGGTACTTCTTGTGGCATAATGACATATCTTGCTGCTATATCAGCCAAGATTAATAGTATTGCACCTAACAATCCGCTATAGGGTACTCTCCATCTGTGATCTACCCCAACAAGAGCTCTTGCGAAATGAGGAGTAACGATGCCAATAAATCCAATTGGACCAGCAACCGCAACTGAACCACCAGACAACAGTACAATAATAAGTAACACGAATGATTTCATTAAAATCGTTCGTTGTCCGAGCCCCTTTGCAACATCTTCCCCCATCATTAATGTATTTACTTTCCCTGCCATCATAAAAGATGCAATCCAGCCTATTAATAAATACGGGAATACTGATTGTAAAATCTCTAACTTTCTTCCTTGCACAGATCCGGCAAGCCAAAATAACACTTCTTCAAATGCTTTTTCATTTAATACAAGTAACCCTTGTGTTAATGATGAAAATAAAGCGCTTATCGCTACACCTGCTAATGTTAACTTAAGAGGCGTTGTCCCTTCTTTTCCTAAAGAACTAGAGGCAAATACAAGTACTGCTGCAACTGCCGCTCCTAAAAAGGCAATCCATGTGAAAGCTGATAATGATGTCACGGAAAAGAGTACAATTGCTACAACTATAAAGAACGCAGCGCCTGAATTTAATCCAATAAAATCTGGAGAAGCAAGCGGATTCTTTGTTAAAGTTTGCATTAAACAACCTGCAATGGCTAAACTAGCACCAACACTTGCTGCAATTAACGCCCTTGGTAGACGCACATTTTGAATAATAATATGCTCATTTGAACCATTAAAATGGAAAAAAGCATCTAAAGCTAATTTCCAGCTCGTATTTGTATATCCGAAAATAATGCTTCCCCAAATACAAATAACGACTGCAATGATTCCAACAAGTAATCCAATCCATTTTGCTTGATTTGTTTTTAATAACATGCAGCGTTTCCCCTTCAATGTATAATGATACGTTGTAAGTGTATTTCAACTTAATTCTCATTGTCAACGATAATGAGAATTATTTTCAGTAATATATATTGACAATCCAAAGATAAAGGCTTAATATCATGCTTGCTATTGAAAAATATTCTCAACATGCAGGGGGTACATAATGAATTTCATGCAAAAGAAATCGTTTACAGTATTTGTATTTTTACTAGCTTTTTCACTTCTTTTAAGTGCTTGTGGAAAATCAAATAACAAAGAAGAATCAACAAAAGAAGATAATAAAAAAGAAATGATTACGGTTGAGCACGCAATGGGTAAAACAGAAGTTCCTGCCAATCCAAAGCGTGTAGTTATTTTAACTAATGAAGGAACTGAAGCTTTACTCGAATTAGGTGTAAAACCAGTTGGGGCTGTAAAGTCTTGGACGGGTGACCCATGGTATCCGCATATTAAGGATAAAATGAAAGATGTAAAAGTTGTTGGCGACGAAGGACAAGTTAACGTTGAAACTATCGCTTCTTTAAAACCAGACTTAATTATCGGTAACAAAATGCGCCACGAAAAAGTGTATGAGCAATTAAAAGCTATTGCACCTACTGTTTTCTCGGAAACATTACGTGGTGAATGGAAAGATAACTTCAAATTTTATGCAAAAGCTTTAAATAAGGAAAAAGAAGGTCAAAAAGTTTTAGCTGATTACGGAAAACGTATGGAAGATTTAAAAGGCAAACTTGGTGATACAGTAAATCAAGAAATTTCTATGGTACGCTTTATGCCTGGTGATGTTCGTATTTATCATGGCGATACATTCTCTGGTGTTATTTTAAAAGAACTTGGATTTAAACGTCCTGGAGATCAAAACAAAGATGATTTCGCAGAACGTAACGTATCTAAAGAGCGTATTTCGGCAATGGATGGCGATGTATTATTCTACTTCACATTCGATAAAGGCAATGAGAAAAAAGGTTCTGAACTAGAAAAAGAATATATAAACGACCCTCTCTTTAAAAACTTAAATGCAGTAAAGAACGGAAAAGCATACAAAGTTGACGACGTTATTTGGAATACAGCTGGCGGTGTAATGGCTGCTAACTTACTACTAGACGACATTGAAAAACGCTTTGTTAAATAATTTCATTGTAACCAGCTCCCTCTTTTATGGAGCTGGTTTTTTCATTTCACTGAAGTGTCACATTATTTCATTTTGTATTTTTATTCCCGATATGTTATATTATAAAAGTAAATATAGTATATTTTCTCTATATCAGAATAAACATTTTAATCTAAATTTTCTGATTTATCACTATTTTACTTTATTTTAGAATTCAATTACTACATTTGAAAACGCTTATTATCTTGTTTTCAGGGAAAAATATAATAACGGTTGAAGAAAAATAGATTTTTTCATAAATTTTCTTGCTATTTCCATATAATTCTATTGACTTCTAAATATTTTGTGAATTAAAATAATTACATAAATATCCGTTATACAGGATTAGGGGGAAACAAAAATGGATACAGCTTTAAAATTAGACAAAGCTGGAGAACAACAATCACCAAAAAAACATCCACCAGGATTATATTTGTTGTTCTTAACAGAAATGTGGGAAAGATTTAGTTATTATGGAATGCGCGGCCTTTTAGTTCTTTATTTAACAACTGCTGCTGTTAGTGGCGGGTTAGGATTTGATAAGGCAGTCGCAGTGCAATTATATGGTACTTTTACAGCGGCAGTATATTTCATGCCAATTATAGGCGGATGGCTAACGGATCATTATATTACAAGACGTCATGCCATTACTCTCGGCGGAATTATTATGGCAATCGGCAACTTTGTACTATTCTCAATGAATACAAAAACAGGACTATTCCTTGGATTAATACTATTAGTTATTGGTAATGGATTCTTCAAACCAAATATTTCTACACTGTTAGGTGAATTGTATGGTGAAAATGATTCACGTCGTGACAGTGCATTTACTATCTTCTATATGGGTATTAACGTAGGTGCTTTCTTCGCTCCACTTATTTGTGGATTTTTAGCAGAAGATTTCTTTAAAACAAGCGCTAATGGCGTTATTGTTATGGGATATAAATACGGATTCTTAGCAGCTTGTATCGGTATGATTATTGGACAAATTGTTTTCAACTTATTAGCTCCTCGTTACCTTGGTAAAGCAGGAACAACAGTTGTCGGTAAAAGATCAAAAAATCAGCCTGTAGTCGAAAAGAAACCTTTAACAAAACAAGAGAAAAATCGTACTTGGGCAATTGTAATTTTAACTTGTTTCGTAGTATTCTTCTGGGCAGGATTTGAACAAGCTGGTAGTTCTCTAACACTTTATACAAATAAATTTGTTGATCGTACAATTTTCGGTTGGGAAGTGCCAACATCTTGGTTCCAATCCGTTAACCCAGCATTCATCGTACTACTTGCACCATTTGTATCTATGCTATGGTTAAAACTTTCTAAAACAAAACGCGGTGATTTAAAAGTGCCAACAAAAATGGCATTTGGTATGATTTTACTAGGTATAGGTTATCTTGTTTTAACATTAGCAGTTCTAAAAACTGGAAGTAGTGAAGCAGATATAACTGTAAAAGCAAATTTATTATTCATCGTTATCACTTATCTCTTCCATACAATTGGTGAGCTATTCTTATCACCAATCGGTCTATCAATGGTAAGTGCAATCGCTCCTGTAAAATTAGCATCATTACTAATGGGGGTATGGTTAGCTGGTACGGGTATGGCTAACTGGTTAGCAGGTAAACTTGCTTCCTTTACACAATCATTAGGATACCTTGAAGTATTTGCAAGTATCGGTATTATCGTTATCATCTTAGGCTTTGTACTTCTTCTCTTCTCTAAAAAAGTTGCAAGTATGATGGAATAACACACAAAAAGACGCTTCTAAAATTAGAAGCGTCTTTTCTATTACATCTCTTCTAAAGCCGTGACATCCACGTGAACGCTCTCTCCTGGGTTGGATACGTCATACACTTGAGCACTACCCTTCTGCTCATCACAGCTCTCAATCCATACGGGGACTCCCTCGTATGTAACATCAATTCTACTTGAAGAAGATAATATCTGTTTCACACGTTTTACATCCATTATATTATTCCTCCTTTGGCTTACAACACTCCTTTCTATCTTTTCATATCCCTTCAGAATATATTCCGTCAATTTAGCACTTCAACCGATAGTTTGTTTCTTTCTAACGCGCTAATATATACGCTCTCAAATCTTCCTATTATTAGATCCTTTCCAAATAAAAAAAGACGTATATTTCACACGTCTTCTTTCCATAATATTCAAAAATTAAGAAAATAATGTTTTTACTACTTCACTTACTTTATCGTTATGAATTTGATAGTACACCTCTAACCCGCGTCTCTCAAAGCGTACTACTTTATTTTGTTTTAATTTCGTTAAATGCTGCGAAACAGTTGATTGCGGAATTTCTAATACCTCTTGTAATTGTGTTACATTACATGTTCCACGCTGCATCAGTTCCATTACTAAACGTAGACGAAGTGGATGAGCTAATGCTCTTAACATCTGTACGTCTTCTTCTGAAATACGACAGTCAAATTGGTTTTGGTTCATAAAATTCCCCTCATTTTCATTTTTTATTTTCTCTTTATTTATTTATATATCTGTTCTTATATTTCCTGTTACGACATAACTTTATCAACCTATAATGCTGAGAAAATTTTCCGACTTTTATCAGCACACAGTTCAAGAAAAAATCCCACCTGATTTTGAATATTATACTATATGATACAATAAAAAAGCAAAACAAAGGGCTAGCAATACTTTGCTTACAAACGTTGTTTTATCAGGCTTTTTGTTATATTTTCACCTTACTGAAATGTACAGTAATGATATTGTAAAATATCGTCCATAATTGATAACCTATCGTAAAGTAATTTGACCATATTTAACCACTTTGTTACGATAAAAAGGAAATTTAAGTAAGGAGGATGATGTAATATTAAAAAATGGTTTATTTTTGCGTTAATTAGCATTGCGGTTGGCTGGACCATTATCAATCACTTCCTATACAAAAAAGAAGATATAGCTTCAAAATCAAACATCCCCATTGGAACTGAAGTTGGCAATGCTGCCCTCGATTTCCTTCTGGAAACAACCACTGGTCAAGAAGTTCGTCTTACAGACTATAAAGGAAAAAAAGTAATATTGAATTTTTGGGCAAGCTGGTGTGGTCCATGCAAAATAGAAATGCCTGATATGGAAAAGTTTTATCACGATACTAAAGATATGGGGATTGAAATTGTTGCTGTAAATGCGACAGCTACTGAAAAAGACCCGAATAATGTAAAACAATTTCTTGAAGAAAACAAATATACCTTCCCCGTCCTATTAGATCAGAAAGGCCAGGCAAGTGCCACATATCAAATCATCAGCATTCCAACATCTTTTGTCATCGATACAAACGGTGTCATTCAATATAAGCATGTAGGACCAATGACATATGAAAAAATGAAAGAATATGTAAATAATTTATAGAAGCGTAATCAAATTAATTTGATTACGCTTTTTGTCTACTTTATGAACAAAATGTTACTTTTAATACTATTATGGAATAATTATACTTTTTCACGTTGACAATAGTGTTGAAGGAGAATATACTAAGCATGTAAGTTGATTGTGAATAGTTTCACAAATAATGTGAATTTCTTCACATATAATAGATAGGAGTTGTCATTATTATGAGTACTTGGACACAAATTTATGACCCATTAAACAATATTTGGTTATCTGCACTAATCGCAGCACTCCCAATTTTTTGCTTCATTATTTGTTTAGTGGGATTCAAAATGAAAGGTTACATGGCTGGGCTTTATAGTGTGATCGTCGCTATTATTCTTGCTATATTTGTTTATAAAATGCCCGCAACTGTAGCTGTAGCATCTGCCGGATTCGGTGTTTTATCTGGATTTTATCCAATTTGTACTATCGTTATCGCAGCTATCTTCCTTTACAAATTAACTGTTAAAACAGAACAATTCAATGTCATTCGTGATAGCATTTCAAGTATTACAAATGATCAGCGTTTACAAGTATTATTAATCGCTTATTCTTTCGGTGCTTTCTTAGAAGGCGCAGCTGGTTTCGGTGTTCCAGTTGCTATTACAGCTGCATTACTTGTAGGTATGGGCTTTAATCCATTAAAAGCAGCAGGTATTTGCTTAGTAGCTAATATCGCTGGTGGTGCTATGGGTGCTATGGGTATTCCAGTTACAGTACCTGCACAATTAACTGGGCTAGATGCATTAACTGTCGGTCGTCAAGCTGTTTACATTTTGCCATTCATTAGCATTGTTTTACCGTTCTTACTTGTTTCAATGGTAGATGGATTTAAAGGCATTAAAGAAACTTGGCAAGGTATTCTTGTAAGTGGTGTTTCTTTCGCAATTACTCAGTTCCTTGTGACTTACTTCTTAGGCGCTGAACTTACTAATATTTTCGCAGCAGTCGTAAGTATGGTCGCTCTTACATTATTCTTACGTGTTTGGCAACCAAAATCTTCTGCTAAAGAAGAAAAACAAGAAGAAAAAGAATCTCATACATTCAATCAAATTTTATATGCTTGGTCCCCATTCGTATTCTTAACTGCATTTGTAACAATCTTTAATTTAAAACCAATTAAAGCTTTATTTGCTCCGGATGGTCCATTGGCAAACTTAGTATTTAACATTCAATTCCCTGGTCTTCATAATGCGGTTATGAAAACTGCACCAATTACAAAGGCTGATACACCTTTCGCAGCGATTTTCAAACTAGATGTATTCTCTTCTACAACTACTGCGATTGTATTAGCAATCATCGTTTCACTTATCGTCTACCGTGTAAACGGCAAAATGATTAAAGAATTAATGATCGAAACAATAAAAGAACTAAAAGTTCCAGTATATACAATTTGTAGCGTTATCGCTTTAGCTTACGTAGAAAACTACTCTGGTATGTCATCTACACTTGGACTTGCATTCTCTTCTACTGGTAATGCATTCCCAGTTCTTTCTCCAATCTTAGGATGGATTGGCGTATTCATTACAGGTTCAGTCGTATCAAGTGGTTCATTATTCGCACCACTTCAAGCAGTAACTGCCGATCAGTTAAACATCGTACCATCTACTCTCGTTTCATTAAACGTAGTTGGTGGTACAATCGCAAAAATGGTTTCACCACAATCTGTAGCAGTTGCTTGTGCAGCAGTTGGACTAGTTGGTCAAGAATCTGCTCTATTTAAAATAGTAATGAAATATAGTTTAATCTTCTTAGCTATTATTAGCTTACTTCAACTTAACTCTGTATTTAATATCTTCTAAAAAAAAGCACCGATCCAAATGGATCGGTGCTTTTTACATTACATTTTTTTAGTCTTTAATAAAGAAGCACCAGCAATTTCAGGATGCGTCATTTCGTATGGATCCAAAATAATATCAAGCTCTTCTGCTGTAAGTACACCATGTTCTAAACATAGCTCCCTAACAGATTTTCCTGTCGCAATTGCTTCACGTGCAATGCGAGAAGCTGCTTCATAACCAATATGAGGATTCACTGCTGTAATAACTCCAACACTTTTTTCAACATATTGCTTAAGCAACTCTTCATTCGCTGTAATTCCCTTTATACAGTATTCACGGAATACACGGAAACCGTTATTCATAATACTGATGGATTGAATTAAATTAAATACTAATACCGGCTCCATTACATTTAACTCTAATTGTCCAGCTTCTGACGCTAAGCAAATTGTATGGTCATTTCCAATTACTTGGAAAGCAACTTGGTTAATTACTTCTGCCATAACTGGATTTACTTTCCCCGGCATAATAGATGAACCTGGTTGACGAGCTGGTAATTGAATTTCCGCCAACCCAACACGTGGACCAGACGCCATAATACGAAGGTCATTTGCAATTTTAGACATATTCATCATACATACTTTTAGTGCTGCAGATACTTCTGTATATGCATCTGTGTTTTGCGTCGCATCAACTAAGTGCTCTGCACCAACAAGAGGGAAACCACTAAAAGTTCGTAAATGCTTCACAACTTGTTCTATATAAGTAGGGTTTGCATTTAATCCCGTACCGACAGCTGTCGCACCCATATTAACTTCGTATAAATGTTGACGAGACTGTTTAATTCTTTTTATATCACGCTCTAGCACTCTGCTATATGCTTCAAATTCTTGTCCAAGGCGAATTGGAACTGCATCTTGCAAATGCGTACGCCCCATTTTAATAACGTGATCGAACTCTTTTGCTTTATCATGAAAAGCAGAGTGAAGTTCTTCCATTGTAACAAGAAGTTCTTCCAGCATCATAAGAGTTGCTATATGAATCCCAGTTGGAAACGCATCATTTGTTGATTGGGCCATGTTCACATGAGTGTTTGGGCTAATTTTCGCATATTCACCTTTTTCGTATCCCATACGTTCTAGCGCTCTATTAGCAATTACTTCATTAGTATTCATATTAATTGAAGTACCTGCTCCGCCTTGAATCGGGTCTACGATAAATTGATCATGGAACTTTCCATCAACAATCTCTTGTGCCGCTTCTGCAATTTCTTGTCCGATATCTTTAGCTAAGTAACCTGTATCTATATTCGCAAGCGCTGCCGCTTTTTTTACAATTGCCATTGCCGTAATGAGTGACGGATGAATGCGGTATCCTGTAATAGGAAAGTTTTCTACGGCACGTAATGTTTGTACACCATAATAAGCTACACTCGGTACTTCCTTTTCACCTAAAAAATCTTTTTCTATACGTATATCCTTCGTTGCTATCATTTTTCATCACCTATACTTTTCATTCTAAATCCTTATCTAAAGAATTCGCCCTATAAAATACGAGTATCATTAAATGAATTCTTCAGTATCCACTTTCACTATATAGCACCTTTTTTGAAAGCGCAAACATTTATTTTTCTATATATACTTTTTATTAAAGTTTATATAATAGAAAATCCATTCATTCTTCTACTTTCTTTATTTCAACTCGCTTAATTTGATGCATATCCTTTTCAAGAACTTTAAAAGAAAAGCCGTGTTTCTCAATAATATCCCCCTCAGCAACGATCTGTTTTTGTACCATAATCCAACCACCAATTGTATCAACATCATCAGCGACCAAATGTATGCCAAATAAATCATTTACTTCGCTAATAAGCACTTTCCCCTCTACAATTTTACACACTTCACTTATATGTTCTATAGGTGGATGCTCATCTTCATCGTATTCATCTCGGATTTCTCCAACAATTTCTTCTAAAATATCTTCTAGTGTAACGATCCCCGCTGTACCACCATATTCATCATATAATACAGCTAATGGAATTCGTTTTCTTTGCATTTGTAATAGCAAATCATGAATAGGGATATTTTCTAACACTTCAATAACTGGCCTTGTATATGGCGTAATCGAGCACCCCTCTTCTCGATTACCATCCATATAACGAATAAATAAATCCTTTACATTAACCATCCCAATAATTTCATCTTTATCTTCACCAAATACGGGATATCTCGTGTACTTTTCTTGTGCGATTATTTTAATATGTGTTTCAAATGGTTCGTCCTCATATAAACCTACAACTTCCGTACGAGGTACCATAATTTCCTTTGCGACTCTATTATCGAATTCAAAAATATTATTTACATATTTAAATTCCCTTTGATTAATCTCTCCACTCTCATAACTCTCAGATAAGATTAATCGTAATTCTTCCTCCGAATGAGCTACTTCATGTTCAGAAGCCGGATGTAATCCGAATAACCCTGTTACAAGCCTTGCAGAACCATTTAAAGCCCAAATAAACGGATACATTACTCGGTAAAAGTAAATAATTGGCTTCGATAATAATAAGCTAACTTGCTCTGCCCTTTGTATAGCGAGCGTCTTCGGAGCAAGTTCACCAATGACAACATGTAAAAACGTAATAACTGCAAAGGCAATAATAAATGAAACTGTACTTGCAATTGCAGGAGATAGGTGTAGTTTTAAAAACAACGGCTCGAGTATATGTTTTATAGTGGGCTCTCCTAACCACCCAAGCCCTAAAGCAGTAATTGTAATACCTAACTGACATGCTGATAAATACTCATCTAAATTCGAAGTTACTTTTTTAGCTGCCAATGCTCCTCGTCGTTTTTCACTAACGAGTTGATCAATACGACTGCTACGCACCTTAATAATTGCAAACTCAACAGCCACAAAAAATGCTGTTAACGCAATAAGGATGGCTACCATCAGTAATTTTAAAATATCCACATATGTCCTTTAGCTTTCTTAGCTAAAGTTACACCTCCTTTAAAAAAGAAGTTTCACTTTAGTTTCTTCATTTATTTGAAAGCAACCCTATATAAAATTCACCAATTTCAAGCCTCATACAATTCTAAAGGCAAGCCATCAGGATCTTGGAAAAAGACAAATTTTTTATCCGTAATTTCATCCATACGTATTGCTTCAGTCTCCACACCGCATTGTTTTAAATGGTTTACAGCTTCTTCTATATTTGTAACAGCAAATGCTAAATGTCTAAGTCCAGCTGCTTCTGGAAAACTTGGGCGCTCAGGTGGACTAGGAAATGAAAATAATTCAATTTGATACTCTTCCCCTACACATAAATCTAACTTATAAGAATCTCGTTCTTTTCTATATACTTCATTTATCGCTTTAAAACCTAATATCCGAGTATAAAAATCCTTTGACAGTTCATAATTCGAACAAATAATTGCAACGTGGTGCACTCTACATATATTCATGCTCTCTCTATTCCTTTCTTTACCAAAGATGCATATTCTCCCTTGAAATGAAAAACATATATAGCAGAATATCTCTTTTAGGGGGCTTACTATGAAATTTATTACTTTTTTCGCGGGACTTATCGTTGTTTTCTTCCTTGCTTATATTGCTAGCAACAATAAGAAACATATTAAATTTAAACCAATTTTTATCATGCTTATTATACAATTAATTTTAACCTATTTATTATTAAATACAGAAATTGGTCTCATACTTATTACGGTAATTTCTAGCCTGTTTACGAGGCTACTTGAGTATGCTGCCAGTGGTATAAACTTTGTATTTGGCGGTCTTGCAAATAAAGGGGAAATGCCATTTTTCCTTAACGTATTATTACCGATTGTCTTTATCTCCGTCTTAATTGGTATATTACAACATTTCAAAATACTACCATTCTTTATTCGTTGGATTGGTTTCTTTCTTAGTAAAATAAACGGTCTTGGGAAATTAGAATCTTACAACGCCATCGCTTCCGCTATTGTCGGCCAATCAGAAGTTTTTATTACGGTTAAAAAACAATTAGCCCAAATTCCAAAACATCGACTATATACACTTTGCGCCTCTGCTATGTCAACAGTATCTATGTCCATTGTCGGTGCCTATATGACAATGATTGAACCAAAATATGTAGTAACCGCACTCGTTCTCAATTTATTTAGTGGTTTTATTATCGTACTCATTATTAACCCTTACGACGTTAACGATGATGAAGACATTTTGGTAATAAAAGGGGAAAGACAAAGTTTCTTTGAAATGCTTGGAGAATACATTCTTGATGGTTTTCGTGTAGCAATTGTCGTCGGTGCTATGCTCATTGGATTCGTCGCATTAATGAGTTGCATTAATGACCTATTCCTCATTATATTCGGCATTACTTTCCAACAATTAATAGGCTATGTATTCGCCCCTATTGCATTTCTTATCGGCGTACCAAGTTCTGAAATTGTCACAGCGGGTAGCATTATGGCAACAAAGCTTGTAACAAATGAATTTGTAGCAATGATGGATCTTAGTAAAATTTCCAGCACTCTCTCTATCCGTACAGTTGGTATTATTTCTGTCTTCCTCGTTTCTTTTGCCAACTTTTCTTCCATTGGAATTATTTCCGGTGCGGTAAAAGGGTTAAACGAAGAACAAGGAAATGTTGTTGCCCGCTTCGGCCTAAAATTACTATACGGCGCTACTCTTGTTAGTATTTTATCTGCGATTATTGTAAGTATTATGCTTTAATTAGGTAAAATTTTATCATTTTCTTATCCCTGTCTTTTGTATACAATAACGAATAGATGTCTTATAAATAATCAATACATCTATTTTTTATACATGTACAATACCTTTTATTTAGCGTAAAATATTTTTTATGTGTTTTAATACGCTTCTAAATGTATACACTTTGATTGTTTTAAAGGAGAAAAAATGATGAAATCCGACATTAACAACGAAACTCGAGCCAAAAAAGGACGCTCAAAGAAAAAGCGCCTACTTTGGTTCATTCTTATTCCCTTACTTATTGTAGCAATGGGAGCAGGAGGCTATTCCTTCCATATATACAGTAAAGCAAAATCCGTCTTAAGCAACGCTTATTCTGAACTCGGCCGAGGAGATAAATCCAGCAAACGTGAAAAAGCTGTTAAACCTATGACTGATAATATTTCTGTCCTGATCATGGGTGTTGATGAAAGTGATATCAGGGAAAAAGGTTACGGAAAAGCGACTCGTACAGATGCATTACTACTTGCAACAATTAATAAAAATGATAAATCTGTTAAACTAGTCAGCATTCCACGTGATTCACGCGTCTTCATTAAATCACGTGATAAATATGATAAAATTACACATGCACATGTATTTGGTGGTGTAGACAGCACAATTGATACAGTAGAAAAATTTTTAGATGTACCAGTTGATTACTATGTAAAATTTAATTTCAAATCCTTTATCAAGATTGTTGATTCTCTAGGTGGTATAACTGTCGACGTTCCAGTTGAGTTCACAGAACAAAATAGTAGCGACGAAGCAGATGCAATTCACCTAAAAAAAGGGCGTCAACATTTAAATGGAGAAGAAGCACTTGCACTAGCTAGAACGCGTCATATTGATAGTGATTATATGCGTGGTCAACGACAACAACTTGTTTTAGAGGCTATTGCTGAAAAAGCCCTATCTCTCAATTCCATTAATAAAATCGGAAGCCTATTAGATGCTGTCGATACAGACTTAAAAACAAATTTAACTTTTGATGATATGATGACTATTGCAAAAAATTCAATGGATTCAAATTTAAAAATGGATAAATTGCAAGTGGAAGGTACTGATAAATATATAGGTGGTATTTATTATTACGTTCCAAACGAAAAGAGTGTTAATGATATATCGACAACACTTCAAGAACATCTCGGTGTTACGAATAAAAATGAGCATAAAAAATTATAATAAAAAGGCTGCTAGATTTTTCTAAGCAGCCTTTTTATTATAATTTTCAACATATTTCTCATGCATATTGTGACAAAAAGAGACAATTATTACAGCAGTGTAACATTTTTTATGAAAACATTACACACGTAGTGAAAATAATAGTATACTAGGACGTACATAATGTTATTTTCATCATTTTTATACAAAAAATGTAATACATATATTTATAAAAATTTTTCTGGGGGGAAATAAATGAAGCTAAGCAAAATACTGATTGGTTCCGCTATTGCTGGTGGCATATTACTTTGTGTTGGTGGTATTGGTGGATATCAATATGTATCCAAATTAAATAATCAACTAAATACAACTGCACTACCAAACACTACATTTGAAGGTATTTCTCTTGATGGAAAAAATAAAGCAGATATTCAAGCCCTTGTTAATCAAAAGATGAATGAATTAAATCAAAAATCTCTTAACTACGTATTCCAAAATGATAAGCAAAATTACACGTGGAAAGATTTAGGAGTAGATTATAAAGAGAAGGATATTGTCGACAATATCTTTAAAGAACAAGAAGGGAACGTAATGAATCGTTACAACATGCGTAAGCAAGCTGAAAACGGTGAAGTAAAACGTGACTATAAATTAACACCACAATTAAATACAACAACTTATGAAACCTTTATAAAGGATAAATATAATGAAACATTAAAAAATCCTGTCAACGCCGAATTAAGTGTTGAAGGCTCTACAGTAAATATTAGCCAAAGTCAAAATGGAGAAAAAATTGATAAAGGAAAATTAACCGATTTAACAAGCGCAGCTATTACTTCTGGCACACCCGATGTTGTATTACCAGTTACACTAATAAAACCTGAACGTTCTACAGAAGATATACAACAAATGGGGATTAAAGAAGTGATTGCTGAATATTCTACCCCAATGGCTGGCCGTAATGGAAATCAATCCTATAACGTAAATAAGTCAGCTAATACGTTAAGTGGAGTTATTGTAGCACCTGATGAAACGTTTAGTTTTAATGGCCGTGTTGGCGTAACTGATGCTGCACATGGTTATAAATCCGCAGCAGTATATTCACAAGGTAAAGTTATACAAAGTGCAGGCGGAGGCGTTTGCCAAGTAAGTAGTACTTTATACAGCGCAGCTTTAAGGGCAGATTTAGGAATTGTTTCTCGAAGCAATCATTCTATGCCCGTAAATTATTTACCACTTGGGCAGGATGCAGCAGTGGCAGATTATGGTCCGGATTTAAAATTTAAAAACAATACAGGTAAGCATATTTACATTCAAGCATTTTCAAATGGCGGTAGTATTACTACACGTATTTTCGGTACAAATACTGGTAAAAATGTTGAAGTTTCTTCTCAAGTAATTAGTAATACTGGTGATAAAATAACAGCGGTTACGTATAAAAAAGTAACACAAAACGGTGAAGTACTCTCAAATGGACAAATTTCAAAAAGCGTATATAAAAGTGCCCCAAAACAATGAGATAATATCAAACGGACAAATTTCAAAAAGCGTATACAAAAAGGCGTGATCTACTCACGCCTTTTTCTTTTGCAATAATAGTAAAAAAATTTCCAGATGATCTTTCGTTTCTTCTAAAGACCACACACGATTGCCTTGCTTCGCAGCTAATACGCACGCTTCTTCCCACGCGTTCTTTTTCTTCATATTTACTAATTCATCGCGTAATTTCAAAACAATCTCTTCGTCCTCTTGCTCTATAAACTCTTCCATTACGCTTACTATTTCACCCTCATGAATACTTAACGTACAGTACGATTTAAGAAAGTATTGTAATGTTGGATACATATATACTCCCCCCTTTATTTATCTGATGGATAAGAAGTAATAATCTTAAATCCTAGATTTCCTGATTTATCTCTCGCTAAAACAGTAACAGTCTTTACTAGTTTGTCTTTTACATTCATATTTTTCTTTATTACTGTTTTTCCAACTGGGAATGAATGAGTTGTATTCAATACAAGACGAGCCTCTTTAGAGTTTTTCAACCAATCCTGAATTTCTTTATCATGTTGTTTTAAACTATCTTTCACAGCCTTTGTCGCTGTTTCCTTATCATAGTATGTACTTGCCGCTGAAACTTTATCTGTCTTCAAACGATTCTTCAAATCCTCTTCTGATTTGCCTACATGCCTTTCAATCGTATGACCATTTTTAGGTGGCCCTTCCATTTCATCTAAAATATTATCACTAATTTTTTCTACTGATGTAGAATGATCCTCTTTTGGTTTTTCTGTTTTTTGTTCTTTTCCTGCACATCCACTTAAAATCAGCATTAGTGCCAATAAACCACTCAAGAAAAGACTACTTAATCGTTTCATCGTATCACCTCTTCCATGATTATTATCGTAACTCCACTAAAAGTCAATTTCACAAAGAAAAAATGTATACAGTTTTAAAATCCTCATTCATTTTGCTATATTTTCCACCCCCCTTTCATCAAATCACTGTTTTTCGCCCTTTTTAAAATATACCCCCATGTTTTTATAATTATTTCCCAGACTAAAACACCAATCAAAACACTCTATAAACCCTTTAAATACAGGATTTATGGAGTGTTTTTTAAACAAACTAAATATACCCCTACTTTCATATACCTAATACCTATATAAGGTATACAAATCCCTTTCTATCAACTGTTTTCTACATTATGTAAATTTGCACTTGCCTATACAATGTAAATATGGTGTAATGCAAAAAAAGATAAAGGATTTTAAAGAATGGCTGAAACAATTCAAAACTTCTTAACAGACTATTATTCAATCGCAATTCCACTTAGTATCTTAATCAACATCATCATCAGTCTTTTAGGTTTTATCCCTAGTATTTTTTTGACCGCCATTAATATACAGCTCTTCGGTGTAACAAATGGCACAATCATTTCGATCGCAGGTGAGGCATTAGGGGCTATTATCTCGTTTTATATTTATCGTATAGGCCTTCAAAAGTTCACTCACGATAAAGTAAATACGTATCCAAAGGTAGAACGCCTTCTTTACGTAGAAGGCAGAGAGGCATTTCTACTCGTCCTATCTTTTCGTTTTATTCCTTTCATTCCGTCCAGTATCGTTACTTTATTTGCAGCTCTAGGCAAAATGTCATTACTCTCTTTCAGTATTGCCAGCACAATAGGGAAAATACCGGCTTTATTGATTGAAGTATATTCTGCATATCATGTCATTAACGGAACAAATGAAGCGAAATGGATTATTACAATCGCAGGTTGTGTTGGATTATTTTATTTGTGGAAAAAATGGAGAAAAAAATAAAGAAGGAGCATAGGCTCCTTCTTTATTTTTGAGGTATTTTATTAATAACTATCCCTTAAAGCCTTAGTTTACACCAACAGCACTAAATGATTGCTTAACTGCTGCTACTTCTGCAGAGCTAGCACCATATAAATCAGCTGCAGCTTGTACTGCACCAGCACGTGCTTGACTAAATGTAGTAGATTGCGTGAAATACTGTGTATTTGCACGGTAGTAAATCGCACCTAATTTATCTTTACCGATACCAGTTACAGTTACACCAGAATGCGTACCACCATTTGCTAATAAATAAGCTTGTTTGTTAATAATACCACTGTTTGTATGAACGCCACCGTTATCACTTGAACCAGTGTAACGCTTAGAATAATGGTCTGGGTCACCATATTTCGCTGGATCACTCATAGAACGAAGTGCATCTCCCGCCTGACCAGGTGTATAAATATCTTCACCAATCTCCCAATCTGGGTTACGGTTATCATAGAATTCTACTAAAGTACCAAAAATATCAGAAATTGCTTCATTTAACGCTCCTGATTCATTTTGATAAATTAAATCCGAGCTATTTTCCGTAACAGCATGTGTTAATTCATGGCCAATTACATCAATGCCACCAGATAATGAAGTGAATGTTACACCATCACCATCTCCGTATACCATTTGTGAGCCGTTCCAGAATGCATTATTATACTTACTTCCGTAATGAACTGTTGATTTTAATGGTGCTCCTGCATCATTAATAGAGTTTCTGTTAAATGTAGCTTTATAGTAATCATATGTTTTACCTGCATAGTAATGAGCATCTACTGCCGCTGCATCATACGCTGCATTGAAAACATTATCTGCATCTGCCCATAATGTTCCTGGTAATGTTGAGCGGTTTTTCGCATCATATGTGAAAATTGTTGCTCCGCGCGTATTATCTTGTAAATAGTAAGATGATCCAGATAACGTTGTATTAAGCGATTTCGTATCTCCTAATACACCTTTACCAGTTCCCACTTTATTCGTTCCTGTTACAGGCTTTACAACCGCTTTCGCTTCCTGTTTAGGAGCATCTTGCTTAACTGGTGACTTATCATCATTCGTTACATGATCAAGTTTATTATATTTATTTAACACTTTACCGCTTTCCGCTTCAATGAAATAGTAATAGTTTCCTGGATTGGGCTCTAAGAAGTTTAAATTCACAACGTATGCATATGTCGTTTCTTCACCATTTTGATATACATATAAATCCGCTTTTGGATCCACTTCGTATTTAGGTGTTACTCCTAAATCTTGTTGCGCGATTTCAATTGCTTTTGCGCCTTCAATCTTATTTTTATTTTTCAACTTTTCCTTCTTGTCTAAATCAGGCGCAACTGTTCCAGACAATACCTTTAAAGAACCATCTTTACTTACGTGAGCTACTTGAGTAGATCCCCATACAGGTACTCCCTCGTAAACTTGTTGCATACGTACTACTGTTGAATCAGTTACAGCGTCTTTTTTCACTTGTTTCACTTTAAAAGAATCTTGCGCACTCTTTTCCCCTAACTTATAATCACCTTTTGCCGCGTTTAAGTAATCAAATACAACAGATTCCGCTTTCTTACCAGTCGCTCCAGTTAGATCACCAGAAATAAACTCAGGTGACTGTACCGTCTCATTGTACTTCTTAGTAGAGAGCACATTTTTAGAATCCGCAAATGCAGAGCCTGTCCCTCCGAACGTAGTAACTGCCATTCCTGTCGCTAACACTAACGCTAAACTCTTTCTTTTCATATAACCTTCCCCCTAATAAAAAATTTTTGAAAAGAGTAGTTTCATATTAGCATTATGTTTTCACTATTAATATACTAAAAATTCAATTAATTTCTTTCTCAAGTGTTGTAGAATTTTGAGGAACAAATATTGAAAAACCCCTTTCCGTTTGGAAAGGGGTTTTTCAATATCTTCTTAACCATAAATATCTGGATTAGAATAATTTATATCTCTTTTTTCCGAAAAATTAAAACCATAAATATCTGGATTAGAATATTGTATACTTCCTTCTTGTAAAGACTTCAATCCATATATATCTGGATTGGAATAATTTACCGATCCTTCTTTCAGGGATTTTACTCCATATATATCCGGATTCGAATAGTTAACTCCTACAGACAAAATTGCCACTAAACCAATTCCTACCACACCATATATACGCTTTTTCAATTCAATTCCTCCTTTTCCTCCAAAATATTTATACTTAAATATACAGAACGAATAAATCATCTTATTATATTTTTCATCACTACGTGAGCAATCAATTCCTTTTTCTATCCATTCCTGTGCTTCTTCATAACGTTTAAGATGAATGCATTGTTTAGCCAATCCATAAATTGTTTCAATATAATTCATATTGACAGTCTTCTGCAATTCGAAACTTTGAAGAAAATAGTTTTTAGATTTATCATGTTCATTTTTATAATGGTATAATTCTCCCATATTATTTAAAGTCATAGCTTTAATCATGTCTTTTTCCGCAAAAGAATCTACTTCTCTTAATATACTCTCATAAATCTTTAAAGCTTCTTCATATTGCGCTTTTTCTACATAACTTAAAGCAATAATTGTTTGGCAATTTATTACATAACGGAATTTATATTCATTACGGAATCCTTCCATAGCAATATGGGCAAAATGCATAGCTAAATGTGGTATATTTAGATGACTATACGCTAGGCTCAAGTTATAATATATCCCCGTTTCATAATACCCTTGCTCCTTAGCCATTTCTTCTGTCTCAATTAAATACTTCAAACTTTCTTTATGCTTATATTGCAAACTAAGTAATAAAGCTTTACTATACGTATACAACATCTTCTGAAAAGGTGAGTACTTCTTGTACACTTTTTTCAATCTATCCAACTCTTCTTCAACAGCAGGAAAATCCCTTTTCATAATTAAATAACGTGTATACAGCAGTTTATAATAATTTATAATTTCAAAATCCAACACATGCTTCATTTCACCTTGCAACTCTTCGTATATGCGCTCTACTTGTTGCTTGTCCAAATGAACTAATGCATTCAACCACTCGTCCAACTTCACTTTCACATCTTCTTCTACATCTCTCAAATCCGTCACAGCAATTTCTAGTCTTGTGCAGAGCAATTGTAGAATTTCTTCAGATGCTTCAATCTTTCCATTTTCGATCTTACTTAAGTATGAGACAGAACAAATGCCCTGACATAATTCTTCTTGTGTCATTTTTTGCTGTAGCCGTTTATAAAAAACTTGCTTGCCTATTTTTTCTAATGTTTGTTGCATTGTCCTCCTCCATTCTCATTACCCCCACTACTCTAATAATACATAAAATCTAGAGAAATATAAATTGATAAATGTAAATTTTCTAAAAAATATGCATTATTTCATTTTTTTCTCTCTTGACTTCAATCCCCTCTTACTTCTTTGCTACGAAAGGGGAAAAATTGGTATACTATAATCAAATTACGGAGGTGTTTTCGCAATGAATCATTATAAAGACGATAGTTACGCCTTACATACAGATTTATATCAAATCAACATGGCTTATACATATTGGAAAGATGGTATTCATACTCGCCGTTCTGTTTTTGATCTATACTTTCGAAAGCTTCCATTCGAAAACGGCTATGCTGTTTTTGCTGGTCTTGAAAAAATTGTAGAGTACATAGAAAATTTCAGCTTTACCGAAAGTGACATCGCTTATTTAGCAGAGCTGCAATTTGAAGAAGACTTCCTTCATTATTTACAAAACATGAAATTTACTGGCACGATTCGTAGTATGCAAGAAGGCGAAGTTGTTTTTAATAACGAACCATTATTACGTGTTGATGCACCGCTTGGCGAGGCACAAATAATTGAAACCGCCCTCTTAAATATTGTAAATTACCAAACATTAATTGCTACAAAAGCTGCACGTATGAAGCACGCTGCAAATAATGATGAGCTTTTAGAGTTCGGTACAAGACGAGCTCATGAGTTTGATGCTGCCCTTTGGGGAACACGAGCTGCCTTTATTGGTGGTTTTTCATCTACAAGTAACGTTCGCGCAGGGAAACGATTTGGCATCCCTGTAGCTGGCACACATGCCCATTCTTTCGTTCAAGCATATCGCGATGAATATGTTGCATTTAAAAAATATGCTGAAACACATAAAAAATGTGTATTTCTTGTCGATACATACGACACATTAAAATCTGGTGTTCCAAATGCGATTCGTGTTGCAAAAGAGTTCGGGGATCGTATCGATTTTTATGGCATTCGCCTTGATAGTGGTGATATGGCATATTTATCAAAGGAGGCCAGAAAACAACTTGATGCAGCTGGGTTTACAAACACAAAAATTATCGCTTCTAGCGATTTAGATGAATATACGATTATGCACTTGAAATCTCAAGGGGCAAAAATTGATGTATGGGGTGTTGGTACAAAGCTGATTACATCCTTTGAGCAGCCAGCATTAGGGGCTGTTTATAAACTAGTCGCTATTGAAGATACTGACGGAAAATTAAATGATACGATTAAGATTTCATCTAATCCTGAAAAAATTACAACCCCAGGACTTAAACGAGTTTATCGTATTATTAACCGTGTTAACGATCATGCAGAGGGCGATTATATTGCTTTAGAGTCAGAAGAACCCGGAAAAGAAGAGCGTTTAAAAATGTTTCATCCAGTTCATACATATATAAGTAAATTCGTAACAAGCTTTGAAGCACGCGAACTACATCAAGATATTTTCATTAACGGTAAAAGAGCGTATGAATTACCTAATATATTAGATATTCAAAAGTATAATGAACGCAGCCTCTCACTATTTTGGGAAGAGTATATGCGAACTTTAAACCCAGAAGAGTACCCTGTCGATTTAAGCCAAGAATGTTGGGATCATAAAATGAATTATATTCAAACTGTTCGAGAACAGGTTGAAAAAAACATACAAAAATAAAGTGAAGTTTTAATCAGTGGGGTTTTGTCCCTCCCCCACTTCTCCATTTTTCAATACTATATGGATATTTGTAAAAAATATATTAAAATAATAAGAAGAATATTATATTTTTGTAAATTTATATATCAAATTATCCAAAAACAAAATAATATTTGATATTATTTTCTTGAGTCAATTTCAACAAAATAACCAATAAAAAAGAGGACGCAATTGCGTCCTCTTTTTTATAAATCTTTTACTCGTAGTACACGCATTGCATTTAATACTGCAAGTAACGTCACACCAACATCTGAGAAGACTGCTTCCCACATTGTTGCAATACCAAAGGCGCCGAGTAATAACACTAACCCTTTTACCCCTAATGCAAATATAATATTTTGCCATACGATGCTACGTGTACGTTTTGCAATTTTTACTGCTGTCACAATTTTTGAAGGCTCATCAGTCATAATAACGATGTCAGCAGCTTCAATTGCTGCATCTGACCCTAAGCCGCCCATCGCAATACCAACGTCTGCCCTTGCTAGTACTGGCGTATCATTAATACCATCACCGACGAATGCAATCTTTTCTTTACCGCGTTTTGCTGCATCAATTTTTTCGATTTCTTCTACTTTTTGGTGTGGTAATAATTCGGCATGAACTTCATCTAAACCTAATTCTTTACCAACAGCTTCCCCGACTGATTTTGCATCACCAGTTAACATGACTGTCTTCTTAATACCTAGTTCTTTTAACTTTTGAATTGCTTGTTTTGAATCCTCTTTTACCTCATCAGAGATAACAATATACCCTGCATATTTACCATCTACAGCAACATGAACTAGTGTACCTACTGTATTCGGTTGCTTAAATGTAATGTTTTCTTTGCTCATTAATTTAGCATTACCTGCGAAAATTTCTTTTCCTTGTACTTTTACAACCGTACCATGACCAGAAATTTCACTATAGTCTTCAATAGCATTTTCATCGATTGATTTTCCATATGCATTTCGAATAGATTGTGCAATCGGATGATTTGAATATACTTCTGCAAATGCTGCATATTCTAATAGCTCTTCAGCTGTGATACCTTCACTAGGCTCCATCTTCGTAACTTTAAAGACACCTTTTGTTAATGTTCCTGTTTTATCAAAAACGATATATTTCACATCATTCAATGCTTCTAAATAGTTACTTCCTTTTACTAAAATACCACTTTTAGATGCCCCACCAATACCGCCAAAGAATCCAAGAGGAATCGATACAACGAGCGCACATGGACAAGAGATTACTAAGAACACTAAAGCTCTATAAATCCAATCGGAGAATGTAGCACCCTCTAAAATAAGTGGTGGAATAAATGCCATTATTGCTGCTGTTATAACTACAACAGGAGTATAATAACGTGCAAACTTTGTAATAAAGTTTTCTGTTGGCGCTTTTTTGCTACTTGCATTTTGTACTAAGTCTAAAATTTTCGATACAGTGGATTCACCAAACTCTTTTGTAACTTCGACAATTAATACACCATTTTGGTTTACAAAACCACTTAATACGTCATTACCAACTTCTACTTCCCTCGGTACAGACTCACCTGTTAACGCTGAAGTATCCATCATTGATGTTCCCTCAACTACTTTCCCGTCTAACGGTACTTTTTCACCTGGTTTTACGATAATATACTCACCAATTTGCACATCTTCTGGTGATACTTGTTTCGTTTCGTTTCCAACTTTCACATTCGCATAGTCAGGACGAATATCCATTAATGACGTAATTGATTTTCGAGAACGATTTACTGCAATACTTTGGAACAGTTCCCCTACTTGGTAAAATAGCATAACTGCTACCGCTTCTGGATATTGTTGAATCGCGAAAGCTCCTAAAGTTGCAATTGCCATTAAAAAGTTTTCATCGAACACTTGGCCGCGAGTTATGTTTCTTACCGCTCTCCAAACGATATCTCCACCTATTAATAAATAAGCAAGGACGAATAATGGAATTGTTATCATTTGCGGTAATCCGGCTAACGCAGCAATTCCTGTCAAAATTCCACCGACTACTAATCGTCCTATCATCTTTTTCACATTTCCATCACCATGATCATGGTCGTGTCCTTTTTCCTCTTCACGAACAACTTTTACATCAGGCTCTAACTTTTGAACAACATTTTTTATATTTTGTACAGTCGATTCAAGTTCTCGTTTATTTGCAACTTCTACTCGTAATTTCTTTGATACGAAATCAACAGTCGCTTCTGAAATTGTTGGCATTTCCTTTACCTTATTTTCAATCTTCATTGCACAATTTGCACAGTCTAAGCCTTCTAATACAAATACTTCTTTTACTGATTTTGTTTTTTGCTCTTCTTGCACTTTAATATGTGGCTCTAATTTTGTAACAAGTTGCTTCGCTTCCGTAACAACTTGATTTTCTTTATTTTGCGGTGTTTCTAAAAGCATCGTTTTTGTTGCAAAGTTTACGGAACAAGATGTTACCCCTTCTATATTCCCAACACCTTTTTCAATTTTCATTGCACAATTTGCACAATCTAAACCTTCTAGCATAAGTTTCTTTTTCACTAATGCTTCTGCCATCGTTCTCCCTCCTCGCTTTTTTATTCTTCCTCGTTTACGTGTTCAAACGCTTGCTCGAAGATATGAATTACGTGTTGATCAGCTAATGAGTAATAAACTACCTTTCCTTCTTTACGGTTCTTTACAAGCTTCGCTTGCTTTAATACACGAAGCTGATGTGAGATTGAAGATTGCGTCATTCCTAATAAATAAGCTAAATCACAAACACACATTTCAGCTTCAAATAATGCATGTAATATTCTCGTACGTGTACGGTCACCTAATACTTTAAATAATTCTGCTACTTTACTTAAACTTTCATCAGTCGGAATTGTTTGTTTTACTTGATCCACGATTTCCTCGTGAATTACCGTCTGAGAACATGCTTCCTGTTGCGTTTCTACTTTATTTTCAGCCATCACAGCTCACCTCTTTATTTGAACATATGAACAACTATTCATATGTCTTATACCTTTATTATATGAGCGTCCATTCATATGTGTCAATGAATTCTCATACATTTTTTAAAACATTTCGTTCATATTTCAAAATAAACATATAAATATTCTCCGCATCTATCATGCCCTTCATACAAAAAGGATGCACGAAAACTACCGTGCATCCCTTCTTATTTATTAACTTTTACTGCATCCACAATTAACGAAGCAAATCCTAATTTACCATCTTGATTTCTATGATCAAAACGTTTCGATCGATAAATAAATCCACCGTTCTCTTCCCAATCACTATAATGAAACTGGCCATTCTCATCACAGTATTCTAAAAGCTTTACTTGAAAACCTGCTGCTTCAAACATAGATATAATCGTTTTGTAGTTATGTACAATTTTATGACTTGCAGCTGGATGATCTAACGGGCCAGGTCCTCCCACTTGCACACCACGCTGATACTCTTCATTTTGGAAAAATGCATCCGGCACTGCACAGCGAATATATCCACTATCTTCTAAAAACTCATAACAAACTTTAGCTGCTTCTATACCTTCTTCATACGATAAATGCTCCCATACGTGCTCAGCCAAAATTACTGATAAAGAATTAGGCTGAAATTTATTAAGCCACGTTTCTCTTTTTAATAAATGTAATTCTTTTTCATTCGTATGTAACCACCCTGGGTTATTATTATATCCCTCTGCTCCAACGACAACTTTCGTCTCCATCTTTCCACCCCTTCTTATATTCCGACATAAAAATTCGACAACATAACATTGGTCTCCTTTATTTCCCCAAAAGAAAAAGCCTTGCGCGCTCCCTAGACGCACAAGGCTTACTAACTTTATATCCCTTTAATTAGCTTTTTCTAAACTATCTTGCGAACTTCCATCGTCTTTTAAATGACTATGTTTTTTCGAATAAACAAAGTATACAACCACTCCGATTGCTAACCAAACACCGAAGTATATCCATGTTTTTAACGGTAGATTTACCATTAAGAATAGACAGCTTGCAACTGAAATAATCGGTAAGATTGGTACAAGTGGTACCATAAATCCACGTTGTAATTTCGGATGCGTTTTACGAAGAATGATGACAGTTACACCAACCATCGCAAATGTTAATAACGCTCCAATATTCGCTAAATTCGACAATTCTTTTAAATCGATAAATCCGGCAATTAAAGCACTACCAATTCCTGTTAACCAAACTGAAAATGTTGGTGCTTCTGTCTTCTTGTTAATTTTCGCAAAAGATTTTGGCAATAAACCGTCACGGCTCATAGCGAAGAATACACGTGTCGTAGCGTAGATGTATGCGAAAATTACAGCCATAATACCAATTACAGCTCCAATAGCGATTACACCAGCCACTTTATCTTGTCCTACAACTTCTAATACATAGGCCATCGCTTCAGGTACATCTAATTCCTTATAAGAAACCATACCTGTCATAACGAGACAAACTACAACATAAATGATTGTACAAATGACTAATGAAGCAATAATACCAATCGGCAAATCACGTTGTGGATTTTTCACTTCTTCAGCAGAAGTTGCTAATGCATCAAATCCTAAGAAAGCGAAGAATACTGCTGCTCCTCCGGCAAAGACTCCACTTAAGCCATACGGTGCAAATGGTATCCAGTTTTCTGGTTTCACGTAGAATACACCAACTGCAATGAATAAAACAACAATACCAATTTTAATTAATACCATTATGTTATTCACACGCTTACTTTCTTTTGTACCTCGCGATAATAACCAAGTTATCACCAACGTAACGATAACTGCGGGTAAGTTCACCATACCACCTTGCGATGGAATCGTTAACAACGCTTTTGGAATTTCAAGTCCCAATCCACTCACTAAATTATTGAAATAACCTGTCCATCCGCCAGCTACTGCGGCAGTCGTTACGACATATACGGATAGCAATGTCCATCCCATTAAATGGGCAACAAACTCACCAATTGTTGCATATGAATATGTGTACACACTACCTGAAACAGGAAGTGCAGATGCAACCTCTGCATAACATAAAGCTGCAAATCCACAAACAATTGCTGCAATCATAAATGAAAAAATAACTGCTGGACCAGCATCTCTTGCTGCTACTAATCCAGTTAATACTAGAACTCCTGTACCAATTATCGCACCAATCCCTAGCATTGTTAGGTCAAATGCCCCTAGCGTTTTCGTCAAAGTTTTACTTTTACTTTCCCCTAACAATTGCGTAACGGATTTCTTTTTAAATAGGTTGGCCACGATGAATGCCCCCTTTTACCAAGAAGAGCTAAGAGGTATTATCTCTTAGCTCTTATCATGTTGTTTTATATATTGTTCGATTTTGTTTTGTATAATGCTTCTATTAGCAAGATACTGTTTCTGCTTCTAATAATTCTTTAGCACCCTTGTACTCTACACCGTGAGCTTCTGCAACTGCTTCGAATGTTACATAGCCTTCTAATGTATTAATACCTTTTAATAATGCAGTGTTGCCTAGGCAAGCTTCTTTGTAGCCTTTGTTAGCAATTTGTACTGCATATGGTACTGTTACGTTTGTTAATGCAAGAGTTGATGTACGTGGAACCGCACCTGGCATGTTTGCAACTGCATAATGAACAACGCCGTGTTTTTCATAAGTTGGGTTATCATGAGTTGTAATACGGTCAGTTGTTTCGAAAATACCACCTTGGTCAATCGCGATATCTACAACAACAGAACCTTGTTCCATTGATTTAATCATTTCTTCTGTTACAAGTTTTGGAGCCTTTGCACCTGGGATTAATACTGCACCGATTACAAGATCAGATTCTTTTACAGCTTCTGCAATATTGTAAGGATTAGACATTAAAGTTTTTACTTGGTTTCCGAAAATGTCATCTAATTGACGAAGACGTTCTGCACTTAAGTCGATGATTGTTACATCCGCACCTAGTCCAACTGCAATTTTAGCAGCATTTGTACCAGCTTGTCCACCACCGATAATTGTTACTTTACCACGTTTAACTCCTGGAACACCTGCAAGTAAGATACCTTTACCGCCTTTGTTTTTCTCAAGGAATTGCGCACCGATTTGTGCAGCCATACGACCAGCTACTTCACTCATAGGTGCAAGTAATGGTAAAGAACGGTTTTCTAATTGTACTGTTTCATATGCGATAGCAACAACTTTCTTTTCAATTAACGCTTTTGTTAATTCTGGTTCTGGAGCTAAGTGTAAGTATGTGAATAAGATTAAACCTTCGCTGAAGTGTTTGTATTCGCTTTCAACTGGTTCCTTAACTTTCATAACCATTTCCATGTTCCAAGCTTCTTCAGCCGTATCAACAATTTTCGCTCCCGCTTCAACATACTGAGCATCTGTGAAACCAGATCCTACACCTGCGTCCTTTTGAATGAATACTTCGTGATTGTTACGAACTAAATGTACAACACCTGCTGGTGTCATTGCCACACGGTTTTCGTTGTTTTTAATTTCTGCTGGTACCCCAATACGCATAATGAAATGCCCCCTTATAATTAACAGAAAAAAGGAATTCTTTTTTCTTTTTGTAATAATTAATAACTTATGTCCTTATTCTAGCATAACTTAAAAATTATGAAAACGCTAACATACCATTTTTTAAAAGTTTATATATTTAGAATAGTGTAAATATACGAAACATTGATTCCATTGGGTTATTTGTACCATCTCATTATCTATCACTCTATTTACATTATATCCATTCAAAACGCATAGTAATTATTTATTATTTGACAATAATGTAACAATGCAAAAAAACTAAGTAGTTACGTATACATATACACTTATTACTTTGTACAATACTTTAGAAATATATTCTTTCCATAAAAAAAACAGCTACTAGCATTTAGCCAGCAGCTGGATAGATCATAAATAACTTTGAAAATAGATCTTCTGTCGTCTCGGTAATTTTATCAAACATATCACTTTCACGATCTTCTTGCTCTTTTAACATCTTAATTGTTTCACGTGCGTCTTCAGGATAATCGGTAATGATACCATCCACGTTTAACTTATAATATGCCTTTAAACTTTCCATATCATTTACTGTCCATACGTAAATTGGCTTGTTTAGCTTCCTTGCTTCTTTTACTAATTTCTTATTTAACATGTATTCTTCTGCTACATAAAAATCAGCCTTCACATTCTTTAAGTTAGCTCTACTCGCATACAGTATGTATCCTACTTTTATATTTGGATTTGCACGTTTAAACTCTTTAATAAGCGGATAGTGTAACGTTTGAATGACACATTGCTTCTCAAATTCATTATCTTTAATCGCTTTTAATACTTTGTTTACGAAATCTTTTTCGCCACCATGGAGCTTCACTTCAATATTAAGTTTGATTTTTCCTTTTGCCAGCTTAATGATCTCATCAAGTGTACTTATTTGTCCTGAAAACCCATCTTGACTAAGGGTAAGCTGTCTTAACTCCTCCATCGTTAAATCTGACACGTGAACATTAGCATTCGCAAGACGTTTTAGCTTCAAATCATGTATAACTGCTAGTTCACCGTCTTTTGTTTGCAGTACATCAATTTCAGCGTAGTCTGCTTTGGCATCAATAGCCCCCTGCAGAGCTTCTTTCGTATTCTCTACACCTTTTGAAATATAACCACGATGAGCCATAATAATTGGTTCTTTATATGAATTTGAAATAAACGTTACAATGAAGGCAACGACCATTCCGGCAGTAATAATTCCTACAATATATACACCAATAAATTTCCAACGATGTTTTTGGAAGAAACATTTATCTGCTTTTGTTTTCGAATAATCTAATCCTTCTTCTAATAAAACATCTTCAACCGGAACCTTTTGTAAATACAATCGTGTTATTGCCATAATATAAAATGGCGTCACGATAAAACTAAATAAATACAATGTACTCGTTAAAAATACAGACATTGTTGATTCTGCTAATAATGCAAATGTTCCCTGTGGATTTGTAAATTCATACATGCCCCATAGACACAATAAATACATTCCAAAAAATACCCCGTACACAATCCCTATTGAAATAAAAAATCCTACTAAAAAGAATAGTACTTTAAAAAAACTTTCTTTTACTAACGTTGCACTTTTACGTGCTGCTGTGCGAAACGGCTTTTGCTCTAAAACAACAATAGGTAGAACAAAAATCCAGCGAAGGTTCAAATACGCAACTACAGCAAAGAACGTGTAATAACCAACTTGTCCCATCGTTGTCTTAAACAGTTCTCCTGTAATAAAGTTAGGAATTTGAATTTGCGGAATTAATGCCGTTTCATATCCAAGATTTAAAAGAGGTAACAATACGACAGCATATAAAATAAATCCTGGTAAGCAATATGTGAAAAGAGTAGGTAAATACGTTACGGTTTTATATAAAATCGGACGTAATTTCACCTTTTGTCTTTTATGAGCGAAGTACGAAATGATAATAAGCACCGCAAATTCCGTAAAGATAAGAAACAGTGCTAACAATGATAAAATTACGATTGCCAAAATGCCGTATGGTGTCTTTAAAAACGCTAATAATTCATCATTCGTCGCATTTGCATAACCACCAAAATACAATAACTTATTAAAAATGATCCCAAATAGCGGGACAAATACAATCGCTGCTAATAATTTATAAGCAAGTTGAAAGGTTAATACATTCCAAAAAGCAAATCTAACTGTTTGAAAGGAATGTCCCATTACCCCTGGTATAGATAGTCTTTTACGGTGTTGCATATATTCCTCCACATTCTAAAACGATATTTGAGATGGATTCCATATTTCCATTTCCAACCCATCTTTTTAATAATAATATATTCCACTTAACATGAACACTCTTATACATACAATGAAAAAGTGATGGCTACTTGCCATCACTTTTTCATTTACTCTATTTTTTCTCTAACCCTTGACCAAATGCTTTCAAGAAGCTAAAACCGAATGTAATTGCTCTATTGATATCTGGATCTTTTAATACTTTAAAGAAATCCATCACTTTTGTTTTCTTTCCGTTTTTCAGCTCATCCGTTGCAAATTGTAATCCAGTGACTAAACTAGATGTTATTTGTTTCGTTATTTCTGGGTCCACTGAAGATAATGCCTCTCCTGCCCCCATCATATTGTTTAATGCGTTTTTTACTGGTTCACGATTCAATTGTTCAACAGCTATTTTGGAAACATCTTCTTTTGCAGCAAGTAAACTAATTGCTGCATCTAAAATTCCTGCTTTTTGCAACTGCGCTAATAGCCGCATCGTCTCTTCTACTGCTTCTCTATTCTCAGCTAGATCATTTAACAACTCATCTGTTACTTGCTGTTTTTTTTCTTCTTCTGTTACAATCTTCTTTTTAATTAAAGTAATCTCTTTTGCCATTATCTCCGCCCCCTAATTCTGGTCCACAAGTGATACGTATTGTTTTCTTTGCCACTTTCGCTCGATTTCAACACCATTTTGCGGATGACGTTTTTTATCTCTCGGGTTTGAAGATGGTAACGGACGATTTCCTTTTTCACGTAATACGCGCAGTTTCACCATTGTTTGTTTATAAGCTGGTGTACACGTATAAATGTCTGTTGCTGTTCCTGTTAAAATATTGATTGCCTCTTCATTTACTGTCGCATGCATCGGCAAATACAACTCATTTCCAGTTACACGATCTGTAACAAGCGCTTGTACTTTGATTTTTCCAAATGGTGATGCTAACTCTACAAGACCACCATCTTTCACATTGCGTTCTTTAGCAAGTTCAGGTGAAATTTCAACAAATACTTCAGACACTTTAGATAAAATACCAGCCGACTTATTCGTCATATTCCCTTCATGGAAATGCTCTAGCATACGGCCATTATTTAATAGTAAATCATACTCATCTGGTGCTATAACTGGCGGAACCCATTCATCTAGTGATAAACGTGCTAGTTTGTCTGGGAAGTTAAATCCATCTACATATAATAATGGTGTATCACTACCATCATGGCTACCCCAACATAAACTATTCCAGCCTTCTAGACGGTCGTACGTCGCTTGAGAGTATAACGGTGCAAGCGATGCAATTTCGTCCATAATTTCACTTGGACTTCCATAATTCCAGTCTCCGCCCAGTGCACGAGCTACTTTTTGTAAAATCCACCAATCTGGTTTTGAATCACCAAGCGGTTTCAATACTTCGTATAATCTTTGAATACGGCGCTCTGTATTCGTAAACGTTCCTTCTTTTTCTAAGCTTGGTGCTGCTGGTAAAATAACATCGGCGAAACGAGCTGTTTTCGATAAGAACATATCTTGAACAACAAGAAAGTCTAAATTCGCTAAAATATGTTGTACATGGTTAGCATTTGAATCTACTAAAGCCATTTCTTCTCCCATAACATACATACCACGCAGTTTTCCTTCTTCGGCCGCAAGTAACATTGCGATATTATTTAATCCCGGTTCTTTCGGAATGGTAGTACCGTATGCTTTTTCAAATTTCGCACGATGCACATCATCTGAAACTGCTTGGTAACCCGGGAGCCAGTTCGGTAATGTCGCCATATCACAAGCACCTTGTACGTTATTATGCCCGCGTAACGGATACGCACCGGCACCAGGACGACGGTAGTTACCTGTCACGAGAAGTAAATTTGAAATTGCTGCCGACGTTGTACTTCCTCCTGTATTTTGAGTTACGCCCATTCCCCAAAGTACACAAGTACCATCTGCTTCATATACCATACGAGCCATTTCTTTTAACTGATCTTTAGAAATCCCTGTGATTTTCTCAGTATAATCAAGTGTATATTTTTCTAGCATTTTGCTATATTCATCAAAGTTCTTTACATTTTCAGCTATGAACTTTTTATCGTGCCAATCTTGATCGATAATGTATTTCGTTATCCCAGCAAGCCATACATAATCCGTCCCTTGACTCGGGTGAACAAATATATCAGCACGCTCCGCCATTTCATGTTTACGAAGGTCTGCGACAATTAGTTTTTGTTCATGTAATTTATGAGCACGCTTCACTCTAGTTGCAAGTACAGGATGTCCTTCTGTTGGATTTGCCCCAACAATAATAACAAGACCTGCCTCAGCAATATCTTTCACTGTTCCAGCATCTCCACCCATACCGACAGTTTTAAATAAACCGTCTGTTGCTGGAGATTGGCAATAACGGGAACAGTTATCTACATTATTTGTTCCATATATTTGACGAGCTAGTTTTTGCATAAGATAGTTTTCTTCATTTGTTACTTTCGAAGAAGAAATAAACCCAAACGCATCGCTACCATACTCTGATTTAATATGTTGCATATTAGATGCAACAACTTCAAGAGCCTCTTCCCATGAAGCCTCAACAAACATATCCCCTTGGCGAATTAACGGCTTTGTAATACGCTCTTCACTGTTCACAAAGTCCCATCCGAATTTTCCTTTTACACATGTGGAAATACCATTAACCGGTGCATCTGAAACAGGTTGCACTTTTAAAATTTGACGATCTTTCGTCCATACTTCAAATGAACAACCTACACCACAAAATGTACAAACTGTTTTTGTCTTATTAATTTTCGTCTTACGCATCGCGGACTCTACTTCTGAAACTGCTAAAATACTGCTATATCCAGGCTCTACATCTTTTACAAAATCAATCATTGGATTTAGCACATCTGGTTTTAAACCAGTCATAAATCCAGCTTCTCCTAGCATCGTTTTTTCCATTAATGCATTACAAGGACAAACTGTTACACATTGCCCACAGCTAACACAAGACGAGTCATTTATACTCACACCATTGTCCCAAATAACACGTGGACGGTCTAAACTCCAATCAATCGATAAAGTTTCATTTACTTGTAAATTTTGGCATACTTCTACACACTGCCCACAAGCAATACATTGATTTGGATCGTATCGATAGAATGGATGCGACGTATCCACTTCGCATGCACTTACTTTCGGTTCATATGGATATTTCTGTTCTTCAATCTCCATCATATGTACTGTATTATGGACTTTACAGTTACCATTATTGTTATCACATACTGTACAATACAATAAATGATTCTCTAATATTCGATCCATCGCTTCAGTTTGTGCTTCCTTTGCACGTTCCGATTGCCTCTCAATATGCATGCCATCTTCCAACTTCGTCGAACAGGCACGTAGTAAACTTCCATTCACTTCTACAATACATGTATCACAAGTTTGAATAGGATCTACCTCTGGTACATGACAAATTTGAGGATGTTCTAAATTACTTTCGTTAAACAATTGGAGTATCGTCTTTTCACCTGATACGAAAAATTCTTTACCATCAACGGTTACACGGACTGTCTGTTCTGTCATAGTTTCCCCTCTCCTTACAACTAACTGTACAACACAATCATGAATCCGTTTTCATAATTGTGTTGTACATATTTTTGAAGCGCCCTGTTGAAATACTTTCCTTTGGAAGTCGATTCTAGATGTTATAAGGTATAACTACGAAAGCTTGAAAATGTCGCTATTCTACAAATCTATTATATCGTACATATACAATAATAACCAAAATAATCTGCCATCTTCTTGTTAGTAGATGCTTTTGTTTTTTCGATGTTTTATGATAAATATGGGGAAAAATACATATAAAGGGGAATTTAATATGGGGCCTATTCAAGAAACATATACAATTGTACGTTATCAATCTGGTACATTTTCAAAACAAACCGATGAGGTTGTTACGGAATCTCCCATTACAATTAAATTAAATAGCGAAGAATACGTAACAGTTGTATGCACTCCTAATTACATTGAAGATATGGTAACCGGTTTTTTAATTTCTGAAGGAATTATTTCTTCTTATAAAGATATTGAAGAATTATGGATCCAAAAAGAAAACGGAATTGTCCATGTAAAATCATCAAAAATTAATCCGCTCTATCAAACTTTATATAATAAAAGGTACGTAACTTCTTGTTGCGGGAAAAGTAGACAAGGTTTTGTTTTCGTCAACGATGCAGCAAAAGCAAAAAAGTTACATGATATACATATAACTATTACTCCGGAAGAATGTTTTCACCTAATGAATTCCTTACAACAATCTTCAACTACATTTCGCCAAACGGGTGGTGTGCATAATACCGCTTTATGTGATCGAAATAACATTCTTTTATCAAGAATGGATATCGGAAGACATAATGCGCTAGATAAAATATACGGTCATTGTTTACGAAACAATATCTCTGTTCAAGGGAAAATCATTGCGTTTAGCGGACGCATCTCATCTGAAATTTTGTTAAAGGTTTCAAAAATAGGTTGCGAAATTGTTCTATCTAAATCAGCTCCAACTAAACTAGCTCTGCAACTCGCCCACGATTTAGGTATTACCGTAGTAGGATTTATTCGAAATGGATCTTGCAATATTTATACACATCCGGAACGAATCGATGGCTACAAAATAAACGATTGAATACGTAAAAGAAAGTGAAAATTTAATCAGTGGAGGGTTTTTCCCTCCTCACTGATTATTAGCCCAACCAATTGGGCTTTTACGGGCAATCTGACTCCCACGAATAGTTGGATAAAAATGACTCCTTTACAAAGCGGAAATTTTAGTTATAAAAATGTAACATATTAAAACCTTGAATAGTTAATAAAGTTAATATATAATTTCATTACATAAAGTGAAACTATAATCAGTGGGGGGGGGTTCATCCCCCACTGATTATTAGCCTTCACCAATCGGGCTTTTACGGGCAGCCCGACTCCCACCTAACTTCTTTGCTCCAGCCGAATTTTGAGGTAGGAGTTTTACTGCCCACAAATAACGGGATAAATAAAATGAAAACATAGTAGCATAATCTTTTCATTCTTTTACAAATTAAGAAAGAATAGTCACAGAATACATTTAACTAAACTTAATCTTACAAAGTTAATGAATTAAATTTGAATCAATCTAGGAGGTTACAACTATGGAAATTCGCTTATTAACAACAGAGGACGCAGAAATTTATTTGAAAGTTTGTATGGAAGGTTTAACGAAAAACCCTGAGGCTTTTAGCTCTTCTTATGAAGATGTTCTTAAACATGAAAACCCTGTCGCTGCTATGGCAAAGCGATTAAGCAATCCGGATAAGTATACTCTAGGTGTCTTCAAAGATAATGATTTAGTCGGTATTGCTACTCTAGAAACAAAGCCATTTATTAAGCAAGAGCATAAGGCAAAAATCGGCTCCGTTTTTGTTTCTCCAAAAGCGCGTGGTCTCGGTGCAGGACGAGCTTTAATTAAAGCGATTATTGAAAATGCCGATAAATTACATGTAGAACAGCTCATGCTTGATGTTGTTGCTGATAACACTGCTGCAAAAAAATTATATGAGTCCCTCGGCTTCCAAACTTACGGCGTGCAAGAACGGTCCTTAAAACATAATGGCCAATATTGGGACGAAGAGCATATGGTTTTATTCTTAAATAATTAACATTTAAATATAATTTTTCAAAAGCATCTTCTTATTAATTAAGATGCTTTTTTCATTACAACAATGTAATCTTCATGTCACCTTTATCGATCGTTCCAATCCTTTCCATTCGTTATACTAAAAATATAAAGTGAAACTTTACTCAGCGAGGAGGATCCATCTCCCGCTAATTATTAAGTAAACGTATAGCAAGCAATTGATATGTAGAGGAGAATGTAACATGAAACAAAACAAACAAGCTATCTTTTTAATATTTGCTACAGCAATTGTAACTTCTGGATTAGCAATTTTACCTTGGTTTATTATATAGAATACATAAAAAAAGCTTATTGCTTCTTAAGAAGCAATAAGCTTTTTTTCTATTATAAAATCCCGAAAAATTTATTTACACAACTTATCATAATAAGCATAGATACCGCAACACACATTACAACCGCATTACGATCTTGCTTTTCTTTTTGTAAATGCTCTACTTTTTTACTCATGTGTACAATCCCCTTTTAAAAAAAGTGTGAGATAGGAAATTTTTCTTATCCGATGCGAGGTGAATACGAAAACCCTCTCTATCTCACATACACAATAGAATGGAATTGTCATTTTATAAATAAAATGACATGACGTTATGTCGCAACATAGGGTATTTGTGTCGCTACGTTTTCTATTATAAAAAATAGTTGTGCAAAACTAGTGCATTTTTTATGTCAATTGCCCTGATTGAAAAAATCAGCCATCCATTCAATCACATAAAAAGAGTTTTTTATTATTTTCATGTAAACTATACAAGTAGAATGAATAGTTTGGGGTGCACAAGATTATGGTGAAAATTTTATTAGTAGACGATGAAGAACGTATGTTACGATTGTTAGATCTGTTCTTAAGCCCTCGTGGCTATTTTTGTATGAAAGCTACTTCTGGCCTTGAAGCGCTAGAATTAATCGAACAAAAGGACTTCGATATTATTTTATTAGATGTTATGATGCCGAATATGGATGGGTGGGATACTTGCTATCAAATCCGTCAAATTTCCAACGTTCCAATTATTATGCTAACAGCTCGCAACCAAAATTATGATATGGTCAAAGGTCTGACTATGGGAGCAGATGACTACATTACAAAACCATTCGATGAGCATGTATTAGTCGCGCGAATCGAGGCTATATTACGCCGTACGAAGAAAGATGGCTTTGTTAGCTTCAATGGTATTGAGTGGGATAAAACGAAACATACTGTTACAGTTTATGGTGAAAGAATCTCACTAACTCCTATTGAATTCTCGTTACTTGGACTCTTTTTACAAAATACAAACCGTGCCTACAGCCGAGACGATTTAATCGAAAAGATTTGGGGCTATCAAACAGACATCGAATACAGAACTATCGATTCACATATTCGTAATATCCGTGATAAATTACGCAAAAAAGAATTTCCAGTTGAAGATTACTTAGAAACCGTCTATAAAGTCGGATATAAATGGAAAAGTGAATAATTACTTTAATCAGTGGGGATGGATAAAACCCCACTGATTAAAGTTTCACTCTATATGAAATAAGGTATGGTGAGAAAATGAGCAAACTTTCCCTTAAAGTTGGGACATACTTTTTAATATTAGCTTTATGTATTGAAACAATTGCCTTCGTATCTTTTTATAAGAACCTTTCAAACATACGCATTGAAGAGGAAACTCTTGCTCTTTTAGAGAAAGGAAATCGCTATAGTAAAATGATTAAAAACCGCGCGAAGTGGGGTGCATATTCTAAAGAAAGGCAACTCACAGAAAGCGCTGAACACAGTAAACGACCTAAACGTGCTGTGTACCCCGAGTTTGATATCAACACTGAGGCTGAACACTTAGTTGAATCAGAATTAATTGCTAACTCTGATATAGCTATCATTATAACAGACAATAACGGCAAAATTATTTCTACCTCAGAACCCGTAACGAAAGAAATGCAAAAACAACTTACTTGTAAAACTGAGACTATCCCAGAAGGTGGATTAATCGTTGAAAAAAACTGGAAAAAATCAAAATTCATCTCAACAGTAAGCCCGCTGGAAATTCAAGGATTTCAAGGTAAGTTATATATGTTATTAAAGACATCTTTCTTAGAAAATATGTTACTTAAACTCATGAATCAATTTCTTATCATTAGTGTTTTGACAATTATTTTAACTACTATTTCTGTCTTTGTTTTTTCTCGTGTTATTACAGAACCGCTTATAAAAATGAAGCGGGCGACAGAAAAAATGTCAAAATTAAATAAGCCGATTCAATTAGGAATTAAACGAAATGATGAACTTGGAAGCTTAGCAAAAACGATTGAAGATTTATCTAGTGAACTTACGTATATGAAAAAAGAACGAAGCGAATTTCTCGCTAGTGTAGCGCATGAATTACTAACTCCATTAACCTATATGAAAGGTTATGCAAAGGTAGCAAAAAGAGATTCTCTAACGAAAGAAGAACGTGAAGAATACTTACAAATCATTGAAGACGAAACGGATAGTGTAACCGATCTCGTACAAGATTTATTTATGCTTGTACAATTAGAGCAACACCAGTTTGTTATAAAAAAACAAAAAGTAATTCTTAAACCATTTTTAGAACGAATGGTTGAAAAAACAAAAACAACATTAACAAACAAACAAATGCAACTCCATGTACATTGCAAAGATGATTTAGAAGTTTGCATAGACGAAAGACGTATGGAACAAGTTATGTTAAATTTATTACACAATGCTTATCAACATTCACCAGAAAACACTTCTATAATAATACGTGTACTAACCAGTGCGAATACTTTTACAATAAGTGTACAAGATGAAGGTGAAGGTATTCCAAAAGAAGATATCCCACATGTTTTTGATCGCTTTTACCGTGTCGATAAATCCAGAACACGAGCTACAGGTGGAAAAGGTATCGGACTGGCTGTTGCAAAAGAAATTGTAGAACTTCATAATGGTTCTATTGAAGTTAAAAGCGAATTAGAAGTCGGAACAGAATTTATAATTGAATTACCATTTGTATAATATATGCGTGAAATCACCAGTAGTAGTCAACACTACTGGTGCTATTTTATTTATAAAACCAACTATTATAAGCTAAGCTTTTGAAATTATTCTTATTTCAATATAAAATATAGGTACAACTGTCAAAGATTTGGAGGGTGATATAATTGGATATCCATGTATTAACAAAAGACGAAGCAGAAATTTACTTAGAACTTCGAGTAGAAGGGTTAAAACAAAACCCGGAAGCTTTCAGCTCTTCTTATGAAGATATTATTAATAAAGAGTGTGCTATTGAATATAAAGCCCAAAAATTAGCACAAGATGAGAACTATACACTAGGTGCATTTAAAGATGGAGAATTAATCGGAGTTGCAACACTGGAAACGAAACCATATGTAAAACAAGAACATAAAGCTAAAATTGGTTCAGTATACGTGTCTCCAAAAGCACGCGGACTTGGAGCGGGAAAAGCACTTATTAAAGAATGTCTTGAGCTTGCTAAATCTTTAGAAGTAGAGCAAGTTATGCTTGATGTTGTTGTTGGCAACGATGGTGCAAAAAAACTTTACGAGTCATTAGGGTTTAAAACATTTGGTGTGCAAGAACGTTCATTAAAATATAACGGACAATATTGGGATGAAGAGCATATGGTTCTTTTCCTAGATGAAGAAAAATAATAAAAAACATCCTCGCATTTATGAGGATGTTTTTTACTTTTTTATAAACCATGCCTTATTTAATAATTGAATCGCTTTCGCAATTTCTTCTTCTGATAAAATCGCAAATCCAAGTAGCACTATATTTTCAGGTGCAGTACCGTCTTTATAGTACGTAGACACAGGGTATATTTTGATACTATGTTTCGCAGCTTCTTTAATTAATTCTTCTTCCCGCATTCCATTATGCACCTTTAATAAAATGTGCAATCCTGAATCTTCTCCTATCACTTCAACACGATTTGAGAAGTACTTTTCTAGTTCAAAAACAAGTCGATCTCTCTTCTTTCGATAGACGACACGCATTTTATGAATATGTTTTTCCCAATACCCTTCACTTAAAAACCTTCTAATCACTTCTTGATCCATTCTTGAAACACTTTGTGTATAAAATAAATATTGTTGTTGATACTTTTTAATCAATTTCTTTGGTAACACCATATAGCTCATCCGTAATGATGGCAACAATGCTTTAGATAGCGTCCCCATATAAATTACTTTCCCGTCTGTATCTAACCCTTGCAGTGCCGGTATAGGTTTTCCCGAATAACGAAATTCACTATCGTAATCATCTTCAATAATATACCTACCTTCTTCTTTCTTCGCCCATTGTAAAAGCTGCATCCTTCTCGTGATAGGCATAATCATTCCGTACGGAAACTGATGGGAAGGAGTAACAAATACAACGTTCGCATCACTATTCTCTAAATCTACAATACAAATTCCATCTCTATCCAAAGATAACATTTGAACTCTTTTTTCTCCCTGTTCAAAAACAACCATTTTTCTATGATATCCTGGATTTTCAACTGCATAATTACTTCCCTTTAATAATTGAAACAGTAGTTTCACTAATATTTGTGTTCCCGCTCCTAATACGATTTGACTAGCTGCACAACGCACACCTCTAGATTCATACAAATAGTTCGCAATTTCTTCTCTTAAGCTCCATTCTCCTTGTGGGTGACCAAGAAAGAGCAACTCATTATTATGAGGCTGCCATACGTCATTTATAATTTTCCGATACATATTGAACGGAAAAGCATTTGTATCGACTCCTGTTTGTGTGAAATCAAATTTATAATCCCTCTCCTGAAAGGATACTTCTTCTATTCTCTCTTCGTTTTCTTCTACATGAACCATTTGCTCAACCTTACATACAAAATAACCTTTTCTCGAAATTGACTCAATATAACCTTCTGCAAGTAATTGCTCGTAAGCCGCCTCTACTGTATTTTTACTTACTTGTAAATGTGTTGCTAACTTTCGCTTAGCCGGTAATTTCGTAAAAGATAGAATCGTTCCATCTTTAATTTCTTTTTTTATATACTCATACAACTGCACATACAATGCCTTCTTACTATTCATATTTAAATTAGGCGTTAATTCTAACATAATATCTGACCCCTTAATAAAACTAAAATCTGATACTTTTTACAGTACCAGATTTTATATATAATTCCTTTTATCATGTCACACATAAAAAATCAAATACTAAAGAGGAGATGCATGATCATGAACAAAAGTAGACGTATCGGACTCATTATGATTATTACAGGAGCCACATTATGGGGATTATCTGGACCGATGATTCAATGGCTATTTCAACATACGAACGTATCATCAATTGATTTTTTAACAATTCGCTTGTTGCTTGCAGGAGTATTTATTTTGTCTTTCTTACTAATAAAGAAACAAAACATATTTCAAATTTGGAAACACCCTAGACATTCTATACAGCTTATTATTTTCTCTATTCTTGGCATGCTCGGTGCGCAATACGCCTTTATCGAAACAGTTCATATTAGTAATGCCGTAACGGCAACACTATTTCAATTTCTAGGTCCTGTTCTTATTACAATTTACGTTGCGTTTGAGCAAAAGAAATTCCCTGCTTCTATGCAAATACTCGCAATTATAACTGCTCTAACAGGGACATACTTTATTATTACAAACGGTTCAATTGAAAATATTGTTTTATCTAAAGCAGCTATTACTTTCGGCCTATTAACAGCGATTGGTTTTGCGTTTTATACCCTTCATCCGGCTTCCCTTATTAAAGAATGCGGAACAACTATAGTAATTGGCTGGGGGATGTTAATTGGAGGGATTGCACTGCTTATTTGTAATCGTTCTTTTGGGTGGAGTCAGATTTCGCAAACTTTCACACTTCAAACTTTTTCTATGCTTATTCTTATCATTATAAGTGGCACTCTTTCTTTCCTTCTTTATATCGGGAGTCTTAAATATTTAGCAGCAACAGAAACAAGTATTTTATCTAGCATTGAACCACTTGTAGCTGCCATCGTTTCAATCGCTTGGCTTAATGAATCTTTTGGAGCATATCAATTATTAGGCGGAGTATGTATCGTCCTTTCTGTTATTTTCTTAACAATGCCTCAAAAAGAGAGAGAACCAACCTTTTCAACTGAACAAATATAAAGTGAAACTTTAATCAGTGGGGGGTTCCATCCCCCACTGATTATTAGCCCTCACCAATTGGGATAGAAAATGTCAAAAGAGGTCGTACAAAACTTACGACCTCTTTTTATGATTTAAAGGAATTGTCTCGTCTTCTAGCAAATACAATTACACTAACAATAAAAATTAGGAGTGTGGCACCATGAAAAAAATCGGAACTATGCTACTTTTCTCCTTCCTCATTACTGGCTGCGCGCAATCGCAACCCGATTCAAATGTACCTAAAAAAGAAGTAATAGAAACGTCATCCTCTCAAATTAACGCACCTTCCTTTTTTCACCTTAGTGTCTTAAAAGATGTAAATTGGGAAGAAGCACCATCATTCGTAGAAGGAAAAATACCGTTAAAAGGCATTGAAAGAAAAATTGCAATGGCTGATAGCTCTATTATCGCAAATGAGCAAAATGAAATAATGTGGTTCTTCCTGGATCCTGAAATGCCAACTGGAAAACTATCTATTATCGCGTTAAAACAAGGAACTACAACTCCAACACCAGTACTCTTTCAAAAAGAAACCTCCAAACAAACTTGGACTACTTCAAATACAGTCGATACAACCGTAAAGGAACTCCCTCTCGTAATGTCACTACCTTCATCTGGATTATGGGTATTAAACATATATGTGAATGAAAGATATTATGATCAATTTGTAATCAATGCCGAATAAAGTGACAAAACTGAAACACTTCCTTACAACAATGTAATTTCTACGTCACGTACTTCGATAGGTGGATTATCTCTCTTCTCTTATACTTAAAGTAAGAAATGACGCGAGGAGAGATGAGAGATGAAAAAAATGATAGAAGTGATCGTAGCAGTAACTGAGGTTTTAATAAATGGTAAACAAGTTGCAATGGAGTTAAATAAATAATGAACGGGGCTTGAATAAATTTACACTTCTTCATTATTTTGATTTCTTATCTCAAAAAAAGCAGTGCCTTTTTAAGGCGCTGCTTTTGACTATTTATAACTTGGCATTTTCGTAATCTGTGCCACACCTGAATCAATGGCTGCTTTCGCTACTACTTCTGCAACACTTGGAACAACTCTTTTATCTAATGGATTGGGAATTACATAATTCGCATTACGCTCTTCGTCCGTAATTATGTTAGCGATCCCATATGCTGCTGCTAATTTCATCTCTTCTGTAATATCAGTCGCGCGTACGTCTAATGCACCACGGAATATACCAGGGAACGCTAATACATTATTTACTTGATTTGAATAATCAGAACGACCAGTTCCAACTACAGCAGCTCCAGCTTCTAATGCATCTTCTGGGAATATTTCTGGAATTGGATTCGCCATTGCAAACACAATCGCTTTCTCATTCATCGTCTGTACAAGTTCTTTCGTTAATACGTTAGGAGCAGATACGCCAATGAAAATATCAGCCTGATGAATCGCTTCTTTTAATGTTCCACGCACATATTCACGATTTGTCTTCTTTGAAACTTCGATTTGTGCTTCGTTCATCCATGTTTCACCTTCACAAACAATACCTTCTAAGCTAACTAACGTAATATGTTTTGCGCCAGCTTTTAATAATAATTTCCCAATTGCAATTCCTGCCGAACCCGCACCGTTAATAACAATTTTCACATCATCCATTTGTTTACTTACAACTTTTAATGCATTAATAACAGCTGCTAAAACGACAATAGCCGTCCCATGCTGATCATCATGAAATACAGGAATATTCGTTTCTTCTTTTAATCGTTTTTCAATTTCAAAGCAACGTGGCGCTGCAATATCTTCTAAATTAATACCTGCAAATGTAGGTTCTAAATTTTTCACAAGGGTAACGATTTCATCCACATCAGTCGTACCTAAACATAGCGGGAAAGCATCTACATTCGCAAACTTCTTAAATAAAATACTTTTCCCTTCCATAACAGGCATAGCCGCTTTCGGTCCAATATTCCCTAAACCAAGTACTGCAGTTCCATCTGAAACAACTGCAACCATATTCCCTCGTGCTGTATAGTCATAAGCTGTTTCCTCATCTGCCGCAATTGCTTTGCAAGACTCCGCTACACCTGGTGTATAAGTCAAACTTAAATCATCCGCTGTATTCACTTCTACTTTACTTGTAATCTCAATTTTCCCTACTAACTCTTTATGCAATAACAATGATCTTTCATTAATTTGATTTTCTAACATACTTATAATCTCCCCTTAATTTGACAAGCTAGCTATATGAATATAGCTAGCTTGTTTGATCATGAAAACATTTTTAATAAAATTGTCGCTGTTACGACCATTGCAGCCCCACCTAAACGCGTTGAAATTTGTGCGAACGGCATTAATTCCATACGATTTGAAGCTGATAAAATAGCAACATCTCCAGTTCCACCTAAGCCACTATGACATCCAGTTACAATCGCTGATTCAACTGGATACATTTTCATCACTTTCCCTACAAGAAAACCTGACGCTACCATTGTAAGAACAACCGATGCGCACACAACAACATATCCTACCGAAAGAACTGCTGCTACGTCTTTTAACGGAATATATAGCAATCCTAACCCGACCATTAACGGCCAAGTTAAATTCTTTGAAATAAATTTATATAAATGGAATGCTCCTTGCTCCATTTTTGCTGGCATTAATTTAAAGTATTTCACAAGTGCTGCTGAGAAAATCATAATGATTGCCCCAGGAATACCGATGAACTTAGAAGCAAATCCTCCGAAGATGAAGAACGTACATGCAATTAATAAACCTGCTCCCATTAATGAGAAGTCAATTGGCTTCTCTGTATTTTGTTCTTTTAATAAATCTGCTTGATTGTCTGTTTTCACTAATACACCGTTACCACTAAGCTCCGGTTTCTTCTCACCTAAACGCTTCATATACCCTGCACTCACGATTGCAAACATATTCCCAATAATAGCTGCCGGAATAAGCTGTGATACAAATGTTGCTGATGATTCATTTAAAATATCACTATAAGCTAGCGACAATGGTAAAATCCCTTCTCCGATACCACCACTCACAATTGGTACGATGATAAAGAAGAATGTCTGCTTCATTTCAAATCCAAATAGTGAACCGACTAATAAGCCCACTGCTACAGAAGCTAACGTCCCTACTACTAAAGGAATAAACATACGAACGAAACCCTGCACTAACACTTTACGGTTCATTCCTAAAATACTTCCAACTACTAAACAAGAAATATATAAATATAAAAAGTTCGATTTTTTCATTAACATAGTCGCAGCTTCCATTGAAGCTGGATTCATCCAGTTAAAAAATACAAGTAACGATGGAATAAATAATGAGAGAATTGCTGGACCACCGATATTTTTTAATATCGGAATTCTCATTCCAATATCACCTAAGAAAATACCCATGATCATAATAACTGCAAAACCACCAATCATATCTGCTGGTAATTTATTATATACAGATGCTCCATAAATAATAGCAGCCAATACTACGTATAACGGTAAAGGTATAACACCGATTTTAACGTTCATAATTTTAGAAGCGAAAGATTCACTTTTCAATTCATTGCCTTCAGAAAATGATACCGCTTCCACATTCTTTTGAATTCCCATATGGCACCCCCTTGTTTTCTTAATAACAATATTAAAACGCTTTCAATAGTAAAAATAGTTTTTGTAAGTTTTGTAATTGGTTTTGTAATTAAAAAAAGTATAAGCGACCTATAATAAGTCGCTTATACGTAAAAGTCTATTTTATTCCGGTCAATACACCTTAATTTACTCACCGGTCTTCCCACATTTTGATACACCATTTCATTCTCTAATACTCCGATTTCAGTCAAAAACATTACATACTTTCGAATAGAAACTCTCGAAACCCCTACTAATTGCGCCATTTCATCAGTTGTAAATGCTTGTCCATTAAGCGATGCGATTTTCTGCCAAATGAGTTGCAATGTTTGCTTTGTTAATCCTTTCGGAAGCTCTTTAGTGACAGTTGGCTCTCTTCTTTCTTTTTGCAAAATTAATGAATCTAATTCCGATTGACTAATTTTTTGTTGTTCTTTCATGAAAGTAAATTTTTCTCGATATACAGTTAACGCCTCTTTAAATCGTTCAAATGTAAAGGGTTTAATTAAATAATCTACAACCCCGTATTGTAATGCTTTTTTGATACTTCCCATATCATGCACAGCTGAAATCATCATAATATCAATTTCTTTTTCTTGATTTCGAATATACATTAACAGCTCAAATCCAGTCTCCTCAGGCATAAAAATATCAAGTAATATGAAGTCTACTCGTGACCTCTCTAACACTTCTATCGCTTCTTTAACTGAGTTAACTGCATGGACAAGTTCAAACCCTCCCACTTGCTCTAAATAATGCGTATTTAACATCGCAACCATCGGATCATCTTCTACAATTAAAACTTTAATCATATTTGCTTCTCATCCCTACCTTTAGGTATTTCAATTGTTATCGTTGTTCCCTCTCCTAATAAGGAGGAAATGTGAATCTCCCCATTTATTCGCTGTATACTTTCTTTTACAAGATACAAACCATAACCGCGATTATCCCCTTTTGTGGAATAACCTTTTGTAAATAATGCATCCACTGCGTCTTCTTCTATACCTTTCCCCGTATCTTGCACTGTAATAGTTAATGTATTCTGATATTGTATCCCAACTTCAACTTGTTTCTTTTTGCAATGTATCACTGCCTCTAATGCATTATCTATTAAGTTCCCTACAATCGTAATAAGTTCATGAGTAATACTTTCATCATATATTTCCGGCAAGTAAGAATCTTCACTTATAATTAACTTTATATTTTTCTCCCTAGCATAGCTAAGTTTACCTAGTAAAAAACCAGCAAATACTGGACTTTTTATTCTTTTCATAACCCCACCAATTTCATATTGATGCTCTGATACCATACTACTTACATATTTCTGCAATTCTTCATACTGTTTCATATGTGTGAGCCCTAATACGACATGCATTTTATTCATAAATTCATGAGATTGTGCCCGTAACGCTTCCGCATATAGCCTAATACCAGTTAGTTCCTCTGCTAATTTTCTAATTTCTGTTTTATCACGAAATGTTGCGATCGCGCCAACTATTTCTCCTTTTACATATAAAGGAACACGATTTGTGACAATCGTAATTCCGTAAATATTTTGTTCTTCGTTTAATTGTACCTCGCCTGTTTGCAACACTTCTTTTATACGTGAATTTGGCATATACAATTCAACATCTTTACCAATAAAGTCTTCTTCCAGTCCACTTTTTTTAAATAGCCGTTTCGCTTCATTATTTATTAAAGTTACATTCGCCTCTTTATCTACAGCAATAATACCTTCTTTCACCGAAAGCAACATCGTATTTCTTTCTTCAAGAATTTTTGCTATCCTATGCGGCTCAAGACCAAATAAACTTTTCTTTATATGTCTAGCTAGCAATATTGCTCCTATAATCCCAACTAATACTCCAACTCCGACACCAATATAAATAATATGTCTACTTTGCTTAACTCTTTCTTTTACATTATCTGCTGAAATACCGACAGCTACTGCTCCAAGCTGTTCCCCTGTTTCAGAAAATATTGGTACAAACACTCGCATTGAAATACCTAAAGTTCCTTCTGCTAGCGATACATGTTCCTTCCCTTTCAATGCAGGTCCTTCATCTCCCCCAATAAAATGATGACCTATTTTTTGAGGATTTGGATGAGATTTTCTTATTCCATCCATATCCATAACTACAATAAATTGAACACCTGTATTTTTTAATATCCTATTTGTATACGTTTGGATTGCTGAAGTATCTGCTTTCCCAATCAAACCATTGATTACAACTGAATCATTCGCCACAATATGTGCAATTGTTTTCGCTTTCTCTGCCTGGCTATCCTCCGTTGTCCGCTCTACATTATGACTAATTAATATATCTGTAACAAGTAAAGAAAAAATTACAACCGTACAAACTAACAATGTAATCGTTTTCCATAAATTCCATAGTCTTTTTCTTTTTTTCATCCCGTTAATGACTCCCCTAATTACTGAATATAAAAATAAGTAAGGTGATATTATTTTCTCCTTACTTATTTGCTGTTATTATACTTTAAATTTACTAGTCATTGCTTGTAGTTCTTCGGCCATCTCAGCTAAGTTTTGCGAAGCCGAACTAATTTCTTCCATCGAATTTACTTGTTCTTCTGTTGAAGCTGCGACACTTTGCATACTAGCTGTATTTTCTTCTGCCGCCGCTGCAATTTCATCAATAGCATTTGTTACTTCGTTTGCATCTCCAGCTATACTCTTCGTTGTTTCTACCATTTGATTAACTTGAGAAACAATATGAGTAGTAGAACTTAAAATTTCTGTAAAACTTACTTTCGTTTTTGTTACAACATCTAAGCCTTGTTGAACTTCCCCACTCACATTATCCATTGCCTTAACAGTATGTTCAATATCAGCCTTAATTTCCGTAATTAAATTCGCGATTTCTCCGGATGACTCTCCTGATTGCTCTGCTAACTTTCTTACTTCATCTGCTACAATAGCAAAGCCTCGGCCCTGTTCCCCTGCTCTTGCCGCTTCAATAGCTGCATTTAAAGCTAATAAGTTCGTTTGAGTAGCAATGTTTTGAATTGCTTCAGAAATAGCTCCTACCTGCTTTGATTTCTCATCAAGAAGTTTAATAATAGCATCTGACTGGGATACCGACCTAGAAATAGACTGCATTTGTTTTGCGGTTTGTTCAACTAAATCTTCTCCCTCTTCAGCTCTTTCTCGCGCATGTAATGAGGAAATAGAAATTGACTCTGCGCTTCCAGTTACATCTTGAATTGCTGTATTTACTTGTTGTAATGTAGCCGCGCCTTCTTCAACACCTTGGCTTTGTGATTCAGCCCCACCTGATACTTGTTCCATTGCAATTGTAATTTGATCTGTGGCATCATTCGCTTGCTGTACGCTCGCTGTTAACTCTTCTGCCGATGCTGCAACATGTTCTGCTGAAAAGCTAATTTGGGTGATCACATCTTGTAAAGACGTAGACATTTCATTAAATGCATTCCCTAGTTTCCCTATATCATCCTTGGAATGGATTGTAATTTTTTCTGTTAAATCTCCCTTACTAATTTTATGTGCCGATTCAGCTATTTGTCGTAATGGCCTTGTAATAGAATTTGTAATGAAATAAATTAATACACTACCAAATGCAATAGCGATAGCTATGACAATCAAAGTCTTATAAAACACTGGACTGGCAGCTTGCATAATTTCTTCGTCAAACATAACTCCAACTATTTTCCATCCTGTTTTCTCATTTGTTGTAAAGATTAAATTCTTTTTATCATCTTGTTCTGTATAAGATACATTTCCTTGTTTGTCTTCATAAATTGGTTTAATCCAAGGATCAGTAACCTTTGAACCTGGCTTTCTAGACGGATGACTAACAATTTGCTTATTTTGATCTAAAATAACTGCATAGCCTTTTTCACCAATATTAATCATTTTTGAAACCTTGAGGATGTTATCCAAATTCAAGTTAATACCTATAACACCTTTACCATCTTTTACTTCTTTAGCAATTGTCACTACCATATTTTTTGTAGATGCTGATTGATACGGTGCAGTAACAATTACCTTTCCCTTATTTTCATGCGCTTCTTTATACCATGATCTATCTGTTGGGTTATAGCCATCAGACATTTGAATAAATGGTTCTCTTATAAACTTACCCGTCTGCGTTCCAATATAAATACCTTCTACTTCTGGATGAAGCTTTATATATTGTGCTAACTTCGTTCTTACTATTTCTTCTTGTCCATTTGGATATGTATCCTCTGTTAAGATGTCTGAAAAGTACGTCGCATCAACAAATTTCTCTTCTATATTTTGAGAAATAACAGTATTTAAAACTGAAATATTCTCCTTTGCTTTATCGGTCATTTGATGTTCAAAATTTGTTTTGGCAGTTTGATATGAAACACCACCGATAATAAGTCCTGGTATAGTTAAAATAATAAAAAATGAAATGATTAATTTTTTCTTGATACTCATACTTTTAACCCAGTTAAATATATTTTGCATAATAAGCCTCCTTTATGTAATAGAACACTTGTGTAATTTTATACAATCAACATGTATAAAACAATATATAATGATAACATGTAATTTTTTCGTCAATTATGCATTTTTACATATCCACTTCTCCTAAACATTTTAATCCTAAAAAACAAGAGAACTTTAGCATATATAATAAGCTAAAGTTCTCTTGTTTTTTAACAGCTTCTCTTACAATTCCTTAAATCTTTATCCTTCACCTTATAGTTATATAGTTCATGCTCTTCTTCCTAATTTATTTGGGGTTATTTACATAGCTAATTGCCTGACTCCCCATCTGCACCCATGCCTGTTCAAATTTTCCTCTTGGCACTTTTACATCTAAGCTATCATCGAGGGGATCTCGAATATATACAGATTCCTTATCGTACCCAACAAGTACAACACAATGTTCATTATACGTAATAGAAACATCCCCACTATTTGTTTCCCATGTAGTAAATTCATCTTCATCTAAAGGAGCATATGTTGCATTCGTAATCATGACTACCGGGTGCCCTGCTTTTACACTCTTATAAATTTCTTCTATACTCTTCCCTGTTAAGTCCACAGCTTTATTCGGTAAATATTTTTTTGCTAACTGAAAAAGTGGTCCGTGATATACACCGTATCCGGATTCAGAAAAGGTATAAATATTCCCTACAAATCCTTCATTCGGATTCCCACGTACACCATCTTCCATAAAATTAACTTTTTTTATTTCATTTGCTAATTTCATCTTATCTACAGAAACACCTGCGTATTGTAACATCATCGCTAAACTTGTTACTTCGCAGCCTCTATCTAACTCTGGTAATTGCTGAATTAAAGGCACATTTGATAACATGACTTTTTCATCGTTATTACTAAACTCTATTCGTTTTTGACTTTGTACACTTGAAAATAGTACCCCCTTTACTTTCTCCACATACTTTGTAATTCCATTTGTATATGCACCCCATACCCCTATACATAGTAAGGCCATACATATATACCACTTCCATTTTCGTATCACTCTCACGCCCTTTTTAATTCGTTAAATACGAATAAAACGCATCAGCATCTGTTTGAACCATAGGAACAAACTTAAGCTCTTTTCCCTTTTCAGGTTGTTCAAGATTTATCTTCTCCGCTAAATCTTGAATCTTCAAATTCGTTCTATCCATACCTAGCTCATCTGCTATTTCTATTACCTTTTGCTCATTTATTTCTCTTAATACTTGATATATATCTTTGCCATATAAATCAATATGATATTTTTTTGCTTCTTCCTGTACTTTTTGTTCGTACACTTCTTGTGCTAACTCTTCCATCTCTTTTCCTTGTTGAGCAATACCTAGCTTTTCTGCTTCTTCTCTAACTTTCGTTCCGTAGATTTCTTCCTCAATCTCTTCTATTTCTTTTCCTTCAGTTGAAACACCAAGCTTTTCTGCTTCATTATTAATTTTAATCTTATTAATTTGATCAATTAAACTTACAATCGACGTATTCTCTATAGATATTCCTAGTTTCAACGCTTCTTTCCTCACTTTTGTTTCATAAATTTCTTCTGAAAGAATTCCAACATCTTTCCCTTCTGCCGAGATACCTAATTGATTAGCTTCTCTTCCTACTTCCGTCTCATGAATTTCTTTTTCTAACGTAATTTGTTCTTTCCCATCCGTTTCAATGCCTAACTTTTCCGCTTTTTCTTCCGTATGCATTGCATGTATTTTCCCATCATTTAATTGTTCTTTACTACGCTGCGTGTAATCTGTCTTTCCTTTTGTCATTCCAGAAGGGGAGGCACCCCCTAATATACTTAAACTCATTACTCCAATAGTGAATACCATCATCATTTTCTTTTTCAAGACTTCTTCCTCCCTCTCACGCTTTCTTTTTCCAGCTTTCCCATAATTTTTTTTTTATACTATACATAAACTTCATCTCTGTTAGAAATAACCTTATGATTTATCCAGTTCATTCAAAAAAACTTACATCTTTTCTTTCCATCACAAGTTTCCATTATGTAATACATGCTACAAGTTATTCCTTAACTTTCCCTTAAAAAAGACGACCTTGTAAAAACAAGGTCGTCTTCTCACTTATAATCTTTGATTTTTTGGGAAAATCACTTCAAAACAAGTTCCTTCTCCCCATTTGCTCTCTACCGATATTTTTCCATAATGCTTTTCTACAATCCAATTAGCGATTGAAAGACCTAACCCAGCTCCTTCTGACATACTTCTTGCTTTGTCTCCTTGATAAAAACGATCAAATAAATTTGGAATATCTTCTTCTTTAACTCCTATCCCATTATCTTTCACCCGTATACGAATTGAATTACTCGTTTGTGTGCAATCAATTTGAATATGCCCATCTTCATTCGTATACTTCATCGCATTATCTAACAATATGACCATCATTTGATGGATTCTCTCTCTATCACCCATAAACGTTATATCATGTTCTACTTTTAATATCATCGCTTTTTCTTGATAAGAGGCAATTTCTTTATATGGATTTATAATTTCTTCTAACAACTTATCCAGTTCAAATGTTTTCTTATCCATCTCAATTTGATTAGAATCCGAACGTGCTAACAACAATAAATTGCTAACGAGTTTCGATAGCCGCCTACATTCTTTTGAAATTGTAGAGATATCCACGGCTTTTTCTTCTATCGTAGCGGATGGGGACTGGAATAATACATCCGTTTTTGATTGAATAACTGCAAGCGGTGTTCTTAATTCATGTGATGCATCGGAAACGAATTGCTGCTGTTTCTCCCATGAATTTTGAATAGGTATGAGTGCCCTGCCAGCTAGGAAAAAACCGATACCTATTGCACATAGACTGCCTATGCTACAACCTATTATGAGAATTAAAAATAAAGTATTTAGCATTTCTTCTTCAGCTGTTGTATCACGTACAATTTGAACTATTTTTCCATCTTCTTGAAACGCAAACATTCTAAAATATCGTCCTTGCACTTCAATATCTTGCAAATCCCCTACCTTTTTTGGAGAAAACTTTTCCAAATCCCCTTCAAAGTTAGAGCGAAATTTATGGTTATCGCCTTCTATCTCCACTATTTTTCCATTCCAAGTTATTATAGTTATCCGTGGGTCTCGAATTTTGATATTCTCTATACGTTTTCTTGGTGGTGGCATTTTAACATCAAATTTTTCTCTATACTGAGTTATCATTTTTATAGATTGATCCACTTCATTATAAGTACGCTTGTATGTGTACGAATAAATAATACTACCTAATACACCTATTAATAGGATAAATACTAACGAATTCAATATAGTTAGACGAATACGTGTCTTTTGAAACATGCTTCCCTTTCTCATTGTTCTTTTAATATATATCCAATACCACGAACGGTTTGAATATCTTTCTGATAACCGAATGGTTCTAATTTTTTACGTAAATGATGTACATACACTTCTACAATTGCTACTGTCGTATCAGAATCAAATCCCCAAACACGATCAAAAATTTGTTCACGCATTAAAATCTTCCCGCTATTTTGAATGAGATACTCTAGTAGCTCATATTGTTTTAATGTCAGCTTAATACCTTGTCCATCTACTTGAATGTCTTTATCTTTTCCGAACAATTCAATCCCTTTATAGCGAATGGTCTGCTGTGTTGTTAAACTACCACTTCTGCGTAGTAATGCACGAATTCTCGCTTTTAATTCAGGGGCCTGAAACGGTTTAACAATATAATCATCTCCACCAAAGTCCAATCCTTTCACTCGATCTTCTAAAGAATCCCTCGCTGTCAAAAACAGGACTGGCGTTTCAATCTTTTCATCACGTATTTTTTGAATCACTTCAAATCCGTCCATTTCTGGCATCATCACATCAAGCAAAATTGCATCATAAATGTTTTGCAGCGCCAAAAACAAGCCGTCTTCCCCATTCATTGCCGTATCCACTTCAAATTCATCACGTAAAATTTGTACGATAGACTCTAATAACGAGGCATTATCTTCTACTACAAGTAAGCGCATATTCTCACCTTCCACAATCTATTTCAACTCTCTTTATTATTGCATCTCTTCTCTTCATAACGAAATAATGTAATCATATTATGTAATTTCATTTTCAACTATTTCCTTCTAAAGTTTTGCTCGATATAAAATTTTGAACCTTTATTATAAAGGCTCTTTCTTAAATTTTGCTTAATAAAAAATTGAAAGAAATAAGATTCCTCTTATCTCTTTCAATTTTTTACTACATATACCTTTTTACTTGGCAACTCCAAACAATTTAACTGACCACCATACACAGCCCCACCATCAATTCCAATAATACGATTACTACCAAAATACACTCCGCAATTCTCACTACCATGAAGCATTTTTGTTTCCGTATGGCCAAATACAACAACCTTTTCGCCGCTATATCCATTATGAAATTCATTACGGATCCACATTAATGTATATGGTTCAGATTCAGAAACTCGGTTCATCGGCTCAACACCAGCATGTACAAAGATATACTCTTCTGTTTCAATGTAATGATCTAATTCTTGAATAAACGTTACATGTTCCTCTAATATATGAGATTGTAAAATCGGTTTTTGGAAGTTTTCCTCATTAACCGCAATGTCTTCTTCTACAAATCCATAGCTATATAACGTTTTATCTCCACCATTCCTTTTTACCCAATGGTTCCATGAACGTTCCTCATCAGTCGTTAACGCCTTGATCATCATATCTTCATGATTGCCCTTTAGAACGAGGGCTCCCGCTTCTTTTAACTCTTTTACCTTTTCAATTACTGCACGCGCATTTGGACCACGATCTATATAATCCCCTAATAAAATCAATTGATCCTGTCCTGCATCGTATTGAGCTTCTTCCAATAACTGTTCGAACTTTTCTATTTCTCCATGAATATCACTAATAACAAGTATTCTCTTCATTTCTTCCCCTTCTTTCTAAACCATTCTCTTTCTAATTATAGATTAAAACGACAGAAATTTCTGAATCATAATTCGAAATAGCATTTATTACAAATAAAACTATTATCCTTACAACACTGTAAGTCTCTTGTCATCCAATTCGATAGTTGCAATTACTGTATTTCCTTATACTAAAAGTAAGAAATGAAACAAAAAACAAGGAGAGATGAGATATGAAAAAAGTGATGGAAGTTGTAGTAGCGGTGGCAGAGGTTTTTGTAAATGGGAAACAGGTTGCAATGGAGTTAAACAAATAATGAAAAGGACAAAATTCATTCTAGACCCTTTACTCATATAAAAGAGATAAGACTTCATCATTTTTTTGATCCCTTATCTCCCAATAAAGAAAGCCACATCCTGAAAAAGGATGCGGCTTTCTCTTATTTTTGACTCGTACGAGCTGAAATACTAATTGCTCTATCTGTTGCTTTTGCGGCTTCATCTAAAGCTTCTTTACTATTCTTTCCGTCATACATTGCTTCTAATGCTTTTACAACTGCATCTCTTGATTCTGGGAATACACTAATTAATGCCCCTTGAGTTGCTGGAGATTGCTTCGTCGCTTGCAATTGTTCTACTGTTACTTTTAGCTGTGGATATTTTTCGTATTGATCTTTTACTAACGGCTCATTATATGCATCTGGATTAATTGAGAAATATCCTGTTGCTGTATGCCATTTTGCTTGTACATCTGGCTTCGTTAAATATTTCATAAAGTCCCAAGCACCTTGTTGCGTTTCTTCTGAAACCATATTCGTCATCCATAATGATGCACCGCCAATAACAACACCATTTTGTTTCGAATCTTCTGGATACGGAATATACGAAACGCCTACATTAAACTTAGATGCATCAATTAAATCACGAACACCAGCCGAAGAATCTAAGTACATAGCAACTTGTCCAGACTGGAACGCGGCACGAATATCATCCCAACTTGCTCCATACTTTCCAAGCGCACCAGCTTTATTTAATTCATCTAACATCCCAAATACTTTTTGACCTTCTTTACCGTTAAATACTGCTTTCTGTGCAGCATCTTTACGACCATTTTCATTATCTACATATAAAGCACCTTGTGTCGCTAACAACTCTTCAAAGAACCAACCATAATTCAGCATTGAAAATCCATACTGCTTTACATTTCCGCCTTCTTTAATCGTTAACTTTTTCGCCGCTTCTTTTAACTCAGCATATGTTTGTGGAGCTTTCTCTGGATCTAATCCAGCCTTCGCAAAAGCATCTTTATTATAAATTAATACTGGTGTAGATGAATTAAACGGCATAGAATACATTTTTCCATCAACTGAATAATAGTTCGTAATTGCTTTTTCTAATTTTGATGTATCGTACTTATCTTTTTTAATCCAGCTATCGATAGGCGTAATTTTTTTGCTATCAATCATATACTTCGTTGTAATTTCACTCGATTGAACAAGAGCTGGCGCTTCTTTCGTTGCAGACATCGTTTTAAATTTCGTTAAAGACTCTTCGTATGTTCCTTGGAACTCTGCCTTTATCTCATATTTATTCTGCGACTTATTATAGTCTGCAACAAGCCCATCTAGTACACCTTGTGTTTTTCCACCCATTGCATGCCAGAAACGAATTACAGTTTTATCACCATTCTTTTCAACTGGAGCTACTTTTGCCTGTGCTTCAGGTTTCCCCTCTGTTTTACTATTTGAACAAGCTGCGCCGGTTAATGCCATTGTGGCTGCCATTAAAAGAGCAGCACTTTTTTTCAATAAACTCATCTCAATCCCACCTTTTCCTATGTATGCTTATTTAATTGCACCTTTTGTTAATCCTTTTTGTAATTGCTTTTGCCCTAAAAATAGTAAAATCAACGTTGGAATGACGATAACCGTAACACCGGCCATTACACTGCCCCAATCAGTTGCAACTTCTTGAGATTGAAGCTGCTTTACACCAATTTGAACCGTTCTTACTTTTTCATCAGTGGTTACTAAGAGCGGCCACAAATACATATTCCACGTTGTTAAAAAGCTATATACTCCAAGCGTAATAAAACTCGTTTTACAATACGGAATTACAACACTGAATAAAAACCTTACATTTCCAATCCCTTCAATAAAAGCAGCTTCTTTCAGTTCATTCGGAAGTGTCATAAAATGTTGACGTAGTAAGAAAATACCGAAAGCTGTTGCAAAAAACGGCACCGTCATCCCAGCAAAACTATTAATCCATCCGAAGTTTTGAATCGTTAAAAAGTTCGGTACCATCGTTGCTTCCCACGGAATAAGCATTGTTGAAATAAACAAGAAGAAAATTAAGTTTCTACCTTTAAACTGAAGAAAAACAAAAGCATAAGCTGCTAAACTGGATACGATAAGTTGTCCAAGCATAACAACTGTCGATACAATTAAACTGTTATATAAGTATGTAAAAAGAGGTACTTTTTGAAAAATATTAATGAAATTATCAAAAGTAAATTGAGTTGGAAATAACCTTCTCATTTGAATATCGTCTGGTGTCATAAAGCTTATTAAAAACGCATACAGTACAGGAAAAAACACCATTACTGCACTAATAATGAGCAGCATGTATAATAGGAAATTTTGTTTCCACTGTTTAACGATCATTTATAATGCACCTTTCTCTCAGCAAACTTAAATTGAATCAATGTAGCAATAAAAATGAAAATAAATAATACCATCGCTTGTGCACTTGCTGTTCCAAATTGATGATTTACAAATGCCTCTTTATAAATCGAGTACACAATTAAATTCGTTGCATCATTCGGTCCACCGTGCGTTAAAATATCAATTTGTCCAAAGCTTTGGAATGCACTAATTAACGTTACTGTCACGATAAAAAATAAAGTTGGTGATAGCATCGGTAATGTGACGCGGCGAAGCTTATGTAAATAACTAGCACCATCTATAGATGCACTCTCATATAAAGACGTATCAATATTTTGTAAACCACCTAATATAACTAAAAATGCAAATCCTGTATTCACCCAAACCGTTGTAACCGATACAGAAAACAGTGCCCAGTCCGGACTCGTTAACCATGCGATTGCCGGAAGATTCATAGAGGCTAATATATTATTAAATAACCCTACACTTGGATGAAATAAAAATAGCCAAATCACTGCACTAGCAGCTACTGATATTCCCATCGTTGAAGAAAACAGTACTCGGAATAACCCGATCCCTCTTACTTTTTCATTTGCAATTAATGCAAGAAATAAGGCGAATACAATACTAGTAGGCACTGTATATAAAACAAATAATAAAGTTGACTTTATACTTTTATAGAAAGCAGGATCCGAAAATAAATATTGATAATTTTCTAAGCCAACGAAAAGATTAGCTTCTCCGTGTATATCTGTTAAATAAAAGCTATAGTAGATCGTCCTAAACAATGGATAGAAAAGAAAAATTGAAAATAACAAAATAGATGGCGCCAAAAACAATAATCCTATTCTTAAATCTTTCGTTCTGCCCCATAAACTCTTCTTTTTTGACACTGTTGTTTGAACTGGTAACTTACCTACTTCAATCATTATTTCGCCACCACTTTCAACTCTTCTTCAGCCACCACTTTTAATCGTTCATTCGTATTTTGGTGAAAGAAGCATAGTTTTTCTTGCGAGAATAATAATTTTACTTTGTCACCTTTGTTCAGGAGTAACTGTCCGATGACTTTCGCACTCCAAGTTGTTCCATTTACCGCAAAGTTTAATATAGATTCATTCCCTAATACTTCTACAGATTGTAGCGTAACTTCTTGTCCTTCCTCAGACAATGCAATATGCTCAGGACGCATGCCGATTCGAATTATTCCTTCTGGTAATTGCTTTAACTGTCCAATAGATAATGGAATTTGCAATTGCCCTATATGTAATATGCCTTTTTCTTTATCCACTTCCCCATCATTTATATTCATAGAAGGAGAACCTATAAAACTTGCAACAAATTCGTTTGCTGGTTCGTTATATATATCAAGCGGTGTTCCAACTTGTTGTATACTTCCTTTATTTAAAACCATAATACGATCTCCCATAGTCATTGCTTCTATTTGATCGTGAGTAACGTAAATCATCGTAATTCCTAATCGTTGCTGAATTTCTCTAATTTCAATCCTCATCTGTGCACGTAATTTCGCATCTAAATTCGAAAGTGGTTCATCCATTAAACAAATCGGTGCTTGACTGACGATGGCCCTAGCAAGTGCAACACGCTGTCTTTGTCCACCTGATAGTTGCCCAGGCTTCATTTTGACATATTCCTTCAACCCTACCATCTCAACAGCTTCCATCAATCGTTTTTGTCGTTCTTCTTTCTGTACTTTTCTTACCTTAAGTCCAAATAAAATATTTTCTTCTACAGATAAATGTGGGTATAGCGCATAATTTTGAAATACCATTGATAGATTACGATCTTTTGGCTCTAAATCATTTGCAACATGTTCATTAATAATTAAATCTCCCGAAGAAATTTCTTCTAAACCAGCCAGCATTCGTAATAATGTACTTTTTCCACATCCCGAAGGTCCAACTAAAACAAAAAATTCTCCTCTTTTAATATGAACTGATACGTCTTTAACTGCTGTCTCTTCCGCATTTTTATATACCTTTGAAACATTTTTCAATTCAATCACAAGGTTGCACTCCTTTTTTCTTCTTGTATCCACACTTCATAATGACTCGTTGAAATTGCACTTGCTCCTGCACGAATTGCGATTTCTGCATCCTCTCGCGTTTGAATCAGCCCACCTGCAATAATAGGGAATTTTATTTCCTCCGCTAGCTGTTTAATAATAGAAGGCATAATGCCAGGCATAATCTCTACTGCATTAGGTTTAGTCGTTTTACAATTTTCAATTGATTTTGTAAGAGATAAAGTATCAACAATAAAAATGCGTTGAATCGTTTTCAATCCAATTTTATTGGCATTTCGAATTGTCGATCCCTTTGTCGAAATAATACCTTGTGCTCCGATAACATCTTGAATATATAAAAGTGCTTCCTCTGTGTTCGTATTTAAGCCTTGTATAAAATCACAATGAAGAAATACATCGTGTCCATGTTTCTGTAGTTCATATACACGCTCTGGTAACTCCAGCATTGAACCAGTCATAAGAAAAACTGTTTCCGGTAATTTTTTGTATGTTTTGTACCCTTCCCAATCCTTTATCATCGCAATATAAGGTTATTTAAACATTTATTCCACCTAGCTTTTCTATTTTTATCCAAACTAAAAACACCTACTTACATAGAACACCTTTCTCCTTATTTGAACTCTAGGGAATAGAGCACACTTAAGAAAGCGGCACGTTATATGTAAGCGGGTGTTCTCAAATGTTCTCTACCCTAGTTATTTTGTTACCTTTACTATATTACGCATTTATTAAGTCAGCTTTGATAAATTGTTAATTAGATGTTAATCGAATGTTAATATTCACCATATTACTTTTACAATAATCTAGATATACGAATAAATCCCAACAGAACACAACAATGTTTAAAATTCAATCAATATGTAAATTCATTCCATAGTTAATGAGTTTTAGTTTTCTCGCCACTGCTTGCGAAGCAAAGTTATCCCAAGAAGTACTATAAAGCGGAATGCGCTTTTCCTCTTGTATTGATAGTGCCCAGGCTGTAACGACATCAGCACCATATCCATTCCCTTGAAACTCCACTAAAGTTTCCACACTTGCCTCAGCAGCTACGGGCGTACTTCTGGCACTGCAACATATAGAAACTACCTTTTCATTTTTTACAATTGCAAAATAAGGTCGCCTCCATTCCATCTGTTCTATTAGATTAGAAAAATTTTCTCGCAAAAGCTCTTTATTCTTCTCTGTTATTTGTATTGTTCTAGTTGGCTTATGTAAATTATTAGGAAACATGAAAGCAGGACCCACCCAAATATTCTCCACCGTTCTCTCTTCATTTAATACTTTAATGATCTTTGCTATCTCAATGTGATTTGAGTATTCTCGAATTAATTTCTCAATCTTACTTATCATTTCACCATGCAGTTTATAATGATACCTCGTTATATTGCCTTCACGAGTTCTGCTAAGAAAAAAACGTGGTGCTTTCAGATTTCCATTTTCATTTACACACTTTATTCTTCCTACTTGATTATGAACAAATAAAACTTCTGCCTGAATTGCTATTAACTCAAGTTCTGAAAATCGCATTTATACCCTCCTTAATTACTATTTTTAGCCTTCTCGATATAGCATCCATCCATTTTTTCAAAACAAAAATCCCATTTAAATACACATTACTGAATCCATCATACTAAAATGACTTCTTCATTCTGTCTATCTAAATGGGATTATTTCGTGCTTTTTATTTCTTCAGCTTGTTATTCCGCCAGTTGTGGTTGCGGCTGTACTACTTCATTCGCTCCAGCTATCCTCAACATATTCGCAATATCTTTAAAACCTCTTTTTTCAGCATATTGCAGCGGCGTAATATTTTCCTTATTGGCCATATTTACATCTGCCCCGTGGTCAATAAGCATTTGAATTACTTTCTTATGACTTTCACTACCATTTCCTAATACAATTACTTCTAATAAAGCTGTTCCACCACGTTCATTCTTATAATTCACATCAATATCTGTATGCTCTAATAATTCTTTAACAACCTCTACATGGCCACGCTCAGATGCAGAAATAAGTGCTGTTCCACCTGACTTAGTCGTTTCCTTCGTATTAACTCCTGCATTAATTAATACTTTTACAATATCCGTATATCCTTCTCTACTTGCATAAAGAAATGGATTACTTTGTTTTTCGTCTTGAATTTCAATATCAGCACCCGCATCAATTAATGCTTTAACTGTCTCTACATGATTTTGATACGTCGCTGCAAGGACAGGCGTTTCTCCGTTGTCACCTTCTACATTGATATTCGCTCCATCTTGGATCAGCTTCATAGCTGTTTCTGTGTCTCCAAGCGTCGCAGAAAGTAGCAACTGTTTGTCCATTAAATTTATACTTTTTTCTTCTTTAGATTCTTCCTGTTCTTTATGCTTTTCTTTTTTCTTTTCGTTTTTCACATGAACCGGTTTTGATTCTGGCTCCTCTTGCTTATCGCAAGCCACTACCGTCATTAAAAGTCCTAATAACATACATAATAAAATTTTTTGTTTTCTCACAACTACAGCTCCTATGAAAGATAATGTTTTCTTAACCATTCCTCCATCACATACAATAACTCTTCTTGAGTACATTTATCCATAAGCCCTTTAGATTCCTTCTTTAATCGGATTATCTTAAACTTATACTATGTTTCTCAACCTATTGGAATGATACGCCTGATGGCCTCATCATTAACATTATGAAGCAATTAGTTTAGCACGTTTTTACCGCATTTGTATATATTTCTAAAAAGTACATAAATGATTGCTTTAGGTTACTATATTCCATTGTAACCGTTCTTCTAAAATTTTTACACCTTTTCTATATTTGCACCTGAGTAATAATAGAAAAAGACAACTATATAGTTGTCTTTTTCTATTATTAATGATGCCCACCGTGATTCCCTGTTTTCGGTTTTCCCATCATCTCTTTATTCATTTCCCATTTATGCTCTGATAGCTCTTTATACGAAAGAACTTTCCCCTTATAGTTAGATACAAAACTCTCTGCATCTTTTTTATTTTTAAATGAAATGACATTATAAGCCATCGGTGTCGTTATTGTTTTATCATATACGTAAGTAGCATCTTCTAACGAAACCCAATCTTTCGAATCATAATCTCGAACAAATTTTTCTTTCGTCTTTTCACCTGAATTGATCTCCATCCATTTATACATGCAGCCAATATCATCAAATTTTAATGCTTTTCCACTCTCCAAAATAATTTCTGTTGTGAATTGATTATCCATTACCCCTATTTGACAAATATCACACTTATCGTTTTTCTCATCAACTGCAACAACTTCTATTTCCTTTTTTCCACACCCTACTATTGTAAATACGAAACATAAACATATAACAAGTACGACATATTTTATCCTCATCAATATTCCTCCCTAAAAACCGTTTACTCCACGAAAAGAATATCAAAAGGTTGTGTGAGATTTGTGAAAAAACAATGTTTTTTTTGTAATATATGGAACAAAAAAGAGATGTGCAGTTACTTCTACACATCTCTCATCATTCACAACCAGTAATTAATAAATCATCTTCTAACTTAACTAATAATGTGTCCGCATCAATGTTCTGTCCAACTTCTACATTTACTAATCTTATATTTCCACTGATGCCTACTGCGATTTTTTCAATCTCACCGTCATTTTTTCGGATCATCATTAATTTCTCCCATTCATATACGTAAGAGGATTCATTAATACAAATCTCTTCTACTATTCCTGTACATGAACTATAAATCTCTTCTATTCTTGTTTCCATTCAAAATCTACTCCCTACTTCACGCGCTTCTCTATTTCACCTTATTCTACCATTCTTGTATACAGGTATTTATCTTTTTAAAAATTCAAAATTACCTCATGAACAAAATGATCAAAATAAAGATTATGTTTCTAATGATGTTATTTCTTTAATTATTTACCATTCGAATTGAACCTTTTATTATAAATAAAAAACCTTTTATCTGAATTTTCGTTTTATATTGAAAGCGCAATCATTTTTTGAGGGGGAGATTACATGGTAGCATTACTTGGATTTGCAATGGTATTCGTCTTTATGTTTTTGATTATGACTAAACGTATGTCAGCCTTAGTAGCATTAATATTAATTCCAATTACTTTCGCATTAATTGGTGGCTTTTATGCCAATATGGGCCCGATGATGTTAGAAGGAATTCAAAAGCTAGCACCTACTGGTATTATGCTTATGTTCGCCATTTTATATTTCGGAATTATGATTGATAGCGGTTTATTCGATCCTGTTATTAGTAAAATTTTAAAATTTGTAAAAGGTGATCCTTTAAAAATTGTTGTTGGTACAGCTATTCTTACTATTATCGTTTCATTAGATGGTGACGGAACAACAACATATATGATTACAGTTTCCGCAATGTATCCACTATATAAACGTCTTGGAATGAATCCACTTATATTAGCTGGGGTTGTTATGTTAGGAGCAGGTGTGACAAATCTTACACCTTGGGGTGGACCAACTGCTCGGGTTATGAGTGCTCTTGGACTTGATGCCTCAGAACTCTTCACACCACTTATACCAGGAATGATTGCTGGTGCAATTTGGGTAGTTTTCGTTGCCTATTATCTTGGAAAAAAAGAAAGAAAACGTTTAGGAATTATGGATGTACAATATTTAAAACAAATGCAAACAATGGATGAGCAAGCTGCGACAGTTGAAGCTGAAATACATAAACGCCCGAAACTGCTATGGATTAACTTTTTATTAACTGCTTCCCTCCTCGTTTGTCTCATACTAGAGATTATGCCGTTACCTGTTTTATTTACAGTCGCTTTTGCTATTGCCGTTATGATTAACTATCCAAACTTAGAGCAACAGAAAGAACGTATTGCTTCTCATGCTGGAAACGTATTAGCGGTTGTTTCTCTCGTCTTTGCTGCTGGAATTTTCACAGGTATTCTATCTGGAACAAAAATGGTAGATGCGATGGCTCAAAGTGTTGTTACTCTTATACCAGATGCACTTGGCCCACAGCTTCCAATTATTACAGCTTTACTAAGTATGCCGTTCACATTTTTCATGTCTAATGATGCTTTTTACTTCGGCGTATTACCTATTTTAACGAAAGCTGCTGCCGCTTACGGAATTAGTGCCGCAGAAATGGGACGTGCTTCGTTACTCGGTCAACCTGTTCACTTACTGAGTCCCCTCGTTGCTTCCACTTATTTATTAGTCGGAATGGCCAAGGTTGATTTTGGTGAACACCAACGATTTACTTTACTTTGGGCTGTTGGAACAACAATGGTTATGTTGATTACTGGAATTGTAATTGGAATTATTCCAATATAAGATGCAACTAGGAAAAACAGTAGAGGAAATGTAATCCTCTACTGTTTTTATTGTTGTGAAAGTCCCCTATGAAGAAACGCGGAAATACCTTCTTTCTGGTCTCCCCACACTTCCATATATAAGCTCCGCATGCACTTTCTTTCCAGAGATCAAATACTCTAAATAGCGCCTCGCAGTTGATCGGCTTACACCTACCATTGAACTTAGCATCTCTGCAGTAATTCCCTCCTCATTAACAGCTAACATATGCTTTTTTATTTTTGCTAACGTTAAAGGATCGATTCCTTTTGGCGCATATTCTATTGGATTTGCCTGCACCCCTCTTTGGGACCATAGATGTTCAATCTGTTCTGAAGATAATTGAGCATTTTTCTTTAACTTCGTAATCTTCTTTTGATAACCTTCTAAACTTGTTTTAAACCGATCAAATGTAAGTGGCTTTACGATATAATCTGTTACCCCGCCTCGTAAAGCATGCCACACTACATCCGTCTCTGATGCGGCTGTAATCATAATAATATCTGTATCATGCAAATTATGCCTAATATATGTGACGAGTTCTGTCCCTTGCATGTCAGGTAAATATACATCTAATAAAACGAGTTGTGGCTTTACAAACTCTAGCCATTCTTTCGCCTGTTCCCCAGTCGTTGCTGTTCCAATTACTTTAAACCCCTCAATTTTTTCAGTAAAACGACGATGAATTTCCGCAATCCGAATATCATCTTCTACAATCAATACTTCAATCCCCTCATTCATTACAATTCGCCTCTCTCTTTCGGTAATGCAATGATAAATAAAGCACCACCTAAATCCCCTTTTTCAATCGCAATACTTCCATTTAAATCTTCCACTAACTCTTTCACTTTCGCTAATCCATATCCACGTTTTTCGCCCGCCTTCGTCGAAAAACCTTTATAGAATATGCTTGTAATTATTTCATCATGAACACCTTGTCCTGAATCTTCCACTTCAATTAATATTTCTTCGCCAATGTCTGTTACAAACATTCTTACTTTCTTATTATGCTCGTGATTTCTTTCAATTGCTTCAAATGCATTCGTAATCAAATTCCCTAAAATAGAAACAACGTAATTACTCTCAATATGCGGACTTAACTCTTCTAAACTACTTTCCCGATCTAACATAAAATCAATCTTCAACTCTCGCGCCCTATTATAAAATCCAATTAAAATCCCACCTAACCATGGATTTTGAATTCGTTTCATAATAAATTGAACGAACTCTTGATATACTGCCGTTTCCTTATGAATAAGCTCTAAAGCATCTTCATAAGACTCTAATTGAATAAGACCTGAAAGCGTATACAATAAATTGTTATATTCGTGTGTTTGCGCCCGTAATGCCTCTGTATATTGCCGTGTTTGAGATAATTCCGCTGTTAATTGATCCATCTCAGATTTCAAGCGCAAGCTGGATACTACACCAGTTACTTTATTATTAACTTTAATAGGTAGGCGATTGGCAATAACATCCTGCCCCTTTATATTTAATTGGCGATCAAATTGTTCTTCTCCAGTTTGAAGTACATCCAGTATCGATGAATTAGGAATAACATCTAAAATAAATTTCCCTATTATATTTTGTTGTTTATCTAAAGAAAGGATATCGTATGCCGCTTGATTTACTAAACTAACCATACCATTTTTATCGATTACTACAATTCCTTCACGTACAGATTGAATAACTGTACTATGCTCCTCGTATAAAGATGAAATTTCTTCTGGCTCCATTCCAAACATCATCCGCTTAATACTTTTAGCTAAATATACAGAGCCAATTATCCCAATTAACAGACCTGTTATTGTAATCCAAAACACACGCTTTCCATACACTTCTATCGCTCCATGAATATCATCCATTGAAAAACCGACAGATACTACACCAATAATTTCATTATCCTGATTACGAATCGGGACTTTTCCGCGTAGTGAAGGCCCTAATGATCCCGTTGCTTTCGAAACATAAGATTCCCCTTCTAATAGAACCCCTTCATTATCTCCGCCAACCATTCTCTCTCCTATTTTATCTCGCTTAGGATGCGCATAACGAATACCATCTTTATTTCCAACTACAATAAAATCAGCATCTGTTTCGATTCGAATTTTTTCTGCAATTGGCTGAATAATAGAAGCTGGATTTTCTTTTTGAAAAGCTTCCCCGATTTCCGGTATAGCAGCAACTGTTTTCGCAACATACAGCGCTCTTTTTCCGATTTGGTCTTCTACTGTTTCAGATAATATGTAGTAAAATAAATAACTCGTTAACAGCAGTACAACAAGAATAAGTGTACTAATAGTTAATGTAATTCTCGGTTGCAGTTTCAATTTCTTCAATTTCAAAATCATTCCCCTAACATCAATGAAGATAGAATTTAAAGAAAATACAGTCTTTTGTTTTCGTATTTAATCATAACACGATTACTATATATTTCTTCACTTTATCTCATTACCGTTGCCATAAAAAAGAAACGAAGTAAAATGATTACCTCGTTTCTTAACACTTGCCTCTTATACTTTAAACTTGCCAATCATCCCTTGTAATTCTTCCGCCATTTGCGATAGATGAACTGCTGCTGCATTTATTTCATCTACTGAAGCTAATTGCTCTTCAGAAGAGCCCGCGATATTTTGGACGCTTGCTGCGTTTTCTTCAATCGTTGCTGCAATTTCATTAATAGATGCACTTACTTGTTTTGCATCTACCGTCATTTGCTTCGCTACTTCTACCATACTATCAATTTGTACTACTGTATCATTTGTAGATTTCAATATTTCTACAAAGCTTTTCTTCGTTTCATTTGCAACTACAAGCCCTGATTGTACCTCTGTCCCAACTTGATTCATAGAGCTTACTGTTTCTTTTATATCAAATTGTATCTCTTTCACTAGCTTATCAATTTCCGTAGAAGATTGTCCCGATTGTTCTGCTAATTTCCGTACTTCATCGGCTACAATTGCAAAACCTCTTCCTTGTTCCCCAGCTCTTGCAGCCTCAATTGCAGCATTTAATGCTAATAAGTTTGTCTGCTCTGCAATATGTTGAATCACTTCAAGGATTGCTCCAATTTGTTTCGACTTATCATCTAATAAAACAATGACTTTATCTGACTTTGAAACAGACTCATGAATTAATTGCATTTGATTCACAGTTTGCTCAACTAACTTTCCACCATCTTCAGCTTTTTTCTTCGTATACATAGAGGCTGTAGATACTAATGAAGAACTATCTGCAACACGCTGAACTCCTTCTGTAACTTCTTCTAATAATGTTGCTCCTTCTTCAACTTCTCTCGTTTGTATTTCAGCCCCACTCGATACTTGCTCTATCGCCTGTGTAATTTGTTCCGTTGCTTCACTTGTCTGCTTCATGCTAGCTGTTAATTCTTCTGAAGATGCTGCTACATGACTTGCTGAAATATTTATATTTGAAATGACATTATGTAATGATAATGCCATCTCGTTAAAGCTTTCTCCTAACTGCCCAATTTCATCTTTAGAATGAACTGTAATTGATTCTGTTAAATCACCTTCACTAATTTTTTTCGATGATATTACAAGTTGTTTTAACGGTTTAATAATAGAAGCAATTATAAAGTAAATTAAAACCCCGCCGATCATTAATGAAATACCAATAACAGTTATCGTTTTATAGAAAATAGGCTCCGCCGCTTGAATAATTTCTTTTGAAGGCATAATTCCTGCTATTTTCCATCCAGTTTTCTTACTCGTTTTAAAAGTAATATTACGATCTTCACCATCTAATGAATAATGAAAATCACCAGCTTCCTGTTTATAAAATTCCTTACTAAGTTTCTCTTCTAATTTCTCTCCTGGCTTCAGTGTCGGGTGTGCGACTACATTTTTATCTTGATCAAATATCGCTACATACCCTTCCTTACCGATATTAACCATCTTAGAAGTAGTTACAATATCATTGATAATTAAGTCAATCCCGAGAACACCACTTTTATCTTCGTTTTGTTTTGCTAGTGTAATAACAATATTCCCTGTCGTTTTTGACTTATATGGAGCAGTTACAATCACTTCTCCGCTTTTTTTCACTGCCTCTTTATACCAATCTCTTTCTGTAGGATTATATCCTTCGGGCATTTGAATAGCTGGTGATTGAATAAATTGTCCATTACTAGATCCTGTATAGATCGCTTCCATTTCTGGATGTAATTTATTATATTCTTCTAGTTTATTTTGGATGTTTTGAATTTGATCCGCTTGGTAACTTGATTGTGTAAATAATTTCGTAAAATAAGTTGCATCTACTTTTTTACTATCCAATTCCTTATTAATTACATTATCCAAAATTTTTATATTATCTTTCGCCGATTTTAAAATCGTTTCATTAAAATTTGTTTTCGCCTGCTGATAAGATGTCCAACCAATTACAATACTTGGAAGAATTAAAATAATAATAAATGACACAAGTAACTTTGTTTTTAAACTACTACTCCTTAATTTCCTTTGAAACATATTCCTACCCCTTCATACCGTTTTACATGCAATAACTTACGATTAATCTATTTATAAAAATTATAAGATATAAATACGTTAATGAGACTCTTTATTTCTCTTTACTCATCTTTCTAAATTTAAAAGATTATTGCATACATACTTCATTCTATAAAAATTTAATAATTAAAACAATGTATAAAAATGTATATTATTCGAAATATTATAATTCACAGAAGAACCTCTAGTATCCCACTTACTAGAGGTTCTTTCCATCTTACTATTCTTTAGTTTTTTCTACTTCTTTTTCCTTATCTTCTACTACAGATACAACAGGTTTATCATTTGCTAATTGTTGTACTGCCCCTTTTCCTGCAAACCCTTCTAATAACTCTTTTAAATCAATACCAGAAGAAGCTTTTAGTGTTTCTTGCATTGTTGCCATTAAATCAGTCGCATAGCCTGCAACCTTCCCGGCACCGCTATTCTTACCACCGCCGCCTGTATCAACAACTGTAATTTTATCAATATTGCTAAGTGGACTTGCAATTTCTTTCGCATAACTTGGAAGCATTTTAAGAACCATATCCATAATTGCCGCTTGACCATATAGTTCAAATGCCTCTGCAATTTTTTGTTTCGCTTCCGCTTCTGCTAAACCTTTTAATCTGATAACATCTGCTTCTGCTGTACCTTGCGCTTTTTGTACTTCCGCTTTCGCTTGACCTTGCGCTTTTTCAATTTCTGCTTTTGCTAAACCTTCTACACGTACTTCTTCTGCACGTGCTCTTGCTTCTGCTTCAATTTTATATTGATCCGCATCTGCTTTTTTCATTTGTTTTACTTTTTCCGCTTCGGCTGATTGTTCAACAGCATAGCGATCTGCATCTGCCTTTTTCTTTACTTCTGCATCGTATTGCTTTTCACGACGCGCAATCTCTTTTTCTTCTAACTCAATTTGCTTTTCACGCTCAATGATTTTAACTCGCATTTGCTCTTCTGTAACACCTTGTTGCGCTTTCGCTTGTTGTAATTCGTAAGAAAGATCTGCATCTGCACGAGCTTGTTCCTGGTCTCTCTTATAAGATTGTACTTTTAATTCCTTATGTTTTTCAGCTTCAGCGATTTGTGCATCACGCTGGTACTCTGCTTCTTTCGCTTCTTTCTCAGCACGAGCTTTTTCAATTCGTGCCTCTTTTTCACGCTCTGCATTCGCAACTGTTGCATCACGCTTAACCATTGCAATTTGCGGCTGACCAAGTGCATCTAGGTAGCCGTTTTTATCCATTATTTCTTTAATTGTAAAGGAAACGATACGAAGACCCATCTTCTTCAGATCAGTAGAAGCTACTTCATGTACCTTTTGTGCGAATTGCTCTCTATTACTATACGCATCTTCTACTGTCATAGAAGATAAAATAGCACGTAAATGCCCTTCTAAAACTTCTTTTGCTTCTATTTTCAACTCTTCTGTTTCTTTTCCTAAATATTGTTCAGCCGCTGTAGAAACTTCTTCAATTGTCGATCCTACTTTAATAATAGAAACACCGTTTACTGTAATCGGTACACCCTGCTTCGTATACGTATCACGTGTACCAACTTCTAATTTGTAGTTTAGTAAGCTAAGAGGTTCTCCCCTTTGCATAATTGGAACTACGAAAGTACCGCCACCGCGAATAATCTTAATCTTCTTTCCGTCATCAGTGATAACAACATTCTTTCCACCACCAAGCCAGTTCCCTGTCACAATTAATGCTTCATCTGGGCCAACTGTTCGATACTTCGTAATGAATACTAAAATAAGTAGAATTAAAATTGCGAGTAAAACTCCACCGATAATTAATGGAATCGTCATGTAAATTCCCCCTTATAATTTTGGTTTTTTTAAAGAATAAGCGATGTTCTGTACAAGTAAAACACCATCTTGAACTCCCTCAATAATGACCTCGGTTCCTTGTGAAATATCTTTCTTTCCAATTGTTTTCGCTGGTATTGCATTACTTCCAAATGGAGAGGAGATTAACACTTCTCCAAATCCTTCTGTAGGAATTGTCGTAATGACTTCTCCCTTGCGACCAATGAATTCATCCATACGTTGCACCGTATTTTGTTCTGCTTCTGCAATCGGTTTTAAAATTAATATTTTCATTATGAAAACACCGATAAAAGATATAGCAAATGAACCAGCAAAAATAATAGTACTATTAAAGGAAAATAAATATTCTCCTATATAACTAAGTCCACATAACATGGCGAAGAAACTAAGTAGTAAAGTAACAACGGATACAGATCCGCCCCCAAAACTAAATATTGATTCAAATATATCTCCAAAGAAAATATAAATAACAGTGAGTATAGTAGCAATAATAAATCCATATAAATAAATTGTTTCAAGTGGATAACCAAACAAGACCATTTCTTATCCCCCTTTCTTAAACAATCCCTTTTTTTGTTATATGTATGCCCCACCTCTTTCAAAGATTATCGTTCTTAATTTTCAGTTATTTATCTTTTAAAGAAAAGCCTGTAAGACAGGCCTCTAAAAAAGAACAGGAGAAACCTATTGTGACAGGCTCCTCCTAGTAAATAACCGATATATTGTATATCTATATAATATACTATTTTCCACAAAAAGTAAAGTTAAACATACATTGGAAAAGCACTTATTTTACTGATAATGCATACGCTCCATCGCCATTATCATATTTATATACATACAAGTAATACTTACCTGGTTTTGCATTAAATTTTGCTTCTATATGATTTCCATTAGCTTGACCGTAAGCTGCGTAATTTTGCATATTTGATTCATGGTGAAGTACCCATGTCATCCCGATTCCATGCTCATTTAAAACAGAAATATCGATATCTTTCGCTGATGCCACATTAAATGTATAAACATCGGTGTGATCCCCGCCGATAAGGCTACCTTTTATAGTAGTATTTAGCCCGATACGATTTGCTTCTTCTGGACGATTATTTGGTTCTGATTCTGTTACACTTCCATCTTTAATTGTAACAGTTGTTTCGCTTCTACTCTCTTTTCCTTTATCATCTTTTACTACTAACGCTACTTTATAAGTTCCTTCTCTTTCATATGCATGTACTGGATTAACTTCTTTACTTGTTCTTCCATCCCCGAAGTCCCATAAATAAGAAACGATTTTTCCATCTTCATCGTTTGATCCATCACTTTTGAATTGAATTCCTTCTTTTACAAGCCCGTTATAAGGTCCGTTTACATTAACCGTCGGGGCTTTATTTTCTCCGTCATCTTTTGCGATACCGTGGAAGACTACATCATATTCAAATTGATTAGAGCTATTCACACGGTAATTGACGAAATATGCTGTAACAGTTTTGTAGCCACTCCATTCTTTTTGCGCCAATTGTTCTAAAGCTTCATTTACTCTTTTACTCATTGCTTTCCAGTCTTCTGACTCACCTTTTGTTACACTACCTGTAAACGTACCTTCTAATGTAAATGTATTAAAGAATTGAGATGTATGCTTTGTCATTTTTGTATCTTTCATAGACAACGTTTCACTAATTTCTTTCTTCACTTCTGTTAGTGCTTTTGGTGCATGTTCAGCTAAATAATCATCTGCTACTTCCGGCACATTGTACTTATCTTGATTATCAATTAACTGCTGCATATACTCTTGATACTCTTTATTTAACTTAGAATCTTTACTTAAAGTCTCACGATACGTATCATAATTTCCCACATCATTCGCACGAATTAAATCTTGAATTTTATCAAACGTTTCAAATTGATGAGTATATAAGTAAGACTGCAATGCGAACGAGTAGTTATAGAAATCCCAAGAACCATATTTAGCAAATAGTGTACGCTCTGCTGTATAACGGCTTGCAGGATCAGATGATAATCCACTAATGATGCTCTTTCTTGGTACAACGTTATTTGTACGAGTAGATCCTGCGAAAAATTCTGCATTCCCTTCTTGGAACCAAGTTAATCTTTCATTTTGATACATATCTCCTCTTCCAAATAAACCGGGAACTTCATATCTCCCTTGAAGATAATGAGTAAACTCATGACGGAATAACTCTTCTAAACTATAAATACTTTGCTCTGGCGTACGCTCATATGTAAAGAATGTCCCTGTCTCTTCAATATAAATTCCACCGTTGTTTGTTTCATATCCATACAATTGTCTATTTAACTGGTATTCGTCTGGAGTATTATAGATTACTATCGTTAATACGTCGTCTGCATTACCTTGTTCTAAAGCTTTGTCATTTCCGATCACACGGTGATATTGCGCTTTTACTTCCTTCGCAGCCCAATATAATCTCTTAATTTTTTCTTCTGACACTTTATCCCCAGTTTTAAATACAATAGATCCATCATCGAATGTATACGTTTTTGGTAAGTATTGCTCTTTTCCTTCTTTACGTATCTTCTCTAAATCTACCGTATTCCCGCTATAATCTTTCCCATTATAGTTTGTTGTAATTTGTTCTACTGCAACAAAATACGACTCACTTAAACGCGGGTACATATGCATTGCTTGTGTAACAACCTCTAATCCTTTATTTGGATTACTATGAAACTTACCTAAACGACTAGCAAAATAAATTCCATTATTAACGAGCCACTTATTTTCTGGCGTTACTTCATTTAAAAGAGCAATACGATTTATTTCATTAATAAACCCATCTACTTTTCCATACCACATCGTTTCATTCGCTTCTTTACGAGCCTCATTTAAGTAAGACTGTATATCATAATCAATGCCTTGCATCATATCGTATACAGCTTGTCCCTTCATACGATCGTCTACATATGCATTAAAATTATCATTATATTGTTTTAAAATATTCGATGCGTATTGCACCGTTTCAACATCACTTGATGCATTACTAATTAATTTTCCGTATGCAGATACGACTGTATCTTGCTCATTTGTTCCAAGCTTAAAGTTGGGATTTTTCGCAATAGCTTTTAACGCTGGTAAACATTTGTCCTGGAAGCTTCTTTCATTTAAGTCGCTTAATTCATTATTATAAAATGCAAGATAAAAAGCTGAACGTAACACTTCAGTAAACGTTTGAATTCCTTTTGAATCATCTTTCGTAAATGTACTACCTCTATGAGCTAATTCGTCTATAATTACTTGCATTTTTCCGTTATCTTTATAAAAGGCTTTTGCATCTTCATTAAACTGGAATAAGTCTGTAATTTGGTGCCACTTAATACTGCCTAACGTTTCAATTAATTCTTGATCATTCATTTTGTTTAAATCAGCCATTGAATAGCTTTCTTTAGCTTGCTTTACTGCCGAGTTCTTCGTAATAGATGCTGGTCGCTGTGAAAAATCTCCTACTTTTAAACGTTCTTGAAATGATAGTGTTTCCTCGGCTTTAGAAGCGTGTCCGATCTCATCTACTGGTTTTTCAATTCCAACTGGTTTCGAATGCAATACATTATACGGTACCTTTTCTTCTGCTGATACATTCGTTTGAATTGCTCCGAGCGATAGCGCCATTGTACTAATACTAAGCAACACTTTATTGATCTTTGATTGCTTGTTCATATTATTGCCCCCTATTTATATATTCCATTCAAGAAATTAACATATTATCTTGATGAAATGATATAAAATGCAATATTTCATATTATTTCTTCATACATTTTGAACATATAGTGAACGAAAGAGACTTACAGTTTCCGCTACAGTTGCTCCATTATTTAAGCAATCGAAACATCCTCGTATTAATATCCTTCCCCTATTCAAAAAGCCCTTATCATAAGCATATTTCAACATGAAATTGCTATAATAAGGTCTTCTCAAAAACTTATATAATCATTTTGTATAATAATAAGATAAAACGTTATTTATTTCTTAAATAATCTCTTTCTAAATACAAACATACTTAATGCTGAAAGAACAAGTGCTAATCCAGAAAGTAAGGTCGGTGTGTTAGCTTGACCACCAGTTGCTGCTAAAGACTTCTGATTTTCCTCTTGCTTATTAGCATGTTGTTTATTTGAATCTTTTTCTTTCGCACTCTCTTGTCCTACCACTTTTACTGGACCAACTTGATTATTCCCTTTTGGCTCTTGATCCAATCCAGTTGCTGATTCTTTTACCTCTTCTTTTGTACCTGCAACTTCTTTCGCCGGCTCTTTTACTTCTTCTTTTGTTTCTTCAACTTCTTTTATCGGCTCTTTTACTTCTTCTTTTGTTTCTTCAATTTCTTTTACCGGCTCTTTTACCTCTTCTTTTGTACCTGCAACTTCTTTCGCCGGCTCTTTTACTTCTTCTTTTGTTTCTTCAACTTCTTTTACCGGCTCTTTTACTTCTTCTTTTATTTCTTCAATTTCTTTTACCGGCTCTTTTACTTCTTCTTTTGTTTCTTCAACTTCTTTTATCGGCTCTTTTACTTCTTCTTTTATTTCTTCAATTTCTTTTACCGGCTCTTTTACTTCTTCTTTTGTTTCTTCAATTTCTTTTACCGGCTCTTTTACTTCTTCTTTTTCAACTATATTCTGGATAACTGTTCCGTTAAAGCTTATACTAGTTTCATCCGAATCTAAATCAAATTTATATACCTTTTCACCTGGAGTACTCCATTTCATTACTCCGTTATTAAACGTTCCACCCTCACTTGTTAGTTTAATATTCTCAATAGTTTCTCCTTCTAAGTCATATACCGGAACTTGAATTTCTTCATTTACTTTCGCTTCATTTAAAATGATTTTTTGTCTTCCGGCATCAATTGAAAACCATTGACCTAATTGTATTAACGGCCTTACATCACGAATCTCATTTCCAGCTAATTTTAAACTGAGTAGGTCTAACATTGAGCCAAGAACTGATACATCTTTAATATGATTATCCGCAAGGTTTAACCACTGTAAATTTTCCAGTGAAGATAACGGCGTTATATCTTCAATTTTATTATGAGATACATTCACGTCTTTCAATTGTTTCAAGTTTGAAATGAACTCAATATTTTTCAACCCTACTCCTTCTAAAGTGAGATTTTCTAAGTTCGTCATGTATTCTAAACCAGTTAGATCTTTTATCTCTTTTCCTTTTTCTTTAAGTATCTCTAATGTTTTAATCTGTAATAAATCTTCTTTTGTTATAGGGGCATTTAGATTCTCTCTACCAAAATTCTTGTTATTAATATGTTGTTGTAAATTTTTATCAAGAATTACATTTTTACTTTCTGTTTGTTTTTCAACTATACTTTGTATAACCGTCCCATTAAATCTTATTTTACTTTCAGCAGGATTCGTATCTAGTTTAAATTCATATATTTTTTCTCCAGGACTATTCCATTTTATAAATCCGTTACTCAGCGTAGCCCCCTCACTTTTCAATTTAATATTTTGAAGTGGCTCTCCTTTAAAATTGTATACTGGAATTTTTATTTCTTCATCTACGCTTGCTTCATCTAAAAAGATTTTTTGTCTTTGAATATCTATTGAAGTTCGCTTACCCAATTCCTCAACAGACTTTATGTCAGAAATTTCATTCGCTCCAAGATTTATCTCATGTAAATTTGTTAAATTACTCAGTGGCGATATATCAGAGATATAATTCTCTTCTAAATTCAATACTTGTATTTTTACTAATTTAGATAATGGTGATATATCTTTTATTTCACTATCAGCAATTTCTAGTTCAATAAGATTACTCATTTTACTAATAGGCTCAACATCACTAATTTTATTATTTCCTATCCATAATAGATTCACATTCTTTAACTTCTCAATACCCGAAAGATTACTAATTTGATTATTTGCTAAGTATACTTCTTCTAACGATAACACTGTAAATAATGGTGTAAGATCCTTTATATTATTACCAATTAAATCTAATATTTTAATCTTTTTCATTTGACTTAACGGTGTAAGATCTGCAATTTTGTTATCTCTTAAAAAGAGCATGTCAAGATTCTCTAGCTTAGAAACGGGTTGAATGCTTTCAATTGGACTAGAGGATAAATCTAAATATTTCAAATGTCTCAATCCCGAGATAACAGATATGTCTGTTACATTAGACTCTCTTAATGTCAACTTCTCTAAGTTTGTCATATATTCTAAACCAGCTATTTCATTTATCCCCTCACCTGAGTATATGGATAATGTTTTAATTTGTAATAAATCTTCCTTCGTTATAGGTTCATTTATATTTTTTCTCTCTAAGTTATATTTATTAATATGCATTTGCAATTGCTTATCTACTATTACATTTCCATCTTGTTGATCCACTGTATCCTCTTTATTTTCCTTTTGATCTTTTGGAACATTGTTTTCTAGATTTAACGCATTTACTTCAAACTGCACCTGGTACTTATTATCATAGGCCATTGTCGGAATATAAATATGCATTTGCATATTATATCTTTTTCCTAATTCTCCAACTTCAAATTGAATAACCTTCGTCCCATTTTTCTTTTTATCCTCTGATATGACTTTTACATCATGGAATACACCAGGAGTATCAATATCCTCTGTTTTCAAGTATTCGAAGAAATCACTATCACTTAACGTTGCCGTTACAATTTTCTTCCCATTCTCAATAGTTAATTTAGGATCTTTTATATAAACAGCTGCCATAGACTCTTCATTCGTTTTATCTTTATACGCTTTAATAACAGCATCATATGTACCATCTTCTAAAGCATGTCCAGTTTTGTTCGCCTCAATTGCTACAGCTGCTAAAGCAGACGTTGAATACGTAGCAAATGGAAGTGATAACGCCGCAGCGATAATCATCGCATTTATATGTTTTCTTTTAGTTTTTTTCAACTTTACATCTCCTCCAAAATATATAAATCGAAATGTAATCATTTCTCGAATAAATGATAATGATTTTCATTATCATTGTCAACTAAAAAAATAAAAAGTTTACAAAAAAATAACCCCTTTACAAGGGGTTATGCCATTTTTTCTCCTGATTCTTCTTTAAAAAAGCTCTTCATCGCATGAAATACATCTGCTTTTTGCTTTAAAATATAATATCTGAAATTCTCGTCTTTAATATTTTTATATGCTGACATAAGCGTACTGTGGCGGTTGTACTGATTCACTTCCCCATACCCAAACATATTACATTTTTTCATCAACTCTTCCACAAGCTTTACGCATCTAGCATTATCCGAAGTTAAATTATCACCGTCTGAAAAATGGAATGGATAAATATTATAACGGTCTGGTGAATATTTATTATCGATTAACTCAAGTGCTTTTTTGTATACGGAAGAACAGATCGTTCCACCACTTTCCCCTTTTGAGAAAAACTCTTCTTCTGTGACGACCTTCGCTTCCGTATGGTGAGCAATAAACTCAATGTCTACGGTTTCATACTTTGTGCGTAAAAATCTTGTCATCCAGAAAAAGAAGCTACGTGCCATATACTTCTCCCATATCCCCATCGATCCACTCGTATCCATCATCGCTAATACAACAGCTTTTGAATCTGGCTTTAACACTTCATTCCAAGTACGGAACTTTAAATCTTCTTGGTGAATTGGATGGAAAGATGCTTTACCACGCATTGCATTTCGTTTATATGCAGATATCATCGTCCGTTTCTTATCAATATTTCCCCATAATCCTGTTTTTCTAATATCATTAAATTCAATATGTTCAATCCGGTTTTCATCCATTTCTTTTCTCTTTAAATTAGGCAGCTCTAACTCTTTGAAAAACGCTTGCTCCAATTCTAAAATTGAGACTTCTGCTTCATAATAATCTTCTCCAGCTGCATCTCCTGCCCCTTGCCCTTTTCCTGGTCCCTTCTGCTTTTGACCACCTGATCCATCTCTTGCAACAACATCACCAACTTTGCTGTCACCGTTTCCTTGCCCAACGTGTTTGTTTTTATCATAATTGTATCTAATCTTATATTCATCTAAAGAACGAATCGGTATTTTCACAACATCCTTGCCATTAGACATAACTATACTTTCTTCTGTTACAAGGTCTGGTAAATTATTTTTGATTGCCTCCTGCACTTTTTCTTGATGGCGTTGTTGGTCGTCATATCCTTTGCGATGGAGGGACCAGTTTTCCTGTGAAATCGTGTAATTTGGTTGGTTTTCTTCGCTCATTCCTTTCCCTCCTTACTGTAATTGTCTTCCCCTATGAACAGCAATCTATAATTTTGTTTTCTAGTGTGCGTAACTAGAATATTTGAAAAATAACTGTTCATCGAAAATCATCCCATAAACATATATAGCGTTTTTCATACAATACTCCGAGCATCCTAAACAAAATTTTGCCACTCACATAATAAGAAAGAAACATTCAGCCGTTGATAAGAAAGAAACACAATGCATTGTTGCACACATTTTCGTTTTGCAACATATTGTATTGTGTTGGCTTTTTTGTATGAATGGTTGGTTACTCTATCATATGCATATTGTAAAAATAATTGACAAGAAATTCATAAAATCGCATCTTAATTTATTATATTCGGACAAGCTATGACATTTTTTACAAATATCAATAGATAACAAAACGCCGCCCCAAGAATAAGAGACAGCGTTTTGTTATCAAACTATCGATTTAACAAACTACCTACATATCGTAACAATTCATTCGCAGATGAAGAATTATAGCCATGCTCATCAATTAAGCGTGCAACAACATCATTGATTTTCTTAAGCTGATTTTCGTCTGGTGTTTTCGTTGATGTTGTAATTTTCACTATATCTTTTAAATCGGCAAATAATTTTTTCTGAATCGCTTCACGAAGACGTTCGTGTGAATTATAATCAAAGCGTTTCCCTTTACGTGCGTAAGCAGAAATGCGAATTAAAATTTCTTCACGGAATGCCTTTTTAGCATTTTCTGAAATTCCAATTTGCTCTTCAATCGAACGCATAAGTTTTTCATCTGGGCTCATTTCTTCACCAGTTAACGGATCACGTAATTTTGATTTATTGCAGTATGCTTCGACGTTATCTAAGTAATTATCCATAAGTGTCTTAGCTGATTCTTCGTATGAATAAACAAATGCTTTTTGTACTTCTTTCTTAGCAATTTCATCGTATTCTTTTCTCGCTAATGAGATGAAATTCATATAGCGCTCTCGGTCCTCACTACTAATTGACGGGTGCTGATCCAATCCGTCTTTTAACGATCTCAGTACATCTAGTGCATTAATAGATGGTACCTCTTTTCGAATAATTGTAGAAGAAATTCGGTTAATGACATAACGAGGGTCAATCCCCTTCATACCTTCATCTTGATATTCGCGTTGCAGTTCCTCTACATCAATCGTATTATATCCTTCTACCGTTTCTCCATCATATAAACGCATCTTTTTAATTAAATCAATATCTGGACGCTTCGGGTCTTTTAAACGAGTTAAAATAGTGAACATTGCTGCAACGCGAAGTGTATGCGGTGCAATATGAACATTGGACACATCACTTTCACGAATCATTTTTTCATAAATATGTTCTTCTTCACTAACCCGTAAATTATATGGAACCGGCATTACAATAATTCGTGAATGCAATGCTTCATTTTTCTTATTTGCTATGAAGGAACGATACTCTGTTTCATTTGTATGCGCTACAATTAATTCATCTGCTGAAATAAGCGCAAATCTTCCTGCTTTAAAATTCCCTTCTTGTGTAAGCGATAGTAAATGCCATAAAAATTTCTCATCACATTTTAACATCTCTTGGAATTCCATCATGCCGCGGTTCGCCTTATTTAATTCTCCATCAAATCGATATGCACGAGGATCTGATTCCGAACCGTATTCTGCAATTGTAGAAAAGTCTAGACTACCTGTTAAATCGGCAATATCTTGTGATTTTGGATCAGAAGGACTAAATGTACCAATTCCTGTACGGCGATCTTCAGAGAAGAAAATACGCTCTACAACTACATCCTCAATTCTTGCCCCATATTCTTGCTCTAGACGCATAACATTTAATGGTGATAAATTCCCTTCAATCCTTACTCCATATTCATCAAAGAAATCATTCCGTAAATGTTGCGGAATTAAATGAAGTGGATCTTCATGCATTGGGCATCCTTTTATTGCAAAAATCGCTCCACGATCTGTTCGTGAATATGTTTCTAATCCTCGTTTCAACATCGTAACTAATGTTGATTTCCCCCCACTAACAGGCCCCATTAATAACAAAATACGTTTCCTAACATCTAATCGTTTTGCAGATGGATGAAAATATTCTTCCACAAGGCGTTCTAAAGCATCCTCTAATCCAAATAGCTGATTACTAAAGAAGTTATATTTTCTTCTACCATCAACTTCTTCAATTCCAGCATCTTTTATCATATTGTAAATGCGAGAGTGTGCTGTTTGAGCCACCCATGGTCTTTCTTTCACAAGCTCCAAATACTCCGCAAACGTACCTTCCCATTGTAAACGTTCTTCTGCTTCCCGATATTGTTCAATTTTCTTTAGAATATCCATTATAGCTCCTCCCCCATCTCCTTGTTCAATCGGATTATTATAAAAGGTATGCTAGGATGTCCTTAAACATTCTTTAAATCAAAACGAAATATATAATAGCGCTATAAAATTCTCTCCAAAATTCAAAGAAAATTCTGTATAATAAAGGTATTAAAGTTTTCACGCTGCTATTCATTGTAAATAAATTCTTTTCTTCTGGGAACCTTACATACATTTCGATTCACAAATAGGATTCGTAAACCGAAAAAGTAAGGGGGAAATTAGTATGAAGTTATTATTAATTTTAGGTGTATCACTCACATTTCTTACAGCTATTTTTACATCTGGTTATAACGATAAGCCAGGTACACAAAAAAAGTGATGTGCTTTTCAGCACATCACTTTTTTTCTTGTTTTTTATACACTATTTAAAATAAATATTTTCCACATCGTATATCGATAAAGGGCGATTATAAAAATAACCTTGTACGATTTTCACATTCTTTTCCTTTAAGAACTGTATTTGTTCCGCCTTTTCTACTCCTTCTGCAATTACATTTAACCCTAGAGTATGTGCTAAATGAATAATTGCAGCTGTAATATTCGTATCTCTTTCATCTTTATATATACCTTCCATAAAAGAACGATCAATTTTTAACGTATCAATCGGATATGTTTTTAAATAACTTAAAGATGAATATCCCGTTCCAAAGTCATCTAAATGAATCTTTAAATTTTGTTCTTTTAACTGCAGTAACACTCTTTTTGATACATCTTTATGTATAAGAGCCCCTTCTGTAACTTCTATTGCTAATAAATGAGGGGGAACGTTGTACTTATTTAAAGCACGTGTAATCATCTCTATTAATGTAATAGAACGAAAATGTCTAGCTGAAATATTAACTGCGATTGGTACAACCTCATATCCTTTATTTAACCATTCACGTATCTGTTCACAAACTTGATGTACTACCCATTCATCAAGTTTAATAATAAACCCTGTTCTTTCAGCAAGTGGGATAAATTGATTTGGCGAGACAAAACCTAGCTCCTTATTCTCCCACCTTATTAAGGCTTCCATACTGGCCATCTTTCCCGTTTCAATATTAATTTGAGGTTGATAATAGAGGGAAAATTCATTTTTCTCTATAGCACGATGTAACTGATTTTCTATTATAAACCTTTGTTCACGTTCACAATCTAATCCACTACAATAAAAATGATAATACCCTTTTCCTTTTTCCTTTGCTTTTTCCAAAGCTGCGTCGACTCTTTGGAAAAGCATTTTTTCATCCATTCCATCTTCTGGGGCCATTACAATCCCAATTGATGCACTCAAATAAACATCCTCTTCTTCTATTACAAAATGCCCACTAATTTTTTTTAATATTGTTTGTGCAACTTCCTCTACGTATTCTCTCGTTATATTTTCTATTAACATAACAAATTGATCATCATGTTCTCTAAATAAATGCATATCTTCTATTTTTAGGTCTCGTAAGCATTCAGTAACTTTTTTTAAGACTTGATCCCCTTCTTTATGACCAAATGTATCATTAATAAGGTGAAATTCATCCAAATCTATAAAAACCAATGCGAATTCTTTATTCTCAGCTAAAAATTCATTTAGCTTATTTGTACATGATATTCTATTCATTAACCCCGTTAACTGATCAAAGTAAGCTAAATATTCTGTTTTCATCTCATTTAATACTTGCCTCGTAACATCCCTCGTAACAATGTACACCCCGACGATTTCACTATTCACAATAATGGGGATTGTCCTCACGGAAATATAAAGTTCATATCCTTCTTTATGAATATATTTCTTTGCAACAATTTGTTTTGCTCTTCCCTGTAAAGCATTTTTAAATATAATTTGAAAAGTTTTTTCATATTCTTTATTTATAAACTGACAAATAAATTGGTCCTTTAACTCTTCATATCGATACCCAAAAATTTCATAAGTCGCTGGATTTGCATATGTAATTCTTCCAATAGAATCTACAGATATAATGGAATCATTATTATATTCTAGTAATGACTTAAATAACATTTGTTTTTCTTCTACTTCCACTTTTTTCTTAACCTGTGCTGTAATATCTCTAGTAATACAAATAATAAACTGACATGTTCCATTTACATCGCATACTGGATTAAGTGAAGATTCATAATGTATATCACCAGTTGGCAAACTAATTACATCACAAAATGTAATTGCTCTCGCTTCTCTCATTACTTTTGCATAGTGTCCTTGCAATAACCTTGCCGTATCTTCTGGTAATACTTCTGCAAAAGTTTTCCCATAACATTCTTTCCCTAGCCTGGCGTGATTCATTCCTATTTTATTCACATAAATATATTTAAAAGTTTCATCATCAATAACTTTCACAATAAACACTAAATCTTGAATAGCATGTAACAATCCCTGTCTTACTAAATCCATATCTATCATACTTAAAAAGGTATTTTGATTATTATATTGTTCCTTCATATTTATCTCAACCCGTCTTATCTATTTTTATTCATATATCTCATTCTATATGAATATGTACCTTTTTTAAAATGTATGATTACATATTTTTTTAAAAAATAAAAAAGCCGCCAAATGGCGACTTTTAATACACGATTTCTAAATCTAATCCTGGATAATTTTGTTGACGGAACGCTTCATAAATTAAAATTGCTGCTGTATTAGATAAATTTAATGAACGTACTTTATCCGTCATTGGAATACGTAAACAATGATCGAAGTTTTCTTCAATTACATTAGCTGGTAATCCATTTGTTTCTCTTCCAAATACGAAATAGTAATCCTTCTCACGTTTGCTATAATCAAATGCTGTATGAGCTTTCTCGCCATACTTTGTTAAATAAAAGAATTCACCATCTTTATTTTTTTCATAAAATTCTTCGATTGAATCATAATACGTAACTTTTACGTGCTGCCAATAATCTAATCCTGCACGCTTTAACATTTTGTCATCCGTTGAAAATCCAAGCGGTCTAATCAAATGTAATTCTGTTCCAGTTGCTGCACAAGTACGTGCAATATTTCCTGTATTTGCTGGAATTTCTGGTTGATATAAAACAACATGTACTCCCACGCGATATTCACCTCTATTTTTTATCTACTACGTATTATACCACTTGAACGAAAAATCTCTACCCATTAATAATATGAAAGAATTTATATTTCATTTGTGGTGTATATTTACTAGAATCTTCATAGTTCCAATAACGCCTGCGGCTATTCGCTGAATGTGCATTTACAAGCGGCATACCATCTGCGTCTTTTGCTACTACAATTGTCGTATGATTCCACCTACCATCATCCTCAAAATCATACGCAATTACATCGCCAAGAATAAGGTCTTCTGGCCTTTCTACTGCTTCTGCTCGAAGCCCTGTTGTAGCACCTGACAAATACCAATAAAAAGAGTGTGCTACAGCCCAGCTCCAACTCCACTGGTTTCCCCTTTGCCACCACCCTTTACGAATGTTAGGATGTCCATTCATCGGTACTTCTCCAGTGTGCAGACATTGTGAAATGAAATTTGTACAATTATCCGGAAAATTACGGTATGCAGAATTGCGATCATCCCACCAACGCTCTGCATATTTCACTGCCTCTAAACGATTATATTGATATGAACCGTATTTTTCTTTCGTGACTTCCCGTTCTAACGTTTCACCTATTCCTATTTCTTCTGACACTTCAAGAGCATAATCATCTATTATACAACTATTTTTTAAACAAACTCGTCGTTTTAATTGTTCCTCTTCGATATAAAATAATTCTTTATGCTTAATTAAATATTTCAAGTGTATTTGATAATCAATTTCTTGATGCTCATTACTATTTAATTGTCTAACGAAAGAAATATCTGCAGTTGCTTTCACTATATGTGCACTACGCTTTTGAAACAATTGTTTCTTTCTCTGTACCATTTGTAACAAATCTACTGCAATACCATCTACATCTGTTCGTTTCTCTGTTATATATGCTAAAAACTGTTGCACTTGCTTTTCAATATTCGCTTTTACAACCATTTCGTTTCCCTCCCATATTACAATATGAAAAAGGGAGATATTATCTACTCTTTTTTCTGTGCTAACAATTCAAGTCCACGATTCATTTCATGAAGAACCTCTTCATCTTTCTCACGTTCCATCGCTTTTTCAATCGCTTCTCCTACTCCATCTCCACCAATTTTCCCAAGTGCCCATGCTGCTGTTCCTCGAAGTACTGGTCTTGGATCATCTTTCATAACACCGATTAAATCAGGAATTGCTGCTGTTTCTTTGAAATGTGCAAGTGCTAAAATAGCATTTCGTTGCAATGGTTTTTTACCTCTCCATGAACCAGACATAATTCCATACTTCTCTTTAAAATCACGATTACTAATTGTTAAAAGTGGTGTTAATAACGGTTTAACTAACTCAGGGTCAGGCTCCATTTCAGGATGGTTATGAAAATCCATTCCTTTATTTTTCGGACAAACAGTCTGACACGTATCACATCCATATATACGGTTTCCTATTTTATCGCGATATTCTTCAGGCAGAAACCCTTTTGTCTGTGTTAAAAATGCAATACATTTCTTCGAGTCCAACTGCCCGCCTTGTACTAAAGCACCTGTAGGACAAATATCAATACATTTCGTACAACTTCCACATTGATCTTCTATTGGCCGATCAGGAGGGAATGGAACATTCGTAATCATTTCTCCTAAGTATACATACGAACCAAATTCCGGCGTAATAATAGCGCAGTTCTTACCACTCCATCCAATACCGGCACGCTCTGAAACAGCTCGATCACTTAGCTCCCCTGTATCAACCATTGATTTCACTTCTATATCCGGCAGCTTTTCGATTAAATACGCCTCTAACTTTTGCAAACGATCTCGTAGAACAAGGTGATAATCTTGGCCCCAAGAAGCACGGCAAAAAATCCCACGTCGTTCCCCTCGTTTACTTAATGGTGCATTTTTTAATTTTGAAGGGTATGCTAAAGCAATCGCAATAATTGATTTCGCACCAGGTAACAATAGCTGTGGATTCGTTCTCTTCTCTATATCAGGCTCTTCGAATCCAGACTGATAATTCAATTGTTGTTGCTGGATTAGACGCTGCTTTAATTCCTCAAATGGTGAAGCACTGGCAAAACCTATTTTATCTATACCAATCGTTTTACTATACGCAATTACATCTTGCTTTAATTGTTCAAAGTCCATTTTCAATCGCCTCCACCGATGAATCCATCCCTTATGTAACGACTATATTGGTTATCAATTCACTTTTGGAATAATATTCTTCACTTCTATTTTCGCATACAATTATGATTTTCAAACATTAAAAAACGCAATGCTTCGTTTATCTTAGAAACGAAACACTGCGTTGATCACAATTTATTAGAAAAACATTAAATAAAATTTGGAGCGGGTGAAGAGAATCGAACTCTCGACCAGAGCTTGGAAGGCTCTTGTTTTACCACTAAACTACACCCGCAAATATGAAAAAAATATAAGATATTGAAATAACTTATGTAAAGTAGTATAGCATGTAAAAAAAATCGAAGCAAGAAATTTATCGAAAAAAGTCGAAAAAGTGATGAGATACCTCATCACTTTTTCAATTCTTTATCAATCGCCTTCTTCATACTATCGAAATCAGGGTTTGCAAGATTCCCATTTATATATACTGAAGGAGCACCTTGAACTTTTAATTTTTGAGCACGATCTGAATCTTTACGTACTTTGTCTTTCATTTCTTTACTGTGTAAATCTTTTTTAAACTGTTCTACATTAATTTTCGGAAGCTTTTCTTTCACAATATTAAGAAGTAATTCTTCTGTAATCCATTCTTCCGTATCTTTCTTTTGATTTTGATAAATCTCATCATAGAAAATCCAGAATGAATCTTGATCTTGTTTATAAATTGCTTCACCGGCAGCTGCACCTAAATCAGAGTCTTTTCCGATAAACGGGAAGTTAATAAAATATAACTGCACTTTACCTTTATCAATATACTCTTCTTTTAATCGTGGTAATACTGTTACATCCCAAGTACGACAAGCTGGACATTTAAAGTCTCCAAATTCAACTACCTTAACTGGAGCATCATCTTTCCCTAAAGATTGTTGCGTAGAATAAGCAAACATCTCATTCCCTTTATCTTTCTTGTCATTTATGATGCTATACACAATCGTCCCGATTACAATCAATACTGCGATAGAAAAAACTATACCAAGAGCCATGAGTTTGTTTGATGATTTCATATACATTCCTCTTTAATTTCATATTCTGTATACATCATTGTACACAATACACATAATATCAATACTTACATAGGTCACGCAATGAACACGCTCACATAAATTACAAAAATACAACGTTTGTGACAATATTGTGTCGCCTTTTGTCACAAATTATTAAAAAAAGAAGCTCCTATGTAGGAACTTCTTTTAACTTACTGCTTTTTCACGGGCATTTTTTAACATGGATTGCTCTGTTTTTATATCATGGCGAATTACTAATTTCTCACTAACTGCTTGCACATATTCATCATGATTTATATACCCTTCTTTCTCCATTAGCCTTAAAACTACATTCCGTCTCTCAACTGCTTTATCATAATTTTGTGCAGGTGAGTAATAAGCCGGTGCTTTTACTATAGCAGCCATCATTGCACTTTCAGCCAGTGTTAATTGATCCACTTTTTTACCGAAGTAAAGGTTTGCTGCTTTTTCAATCCCCCATGCGCCTTCTCCGTAGTAAATATTACTTACATACAATTTTAATATCTCATCCTTTGTGAATGTACGTTCAATCTTTTTCGTATAAAAAATTTCTTTCCACTTACGGGAAAATGTACGTTCATTAGATAAGAAAGCATTTTTAGATAACTGCTGTGTAATCGTGCTTCCTCCTTGCACAACACCACCAGCTTTTATATTTTCAATAGACGCCCTGATAATCGCTATATAGTCTAAACCGTTATGATGATAAAACCTTTTATCTTCCGTCGCAATAAATGCGTGTGTTAATGATTCTGGCACCTCTAACTTAGCGGGTACATGTAATTTACTAATATCACTTCGCTCAATCATTACATTTCCAACGAATAATAATGCAAAACTTAACAATAATAATAATATAATGGCTTTATAAAGAAATTTAGTTAATGGATTTAATGCAACTTTTTGATGATAATTCACTCTAGATAATACTCGTTCTTTCATCTCGAACACCTCTTTTCCACACAGCATATAACTCTTAATTTAAGAATACCTTGTTATAAAAGAATATCCCATCGATTTCTCTTACACCTACCTTACAACATTGTAAGGTGTAAAAATGTATTGTATCACAGTCCCTTTTTATCTACTATTCATATGAAATGTTGAATATACATTTATTTATCACACTATTTATAGGAAGTAGGACTCTCCTTAATTTCACTTTATTCTTTTATTATATCAGTTTATACATTTATACTTTTAAACATCTAGCAATCTAATTATATACGATATATCACCATTATACAGAACGAACGTTCTGCAAATCAATACTAGCTTTCGGATTATCTCGCTATTTGTGTGCAGTAAGAATTCTCCCTCAAAACTTGGCTAAAGCTAGGAAATTAGGTGGTAGTTCTGCTTCCTCCACCAATTATTAGCCTACACTTTATTATTGTGACCTTTTTCTGAAACAGTATACATAAAGAAAAGGTTAGCAATTTGAGCTGTCCTCAAATAACTAACCTTTTCTTTACAACCTTCCTATAAGATTATATGGCTGAACTTCCCATGTTTCGTATGGAATAAAATGCATTGCTTTCATCGCATCAAGTGTCCTTGATTTCATATGAGGACGCGTTATATACTCATCAATGTTCTCTTCGTTTAAAGCAACAAATTTAGCCTCTTGTATTTCTTCAGATTGAATTTTTATTTCTCCACTAACATATGCTACTTTAAAAACAACAGCTACAATATGCATAGAAGCATTATAATAAATCCCTGTAACTCCGATAGGCTTCACAGTTAATCCTGTTTCCTCCATTATTTCTCTGCAAACAGCTTGATCGAGCGCTTCCCCTTCTTCTACCTGTCCTCCAGGCATTTCCCACGTATCTGCTCGCCAGTGCACTTTCGTTAAAAGCACCTCATTCTTTTCATTTGTTAAATAACCTGCTACGGCAACAATATGCTTTGGTGTTTTATGCTCCACAGAAATACCTCCTGAAATATGATTATTTAAAATACAAACCTATAACCATATTCCCTAGCAGCTACAAAATACCTTTAATACTTTACCACCTTAATTAACTCCATAAAAAAAGACCCTATCCGTTAAAGGAAAGGGTCTTCTGTCTTATATTATTCCCCTAAGTCTACGTTGTGGTAAACTTGCTGTACATCTTCTAAATCTTCTAATGCATCAACCATTTTTTCAAATTGCACTTGAGCATCTTCAGGAAGTTCTACATCACTTTGTGCAAGCATTGTTAATTCTGCAACTGTAAATTCTTCAACACCAGCACCTTTAAGTGCAGATTGTACTGAATGGAACTGATCAGGTTCAGCATAAACGATAACAGAATCTTCTTCTTCTAGAATGTCACGTGCATCTACATCTGCTTCCATTAAGATTTCAAGAACTTCATCTGATGTTTTACCTTCAAGACCTATAACAGCTGTCGCATCAAACATGTAAGCGACAGAACCGTTTACACCCATGTTACCACTGTTTTTGCTAAATGCAGCACGTACATCTGCTGCAGTACGGTTTACGTTATTTGTCAGTGTATCTACAATTACCATAGATCCGTTTGGTCCAAAGCCTTCATAACGAAGCTCGTCATAGTTTTCTTCTGAACCGCCTTTTGCCTTTTCAATCGCACGGTCAATAATTGTTCTTGGCACGTTGTATGTTTTCGCACGTTCTAATACAACTCTTAACGTTTGGTTTGATTCTGGATCTGGCTCGCCTTGTTTTGCTGCCACATAAATTTCACGTCCAAATTTCGCGTATATACGGCTTGTATTTGCATCTTTTGATGCTTTTTTTTCTTTAATATTGTTCCATTTACGGCCCATACTTTCCACTCTCTTTCCCATTTTAAATCTACATAAAAATATTAATATGAAATATAATGTGTATTCAACACATTTTTAAAAGAAATATAAAAAGTTCATTTTTGATTCATATTACAGACATAATATAAATCACTATCATTTTGTTCTTTCGACAAGTTATATTATACATGAATTCCTAAGTTTATTACGAATTTTAGAATCACATAGCATAATTTAACAAAAAAAACCCTAACATTTCTGTTAGGGTCTTTTTAGGTGACATTTATATAGAGTGCTACCCTTAAAATCCTTTATTTTAAAGCATTTTAAAAATTTTGAGCTTCTTTAAACATGATAAATTAAAATGAAACGGGCCAAAATGGAATCATATTAAATAACTGACACCTTTTACTTTCATTTCTCTCCCTTGATTAAATTTATCATATTTCATTTATTACTGTGATGATTTATTTTATTATTTCTCGCTAAACAATAAGAAACAGGGCAAAGCTGCCATGTCCTTTTAAAGATTTGTTATGTAGTATGTTATGAACTATTCATTATCAAACTAAAGTTATTCCTTTTCATTCCTCTACTAATCCCATAATATTTCCTTAATTACTTTCTATTGCTGTATAATTAAAATAGGAAAAAATTTGAAGAAAAGATGGAGGGAGAATTATGACACATTCAAATGAGAAAAAATCACATGGTTTTAAAGGAATAGGAGAGAAGTTAAACCCAACTATCTATCAAGTGAGATTCATAAAATTGGATGGTCCAATTCAATTTGATTCGTTCCCTAAATTAAAGGAATTAGGGGACTGGTTGAGTACTTCAACGCAAATATGGTCGTGTCACTCAACTATGTACAAGTACAACAGAGAAGAGTTTGAAAAGAAGTTTTTTGAAATTACGAAATTACCAGCTGATAATGTGGTAATTTCAACTGGTGGTATCGGATTTAACTTCATGTCACCAGGGTGGAGAGATTCTCTCTAGAGTGCTCGAAAAAATTCTTGTATATGTAATATTCTACTGAAATTTTATCCTTTTAATACTTCATAGTTTCTTCCAACTGTATCTAAAGTTCGTCACTTACTCACCGCACACTACCCCAACGCACTATTAGTGCTTATTTTGTAGTGTAAAAAAAACACAAAAAAACTCTACACAATTAGTGTAGAGCCTTGATGTTACGCCGTTCGTGATACCGATGGTCGGGGTCGAACCGACACTCCCGAAGGAACACGATTTTGAGTCGGTTTTTTCCGTTATATCATTAGTTATTATCATTTTTTTACAGTCATATTAAGTAATTCTACAGTTAATTGTAGGGTGTTACAGTTAGCCTGTTCACACGACTACTATATACTTTACAGTATAATTCTAGCAGACTAGATTTTCAATAAGTTTTTCTACTTTTCTTTTATATAATCATTATTATCTCTATACACCTGTTTCTAATGTAAGTTGGTAAGTATTAGAGGCTTTCCCCTGTCCAACTGTAACAGACAGTATACCCTGTTCTTTCAGTCCTTTTATTGCCTTTGATGTTGTATTACGATTAGCACGTAAATAATCCTGCAACTGGTTATATGATAACTTCACGGGTGCTTTATCCGCTTCTAATTCTTTCATAATATATAGTAACAATAGTTCTGTTTTATCTAAGTTAGTGCGTTTGAATAATGCCAATGTTAGCCTCTTCCCTTGTTCTATCATTTAACACTCATACTAATGATGCCTTACACTTCATATAGTACATATTAATTACTATAAAAACAATAAAAACTTCTCCTTAACTGTGGGATAATATTAAAAAGACTTATGCGTAATTCACATAAGTCTTACTTTTGTTACTCATAATTAATTATTATTTGTCTTCGCAATCACATAAGCTAGAAAACAATTCTTAAAATGATGAACCAATAATGCACTACTCTAAAAAAATAGAATTGATATCTATTAAATATAATAATCAGGATTTTCTTCCATTTTTATTAAAAATTCTTCTAAAGAATCCTCTATTTTCGTTGAACCATAATATATAGGACATTGACCTAATTCATTTTCCTGCTTAAATTTAATTGTTAAAAAGCTAATCTCTGATACTTCAAAAAATACTAGTGATTCTTCATCATCGACATCGTCGAAATTAGGATTATATTCATAAATATCTTGTCTTAAACGAAAATCTGCAACAGAAAATGGGTCCATGAATCTGTTAATAAGAGTCTTATTAGTCTTTAAAAATCCATAGCCAATTTCCTCATAGAAACGTTTTAATTCTTTTGGGAATTGCATTTTCAACAAATCTTCTGCTTCTGCTATCTCTTCTTTTGGTAAAGGATAGAAAATAGGTTTTTGTTTAGAACGGACACTTCTGGCTGCTACAACATATTCTTTCAAAAAATTAAACATAATTTTTACTATCTCCTATTAAAGAAGGGTTATTTTTAACGCTTCCTCAAGCATTGTATTAAAATCATTATATGTGTTCATTACCGTACCTGATGGTTTATCAAGTTCTAGATAAGTACCGTCTGATAAGTTTTTGCAAAACCACGCAATATTTGAATCCCCAAAGAAAAGATACTCTTTTTGAAATTCATTTTCATACCAAATCTCATTCGTGTCTATAAAGCCGCAAATATGTTCATGTTCATCTTTTTCTGTTTCTAGTAAAGGAGAATCGACTCCGTAAAGTACCAATCCATCAAAGTCTAAACCATTTACAGTTTTAAGAAACTCTTCGTATTCACTCGGTAAATCAACATTAAATTTCTCTTTTGCATGTTCTCTTAATCTCTGAACTTCAGTATCCGTTGCGGGTGTATTCAGCTTATAATTAACACTTTTCAGTATATCTCCAATTTCCAAAATCATATTTTTCCACATATAAAAACCTCTTTCTAAATTTATTCCCCTTTAGGATAGATATTATATTTCGGTATAGGCCAGCTTATGTCTACACTGTCTCCAGGTTGTAAGCCTTTAGTTAGTGTACGTTGTGTATTAGTTATAGCTTTATGATATGGGTGATTTTGTATTAAAGTTAAATTTTCAAATGCATTTGTCCCTCCATCATCTAAAGGAAGATTATGATGTACTTGCCACCCTATTGGAGGCTTTCCTCTTTTCATCAATTCTATACCTCCATCTGATATACCAGCATTCTTGAGTTCAGCAAGCTTAACAGGGTCATTAACTAAGGATTTAAGAAAATCTTTTCTGACACTTCTATCAAATTCCTTCCGAAGTTGTTCAGCTTCTTCTCGGGTTCTCTTAGAATAAGTAATTTCATCAACTTTAACATCTTTAAGCATTACATCTTCTCCATATAATTTACCAACAAAAATGTCACCATCCGTAGTCCTTTTAGTATATTGATAAGGTGATAGCTTATCCTTAGCTGTTTGATAAGTATCAATAAAGCTAGATTTTAAGGAACTTCCCCCAAAACCAGCATAAGCAAAACGGTTTCCAATGTTTAAATTAAAATTATTTAATGCATTTAGTGTGTTTCTATATGTAGCAGAATTAGTTACTTTGGACATACCTTTTGCTAGATTTGCAGTAGTTGCTACCTTCGATGCTTTACTTAATCCTTTATCACCAATGAGACCTAGCCCAACTTGAGTTAAAGCATAACTTCCCCACTTCGCCCGACTTTCTGCGTCTCCATTTATTACATCATCAATAAATGAATCCGACAATGTATTATACATGGTACTAAGGGTATCGATAGGGTGCAAAGCAGCGTTCCCCATATTTTCCCACGTTTCCCAATCTCCTAAAGCTTTTATTCCGTCTATTGTATCGCTAACTGCTTGTCCCGTACCATCTACAATACCGTCCCAAATTTTTTCACCAGTAGATTTTTCAGGTAGCTTACCACACATTTCACCTTCTTCAATTGAATGGGCAGCTTGACGTGCCCTCTCTTCTGTAATTGCTTGAATTGAAGTTGTCCATTCCATATTCAATCCTTGTATACTAAATGTACCACTGGCAGGACTAAAACCTTTTCCACTTTGTACCTCTGCTAAACCTTGTGCGATACTAGCTGCTAGTTGAAGTGCTGTATCATAATTACTACTAGAAGCATAATTAAATTCGTATAAATGTTCTAGTTTCTCTTGCATTTTTTTCCTCATGACAGTAAAAAGATTCGCCATAGCGTCCATACCTGGGATTGGCATAGCTTGACTGATGGCTTCCATACTTGCTTTCATTCGGTCAATTTCTCGAATTTGTTCTAATATTTCTTGTTCGATTACATCTGTGGAAGCGACTTGTGATTGAAATTGACTTGGAAAAGCATCATTCTGACGAATTAACTCTTCACACAGATAAATGATTCCTTGTGCTAAAGGACGAAAGGTTTGTACAAAAAATGATTTTGCACTGCTATAAGTTTGTCCTTTTAGAACAGTATCAATTGCAAAAGCGTCAATCGACTGAATGGCTTGTTCCATACCTTGAATGGTAGCAGTACATACAGCATTCATGCTTTGAGTTTGGCTTTGTACTTCTCCCAAATACATATTTAAACTCATGAATTGCCCTTCCTTCTTTATACAGTATTTTATAAGAAAATTATACCATGTTAAATTCCCCCACTGTATCAAATGTTTGAATTTACTAAACACAATGAATTAATGAATTTCTTCTTTTAAAATAAAATTGTCAAACAAATGTTGAGAAATACCGAAATTCAATTTCCATTATATTCTATTCTTGTTATCATTTAATGTAAGACTATTCAGAAAAGGAAGGGATTATATGCATGTTCCAGTGAAGGGGAATGAACAGATTTCAAAGTTATTTAATGACTGGTATCAAGCTATACTACAACATCAAAATATTCAAGCAACAAACTTAAAACAAGAAGTTGAAGATAAGCTTTCCAGTATAAAAGAAGATAAAAATTTATTATTATACTATTCATTATTAAACTTTAGATATAAAGTGCTAACCGATGGACTTAACATTACAAAAGACAGCTTTAATGAAATTAACTCCTTTGATATACCTGAAAATAGCTTTCTAACTTATTATTATCACTTCTTCAAAGCTATTCACAGTACAATTCTTGCAGACTACAATGAAGGTGGGAAACATTTTGAAAAAGCAGAAAAACTTTTAATGTATGTGCCTGCCGAAGTAGAAGAAGCAGAATTTAATTATAGGTTGGCATCTTTCTATTACCAAACTTATAAACCCCTACCATCTATTTCATATGCTAACAAAGCAAAAGACTTTTTCAGCAAAACTAACTGTTATAACATTAACATTGCTTTATGCGAAAACGTTCTAGGATTAACGTGTATTCAGATAAAACAATTTGAACAAGCAGAAGAACATTTAAATAAAGCGATTGACATTGTTAAAGAGATTAATAACAATGAACTACTGTTACGTATTAGAAATAATTTAGGCTGGTTATACGCAAATCAAAACCTTTCAGATTTAGCTATTCGTCATTTATCAGAAGTTACAGAACATCTTCCAAACCATTATAAAGCTATATTCTTACAGGCTAGGGAATATTATAAATTGGGCGAACACAACAAGGTTAATACACTAATTGAAAAAGGACTTGCAGCTTGTACTAAGATAGAAAATAAGGAATACGTGCACCGTTTTAATATCCTGAAGGAAATGAATAATGGTTCTGATTCTCTAACGTTGGAAAGTATTATTTTAGAAGGAATTTCTTACTTCGAAGCAGAAAATTTAACACGTTGCGTACAAGAATATACGGAACTATTAGCAACTATGTTTTATAAGGAAGAGAACGAGAAGAAAGCAAGCAAGTATTTTTACATGAGTAATGAAGCAAGAAAGAAATATGAAGAAAAAGGGGCGTTAGTGTAATGAAAAAACTTAAAACAGCACTACTTTTATCGGTTACGGCATTTAGTTTCTTAGCAATGGCTGAGGGTGACACACCTGCACCACAAAAGCCTGGCTTAGCGTATAGTCACGGTCATACTGGTGGTTCTCCTGAATATACACATGGAGAAGGTTGGTCTCCATCTTACACACACGGAGAACCTTGGGGTATAGCTGATGGTAACACTGGTTCACCTGCTTATGACCACGGACGACCACCAATACCACAAAAACCTGACTTAGTTTAAAAACAATAAAACAATTTAATGAAAGAAAAAGAACGTCACCCTTAAAAGTGCGTTCTTTTTTATCTAACTTTAACTTTGAAAGGACTGAATACAAAGTATGTTTGATGGAATATCTATTGAAATAATAAGCAAGTTTTCACCTGTTATTGTTGCTATAATGGGGATTATTACAGGGGTTTTCATGTATACCAGCAACCAATTTATATACATAATGACAACTAATTCACTGGATAAGCAATTTAGGGATAGGTCTAATCAAGCCAAACTACAATTTTGGTTCTATATCATAGGAATATTCTTTGTAACTATATTTTATTTACTCTATACAGCCATTATTTATCAGAATTTATATGGATATAGTCACCGTATATCTTTTTTATGGAATATTATCGTTTGGTTTATTAGTTTTTCATGTTTTATTGTTGTTTTTTATATGCAAAAAAAGTTTAATAAATTTATAAACAAAAGATGGCATGTTAAGTTTTTTCTCCTACATTGTACCTCTATCATGTTAGTATTCTTTTTTGCTACATGTAAGCACCTTGAAAAACAAAATTATGCCGATTATATAGTACAAGGAGGGGCTTTAGCATTTTTATTAAGCTTTTTTTACTTTTGTTTGTTACGTGCACAAATCATAGCTATAAATCGACAAGTTGATTATGATATTCAATTACTTACTGATGACACCTTTAGGAAAATAAAAAACTTAAAATATGAATACTCGATGGACGAAAAGAGAATGGTTTTTTCTACCGTAGAAGAATCTAAAGAAAAAGTTAAATATGTGTGTGACTTTTCTTCAAAGGTCTATATGAAATGTACAAAAATAATTAAAAAAGATATAACTGCTGTCCAATCACCACTGTCTAACAATACGGACATTAAAATCGTAAACAATATAGAACATACTAAAGATATTTAACATATGTATATCATTTACCAAATACATCAACCGTAATTAAACTTTCCGTCACTACCTCTTTACTTTCAACGAACACCAAAATAAAAAAAGCGTGCCTCCTTATAGGGAAGCACGTTAAAAAATTAATTATCACATTGTTAGTGTACTTTCATCATATATAATTAGTCATCTCTACTGCTGGCAATAGTTAGGGGATTGTTAAGGTGTCTCTATTGTTACAAAAAGTTCTGAAAACCGTTGTGTAATTTTTTGAAAAGGTTTTTCTAAAGTGAAAATTGCAATTTCATGAATACCCCTTATCCTATCTTGTAGAGGTTTGCTGTTCCTTGCTGAATTATGGCACAAATTTTAGGGAAGCTGGTAAAGGCTTGCTTAATATTGTTACAACACATTATATAGTTTACATATTTATGTAAAGAAAGACATTTAGGAATGGCACAGCGAAGACATAGCAAAGCCATTACGACATCTCAAAGGTTTCCCAACCCCACCGTAAATTTTTTTTGAACGACATGGCTATTTACAAAGAGAATAAACTTGAACCACCCTTCCCCCGTAAAATGGCATAAAAAATAGACGTACAGCAAATCCACTTTGCCATACGCCTTTCCATTGTATTATACCGCTAGTACTTGTATTAAATTTAGCAGTATTGAAACATAACTTCGCTAAAAGAAGTGGTTACTTTCATTATACGTATTTTCTTAAATGTTCACTAGTCGAGTTATGAAAAATTGTGTAGGAGTGTTTCGGACACGAGTTCGCCGTATATATAGATAAGCCCCCCATGATATACCCTTCCTTCAAAATAAAAGAATATACTAAGTAACTAACGTTTATCCTAACGCACCTTACACCTTCATACAGCATCTTCATTATGACTTCATGTTTACTTATTCTTATTATTATGTTTGTACATTGCCTTATGCCTATGTATACGTGTGTATGTACTAGCGTGTTGTGCTTGCCTATCACTGTACGATGCTGTGTCTATTGCCCCTTGCCTTACTATACTGTGTGTATGTGTAGTGTCATGTGGTGTATGGCAGTAGTGGACTGGGTGTGTTACTGCTGCTGTGGTATGTACTGTGTGTTGTGTGGTGCATTAGGTGGCGTGGTTATACGTGGGCACATACCTACTTACACACGGGTGTACACTATCACCGCACAAGGGGCATTATAGTAGTAGGTGATTACAGCCTGCATATGGGACGAATAAAGACGTTAAAAAGAGAAACTTAAATTAAGACGGGCTAAATAAAAAATCTTTTCATCGATTCCCTAAAAGTAGACAAAGCGGGAATAAAAATAAAACCTTAATTTTACTATGTTTAATCATTCCCTATTTTCATTCCCTAAATTAAATGTTAGAATGAGAACATAAATAAAAGAAACGGGGAATTACATAATGACTATTTACGGATATGCAAGGGTTAGTACCAAAGAACAAAATTTAGACACTCAACTTAAACAATTACAGGGTTATAAATGTGATACTATTGTAGAAGAAAAATTTACTGGTGCTACGTTTAAACGTCCTAAATTAGATAAACTATTAAAAGAAATGCAATCAGGGGACAAACTCATAATTACTCGTGTTGATAGATTAGGGCGTAATACAAAGGAATTATTGACCTTAGTAGAAGAGTTACAAGCTAGGGACATAACGCTATTTATTATGGAATTAGGAATAGAAGCCACACATAGAAACGGGAAACTTTTTCTTACAATCCTTTCAGCACTGGCAGAAAATGAACGTGAATTACTAGCAGAAAAACGACAAGCTGGGATTAAGTTAGCTAAAGAAAAAGGTGTGAAGCTGGGGCGTAAAGGCAAGGCAAAGGGGCAAGTACAGCAAGCTATAGAATTATGGAAAACTAAAGAATACACTATTAAGGAAATCGAAACACGTACAGGTGTTAGTAAGTCCATTCTGTACCGTGAAATAGCAAAGCAAGGGCTAACACGAGATTAACTTTTAAGTTGTCTACAAGGGACGTAGGCGGTTTTCTCATGTTTCAGGACACTTTATTTTACTATTATCCTATTAACACTTTTTTTCGGTTATTTTAAAGGCACGAAAATAACATGTGTGATTTCACTTTAAATTAAGGGGGACTAAAAACGCCTATAAATACAGATATGACAAGGCTTTCTCCACCACTAACTATACCTGAAAAATTTATCAACCCTCACAATAAACGGTGTACGCAAGCGGTGTTAATTTAGAATTACCCGCTATTAACCTTACTAATTTTGTCAATAAAAAAATGCCCTTTCCATTATAGGAAAAGGCTTTATTATTACAACATATTCAATTCTTCTAATAATTCAGCATCTGACTTCTCTTCTTTCACTACTGCAGTAACTTCCTGCTTATCTACAAGTAAGCCGTATGTCTTCAGTAATAATTCTAAATATTTTACATGGCTGCGTGTATTACCGTTTAATGCCTTCTTACGTAAAATGTCCAATGTTTCAACTAAATACTCACCATGAACAGATAACGCTAACTGCCGTTTATATTCGGCAAATTCTTTGTTCTTCTTCCAATTTGTAATTGTGTTAAAATGTACTCCTACTTCTTCAGCAATACTTTTTAACGTCCTTTCAGGCTGATATACCATTAATTCAGCCACTTGCTTTTGTTTGTCATTTAACATAGTAAAAAACCTCCTAATACATTTAATTAAACGTTATAGCGTTATATTCCGCCCCTAACGGGTCGGGACTGCGGTTACGGCTTCCGCCTTCACCTTGTCTATTTCTTGATAGTGTTCTTAGTTAATAGTCTCTAGTACTACTATGAATAGTGTCACTATAACAGGGAAAGGGGCGTTAGTCCCTTGTACTGTTATGCGGTATGTTTTGTGCACTTTATATATATCTTTTCTAAAAGGGCATTGTTTAAAAACCTAGTAATATCAGGGGTTCCAGCAATTGTTTGCCCCTTTTTTTGTGCAAAGATTTATTATTAACCTTTAACCCTGTCCAATTATTTCATTATTCAAGTACTTTTCTAGTAAATTCCTCATACGTTCTGACGGGATATATAGCTGTATTTCCTCACCTTTACGTACCCTACTTCTAAAGACCCATTGCAACAACTCTGATAGTGCAAATAAATCTTGATTTACCTCTATTCCTTTATCAGTAAAGAAGCGTTTTAAAATTGGATTTAAGAAACGATTAGCTAAATAAACGCAAACGGACTTATCAGCATAATCATTGGTAGCACGACAAGTTACTTCTACAAATTGTTTCTTTAAATTTTTCGGTGTAATAGCTTTTTTAATTGTGTCCTTTTCGCCTAAAAATGTAGTCCACATCACATCATTAGAGTTTGCCTTGCATTTATGGCGGTAAAAGTTGTAAGCATTGTCCTTTACCAGCTTCTTAAGATGACTATCATTCACTAGCTTCTTTAAATGACTGACAGAAAAAGGGTGCCGTCCTTCACCAATCTTGTTTAAATCCGTCTTATCACGGGTTGTTGAATAGAAAATTTCAATGAGTTCCTTTAAATGTGCCTTATTTTCCTTATGTAGCGGCACGTATGGAATTAACTCATAGCGTCCGTTCTTATTACTTACAGAATGATAGGTGTACTGTACGTTAAACAAGTCATAGTAGTAACGCTGAATTTGCCCGTCAAACATGTATGTAAGTACATACACTTCCTCAAATGCCTTAAATGCTTCTACTGGGAATGTCCAGTACATAGCTACGTTATCGTAAATCATTAGGTTGTTAGCTTCAGCAAGATTACGAATTTTGGTAAATTGACCTTCTTTATAGGAAGGGGCATTCCACTGCACGAAACCATTTTCTTTAACCACAATAAGCGGTTCACCCTCCTTATTAGTTGCTGATAGCAGTAATTGCAAGTCGTCCTTACTAATTTTCTCTTGTTCAATTACATTCATAACCTCATCTAAAATAAGCGTATACCCCTGTGCCTTAAGTAGTTCGACTAGTTCAGCGTCCGTATTTTGAAATAGCTTATGTGTAGAAACAATGTCTTCTCCTTTTAAAATAAGTGTCTTCAAATGATTTAACTTCTTTCCTTTTCCTTTAGAAGCTTCAGGCTGTACAAAACTTCTATCTTTACAGGAAGCAATCACCCGTTCTACCTCTGTTTTAAACGGTGTAATGTAAATAAATTTTTGGTATGGTGGTGCTTCATTCATATACTGAATAGCCCAACTTGTTTTACCTGTTCCCATAATTGAGTCGATAATTTTAACTTTTAGTGGTACTGGTTTTCTTACCAGTGAATTTTTTACATGTTCCATTTTGGTTCCCCCTTCGTATTTTCGTTACGTAGAGGTAGTACCGTTAATCACAAATTTAAGGACACGTATGTATGTGATTAATAAGAAGGCGAACCGCAATGGCTGCCTTCATTGTGTTAAATATATAATTATTACTGCTTATCTTCTTCACTAGGATTTCTACGACTTACTGAACCTAAAGAAGCTGCAGTTGTTTCAGAATGTTGTAACATTGTAGTAGGTACGGTGTTGAATGGAACTTTAGGACTTTCTAGTACTCTATCATACCCTAGAAATTCATTTGTGTGCTTACCTATCATTTTATAAGCAAGGTCACGTTTCTGTGCTTCAGCCAAAATAGGGTTAGCCCCTTCAATTGCTTCTGCATGTTGTACCTTCATTTCTTTATTTACAACCGCAATAGCTGTCAACATGTCATACAGTGTTTGCTGAATATCCTGTGTCATATTGTAAGCTGCATGCATAGCCGACTTATCTTTCCTTTCTGCCTCTTTTAACAATGGAAAGTATTTTGCTTTTACATCAGCAATTTGTTTTTCAGTTTCTTCTAATACAGTGTTAATTGTAGATAATTCCATAACTAATACAGCATAATCTTTCTTAGCTTCAATAAGTTGTCTAGCGGTTGCCTTCTCATCTTGTTGTTTTAATAAATTTTCAGTCATTAGCGTTTGGTACTTTTCCTTCTCGCCTAATAATTCCACATGTTGTTCTTCCAGCTTCTTTACTTCAACTTCATATGCCTTTAAAACTTTTTCAGTTTCCTTGTACAGTTTCATACCCTTTACTGCCGCTTCTACACCAGCCGCATCAACTTTTAACAATGTCATTAATGTTCCTCCTTAAACCTTATAGTTTCTTGCACGTTTTATATCAACTGCCCGTTTAAAAATTTCTATCTCCTCATTCGAAACTCTCATTCGTCTAAAGCCATCTTTCAATTTACTTTGTAGATTTACTGTGACGTCCATATAGCCACTCTCTAAATGGGCGATGGTAGTTTGATGTACGCCACAGATTTCCCCGAATTGTTCCTGTGTCTTGTTTCTAGAAATTCGTGCGAGTTTAACTATTTCTCGTGTAATTTCATGATTATAAGTCCCACGTGTCAACGTTTATGCCCCCTTATATTATTGATTTAATAGCCGTATGCAAAAGAAAAAGAGGACGGAAATAACCGCCCCCTAATTGGAGAAATGAAATACTTCTTTAAACATAACAGCTATGGAAGGAGAAAGCACTCCCTCCTACACTCATATAGGTGTGAAATACCCTCTAATTACAGGCTTAAATTAATAATTTATTAAATAATATTATCGCACCTTCTTAAGTACATCATCTAACTTTAAATTTCATCTATGGTATTGACATACATGTCTACTACCTTATCATGAAAATATATTCGAGAAAGATTTCGCCAATTGTTCTATTTGTTTCTCATTAAATCGTTTTACTACAGACAGTGTGCCACCACTTTCTGTTTCCACTAGTAAATAGTCCTTGGTTTCGAAATCTTTCATAATTCGAATACCTGTTGTTTGTGGATTCGGTTGTTTTTCTGAATCCTCTTTTTTTAACCCTATTTTTCTTATTGACCGTGTTTTTTCTTTTATTTCTTTAAGTCTTCCTATTAACTCATCATCAAATGTGACATAACCCTTCTCATCTCTTTTTACAGGAATATCATATCGTTTAATCCAATAGTTAATAGTACTATTACCAATTCCTAGCAATCCAGCTACTTCAGCCCGACTTACTCGTTTTATATTTTCACTATCGTCTAATGCTAACTGTTTTGTTAATCGCTGAGATTCTTCCTTATTGTTTCTTGATAGAGGGGGAACTTTGTTTTTTAATTCTTCTAGCCTATTTCTTACATCCAATTTTTGTTTATCGCCACAAGGGATGACAGTTAAATTACATTTTCTTAAATCATAGGGGTTATCTGTTAAGTTTACGACATGGCGTAACTTATCATTGATTCCCATAATAAATCGCGAAAGAGTTACTGCCTTTCTGTCTATATCAATCCCACCTATAAATTTCGTTCCTTCCCTTTTCCAGCTTTTCCATTCTCCTTTTACAGCCCCATCAACTTTCTGGAAATCTTCTGTGTCAATGTATACCCTCTTTATTTGTTTTGTTTGAGTATCTGGGCAATATATCACTGTCAATCCTTCGCCCAAATGTCTAAACTCATTTATCATATATTTCACACCACCCTATTTAATAGAATATTATTAATCAATTTAAATTTTATAATTTTCTTTCTATTAAGTCCACATAAATTTCCATGTTGGTTAAATAGGGAAAGAAATTTGCTAAATCTCCTGATATACATTTTATCTCTTCTAACTACTATTTTATGTGGTCTCCTATAGCATACTCTTCATGTAGTATCTATTCTTTATAATGTTTCTACGCTTCATTTAGCATATTTGTTTAACTTTAGTTAGTGAAACATTTTAAGCTTTCCCCACTTTCTTTGTTAGTGATATTGACTGATGGGATGAGGTTTTGACTTGCTGATACAGAAACATTGCATACGGCTGGAAGATAGACTTATCCCCTACTCTGAAAGACAGCAAAAGCAGTCTAAAACAGAATAGAGGGATAAGTGTCTTACTTGCGTCAACGTCACATTGTGTCCGTATGTATAGACCCTATTCACTCAATGACTTTCGTCATATATACCCTTTAACAATGACTTGTCCTCATAATATCGTCCCTATGCGACAAGCTGAATATACTCCCTAGCACCTTGATACTAACGATAACCAACCCGAACCTTTTAGACTTCATACCTAGGCAGTCCTCACCTTCCCTCACCGAATGAATAGGAATCCAATGAGGGGTGCTGTTTTTGTAGACGTATACTCTGTACCTCCTGCACGACCAACAACAAGCCAATCAGTTTTTAAAGTGGTTTCAGGCAATTCCACGTTCGGAATTACCGCACATCCACGCTTCTAATTACCTAAAAAAGACAATAAGAAACTAACCCCCTTGCATTATATTTTTTTAAAATTTATAATAGGGGTGACGAGTATACGGAATGTCCGTTATTTAGTTTTGAGTCGATTTTTCAAACTTTGGGTCACGTGTTACCAGCACGTGGCTTTTTTCTTTTTCTAAACTTTTTATACGTACCGTTTATTAAGCACTTTTAACGGTGAAAACTCCTTATGTCTATCTCTTACGTCATTACCGAATAAATTTACATACGTTCTAACAATTTCCATATTGGTGTGTCCTAGTATGGCTTGCAGTTCAAATATATTTGCCCCTTGTTGGACACTTAGCTTTGCAAACGTATGTCTAAACGTGTGAGGACTGCAACGCACATCTTTTATTTGTGCCATGTTGCCGTATATAGATATTCGTTGCTGTATTCCTCTTCTGGTAAGGCGTGTTCCATCAACAGTGACAAACAAAGCACTACTTTCAACATACCCACGAATAGCGATATACTTTTTCAGTTGGCTTTTCATATCTTTTTGTATAGGCACTTGCCGTTCTCGATAGCTTTTAGCGTTACGAATTACAAGCAAACTATCCTCCCAGCGTATATCCTTTACAGACAGCCCCACTAGTTCATTTATACGTATACCTGTTTCAAGCATTAACATCATAATTGTGTAATCCCTAACGCCCGTAAATGTCCTTAAATTAGGCTGACGGAATAGCTTATTAAGCTGTTCTTTTGAAAAAGTAGGAATAATACGTTTCCTGTCTTTCAACAACTTAATGTTTTCCATTGGATTTCTAGGAATGTGCTTCTGCTTGTATAAAAAGTTATAAAAGGCACGTAATGCACGTAAACGAGTGTTAATAGAAACTACTTTAATTCCCCTATAATTTTTCATGTAAAGTATCACGTTTTCTTTTACATGTTCTTCTGTCATGTTGTAAGGCTTTAGAATAGAAACGTCTATTTCTTGTTCAGTTAATAAATTAAGAAAAGCTTGTAACTCATTTAAATAATATTTAATGGTAAACGGTCTAAGATTTCTTAATTCACAGTCCTTCACAAACAAAGTGATAGCTTCATCAAACGTTTCAACATAAGATTTACTTTGTTTTTTAATAACAGCTAATTCACTTTCATCTAAAGTGTTTTTTCTTCTAGCCAAAAGTTAACCACCTTTCTTTACCTGTGAACACGACCAATGAATACGATTTTAAAAGTGGATTTTTCAAGCAAAATTACCCCTGAAAACACAAAAAAACGCCTTCCTACAAAACTGTAGAAAGACGTTTTAAACGTTGCTATTACTTAATTCTTCTGTAATTCACGATAACCATTTAACGATACCGATGGTCGGGGTCGAACCGACACTCCCGAAGGAACACGATTTTGAGTCCCAAAAAACACCGTACATATAATGAAATCAACAACCACAACAGTTATTGAATTATTCGCTTTTTCAATCAACACGATTACTGACTATTATGCCTCTGTTCCTCAAAATCGTCAAGCTCTTAATTAACTTGTTTATTGAATTTTGCTTGCCCTAATTGCTTATACTTCTTTATTAGTCGAATTTCAAAATCTCTCGCTTCCTTCTCTTTGTCAAATTCACCAACAATTTTATAATCGATATTACCATCCTGCATAAGTTGTCGATGAATCGAGTTTCTTCTATTATATATCCTTCTACATCTATACCAAACTCCACTCCCAACATAAACGACTTCATTATTGAGCCAATGCTCATAAACAGTATATTTGTTCACCTTTCGAAGTTCATTTGGATTAATCTTATATTTCTTTATAAGCTGAATTACTTTTTGAAAAGTTATGTCGTAAATCTTCGCAATATCTTGGTTCGTCATCTTGTCAGATAAATGCTGAATCAGTTTTTCTTTTATTGGTAGCAATTTAATCCCTCCTGATATTACTTATATCGAGAAAATGACGAATGTAAAATAAAGTTAGCACTTTTTATTTCACAGAATAATCAAGGAGATAAATTCTTATCAAACGAATTAAGGAGCGATTAATATGGGAGATGGAATAATTAAAAGAAGAAGAACTTTTGATGAAGTTGAACTTACTGTCAAAGATGTAGTAGAAGCTATCCAACGTTTAAGTAATGAAGAAAGATGGAAGTTATTAGATATTTTATATCATGAATACTACAATCCAACAGATAAAAAGGCTATTCCTGTAGATTATTAAGGTGAAAAGTAACTTTCATAATCTCAAAACCTATCAAAAGCCCCATAATACTCACTGTCGAATTTTATGAAGATCAAATACAATTACGTCAACTCAACTTCTAAAGGTTCATACGAATCAATCTGATAATCATTTTTTTGATAACCTAAATAAAAAGGGCATCATCTCTGTAAAAATGCACTGATACGATTTCCCTTTCTTCTATTTAAAATAAAATTGATACTTTATTCTTAATAGATTACTATGCCAATAAAATGTATAATTTATAATTAGTAATATATTACTAAAATTCCGATTAAGTTAGGTGATAATTATGGGAACTACTGCATTAGGGACCTTTTTAAAAATGTTTGGTGGCAAATTTTTTTCTTTTCTATTCCCTAAAATAAAAAATTCAAAGTTTTTTCGTGATATTAAAGACAAATGGGTCAAAGATAATTATGCACAAAAAACAACTTTAATGTTCCAAGCAGCTATTGACGATGCCAAATCCTCACTAGATTTACCAGAAGAATTGGTCGTTAAATTGTTAGAGGATCCAATAAACAGAGACGAAGTATTTCTTTGGATTTTAAAAGGGGCTCCGGAAAATATTGATGAAAATAATTTAAATCTCGAACCCTATATGGAATCTTTTCCTCAATATCAAGATTTACTTAGACCCTTTTTCGAGTTAATATCCTTTAGTTTAAATGATTATAAAACAAAACATTGGGAACCTGAATTTTTAGAGCTACTTAGTAAAATTGACAATTTAGAACAAATTACAAAAACAGGATTTGACAAAGTAATACAAAAACAATCGGTAACAATAGACCTAGTACAAGAGAATAATCGTTATTTGAAAGAAGTTATAACTCCTACCGAATTTAATGATTTAAACGATTTGATAAAATCCGGAAAATTGATTGCAGCGCGAGAGAAAGCAACTGAAAGATTGAAAAAATTCAATTTAAAACGAAACGAAACATTAGAATTACATCTAATAATAGCCAATACTTATATTGAAAGCAGGGATTATGATGATGCTATAAAACATCTATATACTGCTATCACACATTGTGACCACGAACCTAAAAAGAAAAGGTTAGAAGCATTAGTAAATTTATTTCAAAATCGTTTTGAACAGGCTTATAATTTAATTGAACAGGCTATTGAAATTGAAGGCGAATCTCATGAAAATATAAATATTCAAATCAATATTCTTATTAAACAAGAAAGGTTTGATGAAGCCCTTAAAATGGTTGAAAATCAAGCAGGGGAAGAATTCAAATTATTAGAAGCTAATATTTGGCTCTCTTCAAATAAATTCGAAAAAACCCTTGATATGGCTAATCAAAAGCTAAGCGAAACCCCACTCAATGTTGATTGGTTAATGTTAAAAGCTGAAGCATCCATTTTACGGATTGAACATGATATAGCAAATAATAAAACTATTTATCCTGAGGAAACGCTCAATGAAATCATGCCTTTATTTGAAAAAGTAGAAAAACAAACTAGTGAAAATACTGCCATATTGCATAGGATAAAAGAATTAAAATCCGCTTTATATTTCAGAAATAATAAATACTCAGAAGCAAAATTAATACTTGAAGAAATCTTTCAATCTAATAAAGATTTCTCCAGCTTAGTTTTCAATAATCTTTTATTAAATTGTTTGTATAGTGAGGACTGGAAGAAAGCAATTAGTTTATTGGAAGAAAAAAAGTTAAAACAAGACCTTGCTGAGAAAGAGATTATTACATTAGCTGATGTATATATAAGAGTAAGAAAAGCTGAACAAGCCATCTCCATTTTACAAATTAATGAGTCAAAATTTCACATTAATTCTAAATTTCCTTTTAGCTACTATTTCTCTTATATAAATGCACTGTTCTCACTTTTAAAACATACTGAAATTAGAACGCTAATCAATTCTGTAGAACAAAAAACGAATAGCAATGTAACAATAAGTATTTTAAGAGGCTATTACTCATTTAAAAAACATGAATGGGATAATGTTATTAATTATCTTGAACCTAATATTGATAAGTTAGAGAGCGATGCATTAATTGAATGTGAAAATTGTTTAACTCAAGCCTATGTAAATAGAGGCACAATAGAAGATTTCCAAAAACTCAAGAAAATCATCCTAAATATCCCAAATTGGATTCAACATGAATTTTTACTAGAACGATACGTGCAGGCACTTTATCATCTCGGAGAATATGAAAATATCATCGCTCTAGATAAACAGTTACCGTATAAATCAATATTTTCACTCAATGTTTTATCATATATTTATTTCAGCCTAGGTTGGTATGAGATAGCAAAAGAAAATTATCTTTCTCTATACCAACAAACAGGAACCCTCGATTATCAATTACGTTATGCAAATTGCTTATACCGTCTTGGGAACACCACGGATTGTGTGGATATATTATCCTCGGCAGAAATCCGAGTTAGAAAATCTGGGGAATTTGAAGATTATCAATTACTATGTTTAGCTTTTTTAGATGCTAAGGAATATAGAAAAGCAATGGAATTTGCATATCTAACCTTTATGGCTGGAAAAGATAATCCAAAAGTCTGGGGCTTCTTCTTCTTTCAAATGTCTCAGTTAAGTCAATTTGTTGATAATCCAGATGAAGGATGGATACAAGAATATCAACGAACAATTGATGATTTTGAAAAGGTATTTCCAGATGAAGAACCATTTTTAAGAAAAATTCCAGTTTTAGAAGGAGAGAATTTATCCAATGAATTAATTAAAGAACTAAAGCATTCGACTGATGCAGCTACATATATAAACTCAGCATTATCAGAGCATCGGTCCCCTTTAAATTTTTTAATTAGCACAATGAATAGAGGCCCATTTGAAACTTGGGGGCACGTAGTAAATGAAAAAGACGCCCATCTTTGGATTATAGACGGTTCCTATAAGGAGTTATTTGATGGATCTAAAACAGCTTATTTTTCTCGTAATGTTTTATGTGATTTTACTAGCCTACTCGCCATTAAAAATCTTGAACTTCTTGAAACTCTAAGTGCAAGTTTCCAATTATATATTCATCAAGAACAATTTGATACAGCTTTTCAAGAATATACTCAAAATAAATTACAAACAGAAAAAGGCTTGGAGCTCATATCTTATAAAGATGGAAATGTACAAATGACAAAATATACACCTGAACAAATAAGAGACACACTAAAAAACCAAGAAGAGTTATTTGCATGGATTAATAAAAATTGTAAAAAAGTAGGAAATGTCATTAGTAATAATCATAAAGCGAATTACAAAGATGATAATTTAGCTTTTTTAAACCGTCCGCTAGAAATATGTAGTAACAATAAATGGACTATGTTAGTAGATAGTTTATTAGTAAAAAATTATGCCCAGCAATATTACAAAGTAAATTGCTTTTCAACTTTGGATTTTATCAATTCACTTTTTGCGCAGGAAATCATTAATTCTGAAACGAGAAACAAATGTACTGGCAAGCTATTAATGATGGGCTATGTATTGATTCCAGTTAATTCAGATGTATTTATTTATTACTTAAAGGAAAATAATTACAAAATAACCGATGAAATTTCACTTCTCTTTGACTATTTAAAACTTGAATACTTCAATGAGCAATTCCTAATTAATGTTATTGGTGGAATTCTCGGCTGGGTATGGACAATAAATATCCCCTCAGATGATAGAAAAACATTAACTGAACACCTTTGTACATTATTAAGCACCAATAGAAATGAGTCCGTAGTTATCTCTAATATAATCGAACATAGCAAAGCACATTTTCAATCCTCTGGTGAAGAACAATGGATAAAGATGAGCGAATTTATAAAAACCTTACTAAAGAAAAAATGAAAAATTTAAATAAGACACGAAGAAGACCAATTTTATGTTGGTCTTCTTTAATGCACTTAACATATAGATCTCACGGGTCGCGGGAGTTTTGGTACCGTTGATGAAAACGCCCCCTCCTCGTTTATTACATGATATTTTTTGTTTTTTTCAAAAAGGGTAGGCGAGTACTTTATATCAATATCAAACCCCAAGATTATACAACCACCTTTTTCTTTTCATTCGCTCTAATAAAACCATAACTTACTGATCCCAAATTTTGTTTCTTTAATACACAATTTACTTTTTTCTGTAATTCAATTCTATTCTTCACAGTACCTTTTAAATGATGTAAAGCAATCTTTGCAATTAAGAATTTATATTGTTCCTCTTTTAAGCTATTTTTAAGATTTAACACTGCTTGTTTATCTACTTCCATTACGTTCAACTCCTTTATAAATAAAAAGGAAGCCAGAATATCTGACTTCCACATCCACAAAATATTGTATAACCTTAATCAGAGGTAATAACTAGTTTAGCAAGAGCTTGTGGGTTGAACACCGCACCATCCATATAAGCCTCAAGAAGAAATCCAATTGAACCTCGAAGAGCCTGTTCACTATCTTGAACTGTAATTAGCTCTGGGCCTTTCTTAATCATTACTGCATAGCCAGCTTCAATATTTCCGAACACACATGGAACTTGCCCAATAGCATCGCCAGCTTCTAAAGAATCAGTGACTATTAATTCTAAACCAAGAAAAGTATAAGATACTCGACCATTCACAATGCCGTTCTGCATATAGAAGTGGCCTGCTCCATCTTTCAACTTAGCGAGCCTATTAAAGAACGGGCGTGAAACAATAAACGCTGAACCTTGCAAGTATTCCGGATGAATTGATGTTGCCATATCGAGCATCTTATCCAACAATTCTTCATCAGTAACTGTCGTTGGTAAAGTAAACTTTCCAATCTCCTCATTAGGAACAATACCTTTAAACTCTTCTGACAAAGTACCTTGAAGGATTGATTTTTCAACAGCCTTGAATGTACGCTTTGCTAGTAAGTTAGGAATATATTCATCCATGTTAATTGCAGCATCATTAACTAATTGTGTTGTTAGAGAAAGATATGCTCCTACTCGCTTTTGGCCAAGTTCTACATGTCCAAGAGAAATTATACCCTCAGTTAGATTTTTCCCCTCACCCACAAAAGCCCCTACACCTGTTGATGTTTCTCTGGCAACTTTTAATGTTCCACTAACCGATGGAAACTTACGAGCACGAGCAAATACTGGAGAGGTTTCTTCTAATTTCTCAACAAGTATTTCTGCAACTGCTGTTGGAATTACAGCACTGCCCGCTGATGTCGTTTGAAGACCGAGAGAACGAGCTTCTTCAATTTCACCTTTAACAAATTCATTAAAAGCTCGATTTTCTAAACTTCTATCTTCCACTGCTTTATTCTTATAACTAGTTCCATATCGATGTTCAGTTTTCATATTGTTTTTGTTCTCCTCTTTATTTAATTTAATTTGTTTATCTAATTCTGTAGGTATTTCAACTTCTTCAATTAAATCAATGCCTCGAGCTGCGATTGTCGATTGAGAATACGCAGGATCTCGAACAACTGATACCTCAAATAATTCAAGTTCTTCAATTGTTCTCTCGTAAAGATTAGATTCGAGTAATTTCCAACTGTCTTTGATAGTACGGAAACCAAATGACATATTTCTGAGAATGCCAGAATCGATTAATTCGTAATAATCTTTTCCCCAAGAAGTAGGAGTAATGGTTGCTTCCATAAACAAACCTTGCTCATCTTCAGTTAGTTTCAAAGAGTTATTACGAGTGGAAGCCAAAAGTAATTTGCTCTTATGCTCAGCCAGGAAATCAATATCTTTCGATGCTGTTTGAATAGCACGAGAGAATGCTCCTTTAGCAATCTTTTCAACAAATCGTTTTGTAACTCCCAATACGTTACTTAACTGACCAGTTTTGTTGACATAACCGGAAACTGTCATTGTTCCACCAGTGTTTGCACGTAATTTTGCATCTTGAACTCGAAGTTCCATTTTCATTCTTAATTACTTCCTTTCTAATTTCTATAAAATTGCTTTTAAAAGCAATTAGGGATAAAAATAAAAAAAGATGATACAAAAGTATCATCTAAATCCTGATTCTGTGTTGGTGCGATAACTAAATAAAACACTCAAAATATATATTCAAGTGCTTTATTTAATCATCCTTCAAGGAGGTGAGATCCAAACAGATTCTAAAGTTCGAATTAAGGAGCTCTAAAAACATAATGGATCTCTAACTTTATATGCATAACTGCAACTGGAGCTTCTTCCTGACTTTCCACATCAAGAAGAAAGAAATATGGAAAACAATAAAGAATTAGAAATAAGGGAAATAAGGGAAATAAGTTCCACTCGTCAAAACCTCTCTATTGTATATATACACGAAAGACTTTTTTAAGACAGTTAAATTGCCTATTTATGAAACTTTTTATCTCTCTAATATTAATATATGTTTCCGACACTTTTTGTACGACTTCCCTTCATTTCCTTCCATTTTTCTTTTATTCTTTTCACCTCTTCATTGTCTTCATGTTGAATAGGCTTAACGGTTATATGCTTAACTTGATTTGGAACTTTAAGAGGCTTAGTAATTTGGACCCTTTCTCCAAAGCCATGACGATCTATTTCAACAAACATTTTAAATACCTCCTAGATTTCGAAATTTATCCATTCTTTCAATAATCGTCGCATTCTTGCAGATGGAATATAGCAATACATTTGTTCATTATTTCTGATGCATCCTCTAAACAAGAATTGGATTAAATCTGATATTGCTAACAACTCTTCATCAACTTCAACTCCTCTGTACGAAAAGAATTGATATTCATTTGGATTCATGAATCTATTTAGAAGAAATGCGGTTGCTTTTCTATCAGCATAATCATTTGTTGCTCTAGTATTAAAAGGAACGAAATTATCTTTAGAACGATCATCTTTTTTATTTAACTTACATTTCACATTTTTTAGAGACACAGCATGTCCTTTAAATGACGTCCAAAACAACTCATCATTAGCAACAGGATTTTGAGTTCTGAAAATGGAAACTAAGTTTTTCTTTATCTGTTCAATCTGTTTGGCATCAGCTTTGTCATACCAGTTTTTAGACAAAGATTTTTCAGGATTGTTCCTCTTATTCAAGTAATTTGAGTTCATCGAGCTCTTTCTTCCAGTAGAAGCCTGGTAGTCTTCATAGATAGTTAGCAGGCTGCCAATTAAATTTCTTGGTTCCTGAGTTCTATCATATGTTACTAGCTCATATTTCATTTCATCCTTTCTTCGAACAGAATATTTCTCATAACTAATATTTTTCATTTCGTAGTAGTACTTCTGAATTTGACCATCGAATAAATAAGTTAGTATATATACATCTTTAAATGACTTGAAGTTACTTACAGGCATGGTCCAAAAAATGATGGAATTATTATGGAGAAACAGATTTTTCTTTAGACTAAGTATTTTTATGTCACTGAATTTCTTTCCTTGATAAAGTGGGTCTAACCAGGAGATTTGCCCGTCTTCCTCGATTTTAATAAGATTCGAATCAATCATTACTCTAATGTCATCTTTATCAACATCACTAACTGTATCAAGAACGTTTGCTACTTCATCCATAATAAGAACGTATCCTTCTTTTTTTATATTGAATAAAGTTTCTTCATCAAGCCTAGCAAATAATTCATGAGTCATAACAATATTTACTGCGTCTTCAACAAGAGTCTTAACATGATTTATTTTCTTTCCATTTCCAGATTTAGCATTCGGTTCAAAGAATTCTTTAATAGTCTGATTTTTAATTCTTTCCACTTCTGTCAAAAACGGTGTAACATATATAAACAACTTATCCATATGTTCATTCATATATTGAATTGCATAACTTGTTTTACCTGCTCCACAAATAGCATCAATAACTTTAACAGTCATTTTTCATTCCTCCGTTTGGTTAATTTCCTTATGTTATATTTCTATCTGCTATAACCAAAACGTAAATGGAATGAAGGAACTTTTTAAAGGTTATTTTCCCAGCAGCACTACTGACGTATGTCTTTTTTCTCGAACCTTTTAGGTTCTCGAAGAAATGATTTTTTATATTATTCTTTTTTACGAAAAAGTCCCAAAAGTATTGCGGTTGATACATTTCCAACGAGTTTTTGCACACTTTTTATGCAATTACTTTGGACAATCGAAGATTGGACAAAAAGAACATTACGGTAGTCTAGCTGCTGAAAATTTGAAATGATACATCCTTGTATATAAAATGAGAATTTTATTATCTTTTTCAATGTTTGGCGCAAAAATTTATGAAGTGAGTAGTCTTAAATTAACGGGCAGTTTACTTTAAGAAGGATTAAACCCATCTAATCTAGAATATTAATACCCCAGAAAAATAGATTGAATAAATATGGGATATGCACCATGCTTAATTTATGACCAATGAATTTGGAAATACACTTTACAAAATTTAACACGGGAGAGATGACACTTGGATATTCCTACATATATAGATTTTCTTCGAAAAGCACTCAATAATATTGAGGAAGTTTATTTTGGAAATCAGAATTGGATCGATTCTATGCTAAATGTTCATAATGTTGAATCTCAGAATCGAGAAGAGTTAATACCGTATTTGAGTATGCATCACGAGCGAGTCTTCTGCTATGAACTTTATCATCAACTCCGCAAAATCATGGAACAAAATAAGCTGAATGAAAAGGTGATTTTGCAAGCTGAACTCCGCAAATCTCAAGTAGGCGGTGAAATCGAACAATTATATGGAATGCAAAGCACTGATGGCGTATATTATCCTGACTTCTTAATACATGAGCCTCAAACATTCGATAATCAAGACTTAATTATAGAAGTTAAAGCTAACCCTAGACTTACTGTTGCAGATATGAAAAAGGATATATTAAAAATCGATCAGTTCATAAACAAATATCAATATAAAAAAGGAATCTTCTTAGCAATAAATATTAGCGAAGATAGACGCAACCAGCTTTTAACAAATACTCACCTACTAAAGTGCTTAAAAGAACAAACTACATGTAAAAATGAAATCTTGCTTATGTTTAGAGAATCAGCTAAGAAACCTACAATCTCAAAAAATCTAGCAAGGTTGTTACAATGAACAAAATAGATAGCTTAAAATAAGGCTGTATAACCAGCCTTATTCTTGTTCAAAGTAAGTTTGTGAAATATTGTACTAAAATAAATGGCTGCTTTAGTTCAAGAAGGCGCAAAAGGACCACTTAGATCCTTTTTATTTTTAATAATAAAATAAAGATTTTATTATTAAAAAAGCCGAGCAATTAAGCTCGACTGCGAAATTGCTCAAATGTACTTCCCTTCAGATATGGAACTGCCCACATTCCATATAAACGTTCTTTAATGATGACTCTTCCAGCTCTACGAATTTGCAATTTCTTTTTATGTAATTTTTTCTCAATTTTAGGTTCTCCCTTTTCCTTCTCTTCCAATCTAATCTTATCGAATTCTTCATCTGTGGTTGCTCCATATTTCTCCCAAAAATGATAATTTTCATGGAGCCTTTGTCTAACTTCAATATCGTTATTATACTCATCTTTATTTGTTAAATAGTATAGGCAGTCTCTAAGAGCATCAATTTTCTCATGCATTATATCATCTTCTTGTAAAGAAGTATCTCTTCTTACTGTGTTCCATTCATTAATAAGCTGAACGAGTAATTTATCGACAACATTAACAGCATCTCCTACTGATTTCTGTCTATAATATCCATCACTGTAAAGATAATCTTTTTCAAGTTTGTAGTTTAACATTTAAATTCCTCCAATAATTTGTTTTTATATTTCTTACTTTGTCTTTTTATCTACAAGTTGACAGAGTGTAAAGCAAAATCAGAAAAAATTTTTTCATTAGTGTGAAAAACCAAGTATTATACTTGATCTTCACTCCAGTACTTGTCAAATTCAGTACCACCTAAAGCTGTAACTTTCCTTAGCACTTCCAAGTATTCATAAAAAGACCACCCTCCAATGTGAATAGGATAAGAATCTTCTGGTCTTTTAAACACTCTAGTATCATGTCGTTGCATTGCTCGATAGAACGCTTCCCTTTTATTTTCCGCATTACGGATTTCATCATTAATTAACGAACGCAAAGTATAAAGAATGTTGAGGTCTACTTGATAATTGTAGTCCCTCTCACGAATAATTCTGTCCACTTTCTCCAAATCTGCCTTTGTAATATTTCTTGCGTCGAATCTTTCTTTTTGCACATTTGTCATAATAATAACCTCCAGTATTTTTTTGTTTACACTACTCTTATATCCCGAACGTATGTTTTTTAAAGCAGAAAATGTGACGGATTTGTGAACAAATAAAAAAAGACCTGACATCAGTCAGATCAATAATCTTCATCTAGCGGTTCATAATATTTACTTCCTATGAACTCTTCAGTACCCTATATCTCTTATAGTATTTAAACAACTTCAATTTCTACTTCGGTCACAATTGCATCTCCTGCCCATGTCTCCAAATCGGTTTTTACTAGGAAATCTGCTATCGCAAGACACATTTCATCAGACAATAACGGAACCGCTTGTTTGACGATATTAGAAGGAACATATCCATACTCTTCACTAGCTTTCTCCCATTCTTTATGTGTCTTTTCCATTAAATCAATGAAATTAGGAATGAAGGCAAATTCTTCTCTAAATGTGTCCCATTCAAATTCACCAAAGTACTTATAAAAGAATCCCTCACTTGAAAAATCCGTAATAAACGCCTTCATAGTTTCGCTCGCACATACAAACTTTCTAAAATGATACTCAATAGCTTCCTCACTCGAATTCGCTTTTACCACGCTAATTAACTTATCATCTTCAACACTTTCAGCAAGACATACGGCATATAAAGACATCCCAATTCCTCCACTCATATTCTCATTATAAGGAAAAACATGACAAATAATATAAACTTATTATCTATCATGTTCCTATTCAACACAAGACAATCTGGAGCTTCTGGGAACTATTCTAATCAATCTCAATAAGGTAAATCGCCCGTATTCTCTTCAAGCCAGTTATACATGAGCACTTTATCACTCTTGCCTTCAAAATCCTTTTTACCATACTTCATATCATGATGATGAGCTGTTTTCTTTAAGAATCCATAAACATATGAATCAACGCAATTAACTTCTAAATGAATTCCTCGTTCAATCGCTTCGTACATAAACTTATTTACAATATCCAAATACGTTTTCTTATCCCATCTTCCAGTACTGAATTCTTGATATTTATGTACCGATTCTAGTACTTGTTTTTTAAAAAGAGACATTTTATTCATATTTAGCGTAAGATTGTTAACTTGAGCGTCAGCGCTATTGTTAACAATTATATTATCTTTATTATTTTTATCTTGTTCTTTTTTATTTTTCTTTTTAATAGTTGATCCCTTTTGTACAGGCTTGCCGTTACCTTTGGGTAATGCTAGGGTTTCCCTTTTGGAAAGGCTGGATTGACTTTCTCGCTGTGCTGTCTCTGGATTTGTTGATACATCCAGGTCTTCCCTTTCGGAAGAGCTAGGATTTACCTCCGAAAGTAATTCTTGAACAATCTTGTCTGTGATACAAAAGTACTTCTTTGATGGTACTCCCATAACCTTGGTTTCAACATAACCAGCTTGCTCCAATTCCTTAATAGCTTTTAACTGTTTTTTATATGACAAAGCTGTTTCTTCTTCCAAAGTGTCACTTGTTAAAAAGAAATACTCTTTTCCATCTTTAATCGTTAGCATACCTTTACTGCCAAAGCTTTCATAACTTGAACACAACTGTCCAAAAATAATAGCTCCATTAACTGATACTGTATGAGCTAAAGCTTTGTTATACATGACAAATCCGTTTCCACTTAAAACCGATATTAGTTTCATGCTTCTCCCGACTCCCCTTGACACAGAAGAAAAAGGCTACATATAATACTGATGTAGAAGTTATTCTTCTGCTCTTATTTATTAAGAGATGGTAGAGCGGCCAAACTCATATACCATCTCTTATTTAATTATATATATTATCTGAATATTCGTAAATCTAAAGATTCAAACCTTTCAGTGCCCCATATTCTTTATGCTTCTGTTCCAAATCTTGCCCCCACAGATTTACATATCTTTTAGTGACTGTAATATCTGTATGACCAAGTAAATGCATTAAAGAAAAAGCATCTAAGCCAGATACTATCATTCTTTTTGCCATAGTGTGTCTGAATGTATGAGGACTAACTCGTTTACTTATCTTAGCCTCCTTACCGTACTTTGTAAGCCTCGTTTGAATGCTATGAGGATGCAACTCCTTATTATTTTGACTAATAAACAGCTTGTTCGTAGCAACTTCACCTCGAACTTTAATATAACTTTCTAATCGCTCTTGAGTCGTATCAGATAAATAAACTGTTCTTTCAAATAGATTTTTTGTACTTCTTATAATTAATTTGTTATGTCGAACATCCTCTACATTAATCCCAATTAGTTCAGACAATCTTACTCCTGTATCTAGAAAAACAAGTAAGATCACTTCATCTCTAAAACCAACAAACGTTTTTTGTTTTCTAATTGTTTTAATCAATTTCTCTATCTCTTGATTATCTAAAGTTTCGATTGTTTTCTGTCTATCACGTAATAATTTGATATTCTTCATCGGATTCTTATCGATCAGTTTATGCTTATCTAAAAAGTTATAAAATGATCGGAGAGCACGTAAACGAGTATTAATAGTTGTGACCTTCATCAACTGTTTACTTTTCAAAATTAAATCCTCTACGTCCTTCTGCTCCCATTCCACTAACTGTTTATTAATAATTTTCTTTGCACCATGAAATTCATTTTTGTAGTACCCTATTGTTGCTGGTCTCAAGTTTCTTAAATAACAATCCTTAAAAAATTTTTCATAAGCTTCTTCATCAGAGATTTTCTTCTTAATAATTTTTAATTCTTCATCTGTTAATTCTCCACGTCTTTTCACTATAACCTCCTACGCACACGATTCACCGCACACGATTTTAGATTATTTTGTCGTGTTGAAAAAACAAAAAAAAGACTCCAACATTTCTGTTGAAGTCTTGATTTCATCACGTTACATGATACCGATGGTCGGGGTCGAACCGACACTCCCGAAGGAACACGATTTTGAGTCGTGCGCGTCTGCCAATTCCGCCACATCGGCATAAAAGAAAGGCGGCAACCGGATTTGAACCGGTGGTAAAGGTTTTGCAGACCTCTGCCTTACCACTTGGCTATGCCGCCATATGAAGTTAAAATGGAGCGGAAGACGGGATTCGAACCCGCGACCCCAACCTTGGCAAGGTTGTATTCTACCACTGAACTACTTCCGCAAAAATGGCTGGGCTAGCTGGATTCGAACCAGCGCATGACGGAGTCAAAGTCCGTTGCCTTACCGCTTGGCTATAGCCCACCGAAGTTTTACTTAATTATATGTAAGTATCCATTAATTTATTTGTAATTTTTAAAAAATAAAAATGGGGCGACTGATGGGAATTGAACCCACGAATGCCGGAGCCACAATCCGGTGCGTTAACCACTTCGCCACAACCGCCATGTTGTGTTTATATATTTGGCAGGGGCAGTAGGAATTGAACCCACACTGGAGGTTTTGGAGACCTCAGTTCTACCTTTAAACTATGCCCCTATGTAAAATGGTGGAGGGGGGCAGATTCGAACTGCCGAACCCGAAGGAGCGGATTTACAGTCCGCCGCGTTTAGCCACTTCGCTACCCCTCCGAAACTTACATGGTGCCGGCTAGAGGACTTGAACCCCCAACCTACTGATTACAAGTCAGTTGCTCTACCAATTGAGCTAAGCCGGCATATTTTATTAAAATGGTGGCTCGGGACGGAATCGAACCGCCGACACGAGGATTTTCAGTCCTCTGCTCTACCGACTGAGCTACCGAGCCTTATTAAAATGGCGGTCCCGACCGGGGTCGAACCGGCGATCTCCTGCGTGACAGGCAGGCATGTTAACCACTACACCACGGGACCATTTGGTTGCGGGGACAGGATTTGAACCTGCGACCTTCGGGTTATGAGCCCGACGAGCTACCGTACTGCTCCACCCCGCGATAATATTATTTATATAATTATATGATAAGTGTTAGCAACCACATTACGAGAATGTTTGGTTGCGGGGACAGGATTTGAACCTGCGACCTTCGGGTTATGAGCCCGACGAGCTACCGTACTGCTCCACCCCGCGACAATATTATTCATATAATTTATATGGTGGAGGATGACGGGATCGAACCGCCGACCCCCTGCTTGTAAGGCAGGTGCTCTCCCAGCTGAGCTAATCCTCCAAAAGTGGTGACCCGTACGGGATTCGAACCCGTGTTACCGCCGTGAAAGGGCGGTGTCTTAACCACTTGACCAACGGGCCAAATATTATAAATTCCTTATGGCGGAGAGCAAGGGATTCGAACCCTTGATACGCTTGTGACGTATACACGATTTCCAATCGTGCTCCTTCGGCCAACTCGGACAGCTCTCCAATGGCTCCGCAGGTAGGAATCGAACCTACGACCGATCGGTTAACAGCCGATAGCTCTACCGCTGAGCTACTGCGGAATAATATTGCCTGGCAACGTCCTACTCTCACAGGGACAAGGTCCCAACTACCATCGGCGCTAGAGAGCTTAACTTCCGTGTTCGGTATGGGAACGGGTGTGACCTCTCTGCCATCATTACCAGACATTATTCTTTTGAGACAATCATTATTATAACTTATTCACCCTGAAAGTCAATAAGTTTTTTATATTCTCTCAAAACTAGATAACGTTGCTTCATATTATATGGTTAAGTCCTCGATCTATTAGTATTCGTCAGCTCCACATGTCACCATGCTTCCACCTCGAACCTATCAACCTGATCATCTTTCAGGGATCTTACTAGCTTACGCTATGGGAAATCTCATCTTGAGGGGGGCTTCATGCTTAGATGCTTTCAGCACTTATCCCTTCCGCACATAGCTACCCAGCTATGCCCTTGGCAGAACAACTGGTACACCAGCGGTGCGTCCATCCCGGTCCTCTCGTACTAAGGACAGCTCCTCTCAAATTTCCTGCGCCCACGACGGATAGGGACCGAACTGTCTCACGACGTTCTGAACCCAGCTCGCGTACCGCTTTAATGGGCGAACAGCCCAACCCTTGGGACCGACTACAGCCCCAGGATGCGATGAGCCGACATCGAGGTGCCAAACCTCCCCGTCGATGTGGACTCTTGGGGGAGATAAGCCTGTTATCCCCGGGGTAGCTTTTATCCGTTGAGCGATGGCCCTTCCATGCGGAACCACCGGATCACTAAGCCCGACTTTCGTCCCTGCTCGACTTGTAGGTCTCGCAGTCAAGCTCCCTTATGCCTTTGCACTCTACGAATGATTTCCAACCATTCTGAGGGAACCTTTGGGCGCCTCCGTTACACTTTAGGAGGCGACCGCCCCAGTCAAACTGCCCACCTGACACTGTCTCCCGGGTCGATAAGACCCGTAGGTTAGAATTTCAATACAGTCAGGGCGGTATCCCACCAGCGCCTCCACCGAAGCTAGCGCTCCGGTTTCAATGGCTCCCGCCTATCCTGTAGAAACTGTACCAAAATTCAATATCAGGCTACAGTAAAGCTCCACGGGGTCTTTCCGTCCTGTCGCGGGTAACCTGCATCTTCACAGGTACTATAATTTCACCGAGTCTCTGGTTGAGACAGTGCCCAAATCGTTACACCTTTCGTGCGGGTCGGAACTTACCCGACAAGGAATTTCGCTACCTTAGGACCGTTATAGTTACGGCCGCCGTTTACTGGGGCTTCAGTTCAGAGCTTCGCTTACGCTAACCCCTCTCCTTAACCTTCCAGCACCGGGCAGGTGTCAGCCCCTATACTTCGCCTTACGGCTTCGCAGAGACCTGTGTTTTTGCTAAACAGTCGCTTGGGCCTATTCACTGCGGCTTTCCGTTAAGAAAGCACCCCTTCTCCCGAAGTTACGGGGTCATTTTGCCGAGTTCCTTAACCAGAGTTCTCTCGCACACCTTAGGATTCTCTCCTCGCCTACCTGTGTCGGTTTGCGGTACAGGCACCTTTTATCTCGCTAGAAGCTTTTCTTGGCAGCGGGGAATCAAAGACTTCGCTCCATAAGGAGCTTCCCCATCACAGCTCAGCCTTCACGATAAGCGGATTTGCCTACTTATCAGCCTAACTGCTTGGACGTGCACAACCAATCGCACGCTTCTTCTATCCTTCTGCGTCCCTCCATTGCTCAAACGATAAAGAGGTGGTACAGGAATATCAACCTGTTGTCCATCGCCTACGCCTGTCGGCCTCGGCTTAGGTCCTGACTAACCCTGAGCGGACGAGCCTTCCTCAGGAAACCTTAGGCATTCGGTGGACGGGATTCTCACCCGTCTTTCGCTACTCATACCGGCATTCTCACTTCTAAGCGCTCCACCAGTCCTTCCGGTCTGACTTCACTGCACTTAGAACGCTCCCCTACCACTGATACCATTGGTATCAATTCGCAGCTTCGGTGGTGTATTTAGCCCCGGTACATTTTCGGCGCAGAGTCACTCGACTAGTGAGCTATTACGCACTCTTTAAATGGTGGCTGCTTCTGAGCCAACATCCTAGTTGTCTAAGCAACTCCACATCCTTTTCCACTTAATACACACTTTGGGACCTTAGCTGGCGATCTGGGCTGTTTCCCTCTTGACTACGGATCTTATCACTCGCAGTCTGACTCCTAAGGATAAGTCATTGGCATTCGGAGTTTGACTGAATTCGGTAATCCGATGAGGACCCCTAGTTCAATCAGTGCTCTACCTCCAAGACTCTTACACTTAAGGCTAGCCCTAAAGCTATTTCGGGGAGAACCAGCTATCTCCAGGTTCGATTGGAATTTCTCCGCTACCCACACCTCATCCCCGCACTTTTCAACGTGCGTGGGTTCGGGCCTCCATTCAGTGTTACCTGAACTTCACCCTGGACATGGGTAGATCACCTGGTTTCGGGTCTACGACCACGTACTAAACGCCCTATTCAGACTCGCTTTCGCTGCGGCTCCGCCTCTTCAGCTTAACCTCGCACGGGATCGTAACTCGCCGGTTCATTCTACAAAAGGCACGCCATCACCCATTAACGGGCTCTGACTATTTGTAGGCACACGGTTTCAGGATCTCTTTCACTCCCCTTCCGGGGTGCTTTTCACCTTTCCCTCACGGTACTGGTTCACTATCGATCACTAGGGAGTATTTAGCCTTGGGAGATGGTCCTCCCAGATTCCGACGGAATTTCACGTGTTCCGCCGTACTCAGGATACATTCAAGAGAGAACGAAGTTTCGACTACGGGGTTATTACCCTCTGTGACGGACCTTTCCAGGTCGCTTCGTCTACCTCGTTCCTTTGTAACTCCGTATAGAATGTCCTACAACCCCAAGAGGCAAGCCTCTTGGTTTGGGCTAGATTCCGTTTCGCTCGCCGCTACTCAGGAAATCGCATTTGCTTTCTCTTCCTCCAGGTACTTAGATGTTTCAGTTCCCTGGGTCTGTCTTCCATACCCTATGTATTCAGGTAAGGATACCATACCATTACGTATAGTGGGTTTCCCCATTCGGAAATCTTCGGATCAAAGCTTACTTACAGCTCCCCGAAGCATATCGGCGTTAGTCCCGTCCTTCATCGACTCCTAGTGTCAAGGCATCCACCGTGCGCCCTTTCTAACTTAACCAAACTAAAATTAAAAAAATATGAGCTACACTGTTATCTAGTTTTCAAAGAACATACATTTAAACTTGAGAGATAGTTCTCTCAAAACTGAACGAAACAAAACAAGTCAACGTTTATTGATGAACTGCGTTCATCAATTCTCCATAGAAAGGAGGTGATCCAGCCGCACCTTCCGATACGGCTACCTTGTTACGACTTCACCCCAATCATCTGTCCCACCTTAGGCGGCTGGCTCCATAAAGGTTACCCCACCGACTTCGGGTGTTACAAACTCTCGTGGTGTGACGGGCGGTGTGTACAAGGCCCGGGAACGTATTCACCGCGGCATGCTGATCCGCGATTACTAGCGATTCCAGCTTCATGTAGGCGAGTTGCAGCCTACAATCCGAACTGAGAACGGTTTTATGAGATTAGCTCCACCTCGCGGCCTTGCAGCTCTTTGTACCGTCCATTGTAGCACGTGTGTAGCCCAGGTCATAAGGGGCATGATGATTTGACGTCATCCCCACCTTCCTCCGGTTTGTCACCGGCAGTCACCTTAGAGTGCCCAACTTAATGATGGCAACTAAGATCAAGGGTTGCGCTCGTTGCGGGACTTAACCCAACATCTCACGACACAAGCTGACGACAACCATGCACCACCTGTCACTCTGCTCCCGAAGGAGAAGCTCTATCTCTAGAGTTTTCAGAGGATGTCAAGACCTGGTAAGGTTCTTCGCGTTGCTGCGAATTAAACCACATGCTCCACCGCTTGTGCGGGCCCCCGTCAATTCCTTTGAGTTTCAGCCTTGCGGCCGTACTCCCCAGGCGGAGTGCTTAATGCGTTAACTTCAGCACTAAAGGGCGGAAACCCTCTAACACTTAGCACTCATCGTTTACGGCGTGGACTACCAGGGTATCTAATCCTGTTTGCTCCCCACGCTTTCGCGCCTCAGTGTCAGTTACAGACCAGAAAGTCGCCTTCGCCACTGGTGTTCCTCCATATCTCTACGCATTTCACCGCTACACATGGAATTCCACTTTCCTCTTCTGCACTCAAGTCTCCCAGTTTCCAATGACCCTCCACGGTTGAGCCGTGGGCTTTCACATCAGACTTAAGAAACCACCTGCGCGCGCTTTACGCCCAATAATTCCGGATAACGCTTGCCACCTACGTATTACCGCGGCTGCTGGCACGTAGTTAGCCGTGGCTTTCTGGTTAGGTACCGTCAAGGTGCCAGCTTATTCAACTAGCACTTGTTCTTCCCTAACAACAGAGTTTTACGACCCGAAAGCCTTCATCACTCACGCGGCGTTGCTCCGTCAGACTTTCGTCCATTGCGGAAGATTCCCTACTGCTGCCTCCCGTAGGAGTCTGGGCCGTGTCTCAGTCCCAGTGTGGAACCGATCACCCTCTCAGGTCGGCTACGCATCGTCGCCTTGGTGAGCCGTTACCTCACCAACTAGCTAATGCGACGCGGGTCCATCCATAAGTGACAGCCGAAGCCGCCTTTCAATTTTGAACTATGCAGTTCAAAATATTATCCGGTATTAGCCCCGGTTTCCCGGAGTTATCCCAGTCTTATGGGTAGGTTACCCACGTGTTACTCACCCGTCCGCCGCTAACTTCATAAGAGCAAGCTCTTAATCCATTCGCTCGACTTGCATGTATTAGGCACGCCGCCAGCGTTCATCCTGAGCCAGGATCAAACTCTCCAATAAAGTTAGTTTGTCTAGCATCTAAAAATAAAAATTGACGTTCACGTTGTTTGTTTCGTTCAGTTTTCAAAGAACTACTTCATCACTCAATTGCGACTTCCTTATGTTAACATCTTCGTTTTTCGATGTCAACTAAGTTTTTTAAATTTCTTTTTTGTCGTTTACTGCGTTTCCGCATCAGCGACGTTTATTAATATATCACGCAGTATATATAGGGTCAATACTTTTTCTAAAAAAATTTCACATCCCGTTAAAAAACTAAATTAACTATAGAAAAAAATTACTACTCCTCTTTTATAGACATGCTCCTTCCACCTAATCTCTTTCTGTATTTCATCTTAAAAGAAAGCACTACTGTTCTTTAATAAGTGATAAATTTAATCATCACCTTCGTTTTCATAAAATATTCTAAATTGTGTGTTATATTATTCCTATAGGAGTGTGGTGGGAATGGGTATTAAATATTCGAACAAAATTAATAAAATCCGAACCTTTGCATTGAGTTTAGTATTTATCGGCCTCTTCATTGCATACTTAGGTGTCTTTTTTCGCGAAAACATCATTATTATGACAACCTTTATGATGGTTGGTTTTTTAGCTGTCATCGCTAGCACTGTTGTTTACTTTTGGATTGGTATGTTATCTACAAAAACGATACAAATTATTTGTCCAAGCTGCGATAAACCAACAAAAATGCTCGGTCGTGTCGACGCATGTATGCATTGCAATCAACCTTTAACACTTGATCGAAATCTAGAAGGAAAAGAATTTGATGAGAAATATAATAAGAAGAGTTATAAATCATAGGTATATGGAGCTTACAAAACTAAAGAAGTTTCATCTCATTAAAAAGGTGATTTCTTAACTAAGAAATCACCTCTTGTATTTGTTCTTATTAAATTTGATTCTTCACTTAACATTTTAAATCCTCATGAGTCTAACACGATTCCCATATATAATAAAGAAAGAGGTCGACGTATAGCCGTCAGCCTCTTTCTTTATTATATATTACGCCTTATGACACTCTGGACAAACGCCATAAATTTCTAAGCGATGACTATTAATAACGAAGCCTGTCGTTTTTGCAGCTTCCTCTTCAAGCTGTTCCAATCCTCCATAAGGAAAATCAACAATCTTACCACATTTTTCGCAAATCACATGATAATGTTGACTTGTAACATAATCAAATCTACTTGAAGCATCCCCATAAGTTAATTCCTTTACAAGTCCAACTTCTTTAAACACACGTAAGTTATTATAGACAGTTGCAACACTCATATTTGGAAACTTACCTTCTAATGCTTTATAAATGTCATCCGCTGTTGGGTGCGTCATAGATTCCACAAGGTACTCTAAAATAGCATGACGCTGTGGAGTAATGCGTACACCCGTATTTTTCAGCATTTCTAGCGCTTCTTTTAATTCTTCTTTGACCACCGTCATGCACCCCGATTCTATACGGATTATTATTTTATAATTCTTATAAAGAGTGTACTCTTTTTCTTATAAATCGTCAATATTTCTACTATAAGTATGTGGTTTATTTTCGTATATAGCCTTATTCTTATGTATCTTCCCCCATTCCCTATACATTTACATAGAAAAAAGTGCGACATAATCGCACTTGGAATACTATCATCTGAGGAGGTATGCCCTACACTTTCACTTTATGTATCGCAAGAAAATATGTATAGACGCATGCCTTACATATGTATTTTTTCTCCTCATTAATATAGATTTATTTTATATAAGAAAGAACATCCTCAATATGCCCTTTCACTTTCACTTTACGCCACTCATTTACAAGCTCACCGTCTTTATTAATAAGGAATGTAGAACGCTCAATTCCCATGTACTCTTTTCCGAAGTTCTTTTTCAGCTTCCAAACATCGTACAATTCTGCTACTTTATGATCTTCGTCTACTAAAAGTACAAATGGAAGCTCATGCTTCTCAATGAATTTCATATGTCTATTTGCTGAATCTGGACTTACACCAAGTATAACCGTATCCTTCTCTTGAAATAATCCATATGCATCACGAAAATCACATGCTTCAGTTGTACATCCCGGAGTCATATCTTTCGGATAAAAATATAGGACTACATTTTTACCGCGAAAGTCAGCTAAGCGAATTTGTTCTCCGTTACTTCCTTCTAATGTAAATTCTGGTGCCATTTCTCCTACTGTAATCATAGTTATCACTCCTTCTCTTTTCTTTTACTATATCAAATGCGACCTTATTTTTCATTGTCTATTACAGATCTCATCACAAAGGCAAACGGTAATGTATATCCAATTAGCGCTTCTCCAATTGCAATCCATCTTCCGATTCCAATCGGAGCTATATCACCATATCCAACGGACAATAAAGTAACCGCGCTAAAATATAAACATATTTCAACAAGCTGAAAGGAATGAGCACTTAACCTATCCCCATCTTCTTTCAAAACTGCAAAACCCATTTCCTCTAGCACAACATAACTTAATCCAAACGCAATCAGTACCGTTGTATAAATCAAAAACAACGTAGCTAAATTGTACAGCGAAAAGAAACGATTGGAATTTGAATATGAACTCCATAATAATTGGACACTTCTCAAAATAGCGATTGCTGCAATTAATAGAATAAATCCCCATAACATGTCCTCCACCTCGTTTTATATGTATGAGGACTGTAGCTGATTTATCCCTTAGAAACGAACAAGCTTCTATAATTAATTTCCTGCACCACGATATCGTTTAACCCCTTGATTCCAGAGGGTAATTGCAATAGTAAAACAGATAACACCAACAATTGGAGTTGCGAAAGCATAGCTATTCCACTCTGTTTTTCTTAAAAAGTATGCTGCTGGATATACCCCAACAAATGCAAACGGTAAAACAAACGTTAAAACAAAGCGAATAACACGGTTATAAATATCAACAGGGTAGCGTCCATAATTCCCTATGTTATACATAAGCGGCATAATGGAACTTTTCGCATCCGACCAAAAGCCAAAACTTGCAAGCGTAACAAATATCCCGCCGTATACAAGTGCCCCTCCCCCTACCATGAGTAGGAATAAGAAGAAATCATACCAGTAAAAAGATAATTGCAGCTCCATTGCTGCATAACCCATCACAATAATCCCCGTAATAGCTCCAATTAAAGATTCAAGTTCCATTCTTTCTAATATAATTTGAAATAAACTATGAATCGGTCTCGTTAATATACGGTCCATTTCTCCTTTAATAATGTAACGATCATTAAAGTCCCATATATTAAAGAAAGCTGAAAAAATGGCAAACGGTACTAAAAAGAACCCATAAATAAAGATCACTTCTTCTCGGCTCCACCCTTTTAGTGCTTGGGTATGCCCAAACACAACGAGAATGAAGATTAAATTAACAGCTTGTAGTGATAAATCTGAAAGTAATCCGACGATAAAATCGCCACGATACTCCAATTTTGTTTTTATATATTGACTTGCATATTGCAAAAATAATTTTATATATATCATCTCGTCATCCCCCTTGTACGATTAGACGTTTTCTCGCCGTTTTCCACATCAGTACAATTGGAATAATAAGTATAATTGCCCAAATCACTTGAAATAACAAAGCTTCATATAACTTACTTCCTTGTATACCTTCAGAGAAAATCATACTCGGAATATAACTAATTGCTTGAAACGGTAAAAACACCATTGCTTTTTGGGCCCATAATGGATAAAAACTAATCGGTAATAATAAACCAGAAAATAAATCAATCACAACACGTTTTGCATACATAATTCCACTATTATTAAATAAGAAGAATGTAAGCATTCCCGTCATTAAATTTATTTGTGTATTAATGATAAAGCTAAATATTAACGATAAGAAGAAATATAACCACGTTTGAAAATTCGTTGTAATTTGTAATGAAAATAACAATGTAACGATGATCATACCTGGGATTGAAAAGAATGCAAAACGAAATATCCCTTCACCAAGACCTTGCATAACTTTCATTCCTAAATAATTATATGGACGAATTAGTTCTACCGCCACACGTCCTTCTTGAATCTCCATCGCAATTTCTCTATCTATATTATTGAAATAGAAAGCACGTGCCATCCATGCGATCGCAATATACGTAGTCATTTGCGAAATAGATAAACTTTCAATATTCTCTTTCCCGCTATAAATCGCTTGCCATAAAAAATAATACGCACCGATATTAATTGTATAAATTAATATCCCGCTGTAATAATTTGTACGATAAGCAAGCATCATTAAAAAACGAATGCGAATCATTTCAATATACTTACCCATGCTTAATACCTTCTTCATAAATGTTACGAATAATTTCCTCTGTAGACACTTCGTTAATTTTTAAATCTTTAATTTGAAAAGCTTGTACTACTTTAGAAATAAGCATTGAAATAATAATTTCTTCATTCGGGATTTTTGCAACCCACGCATTTTCCTCTTTCGCTTTTGACCAAACGACTTGACTATCTGGCATAACCATCGATAACATCTGATAAGAAACTGGAGCGACAAATTGAAAATGGATTTCCTTCTCTGCTCCCCACTGTGTGCGAAGGTTATTTAACGAACCGTCATACATAATATTTCCTTCATCCAGCATGATAACGCGCTCACATAAAGCTTCAATGTCAGTAATATCATGTGTTGTTAATAAAATTGTTGTTTTATAACGTTCATTCATCTCTTTTAAGAATTCACGTATTTTCAATTTCACAAGAACATCTAGCCCAATTGTTGGCTCATCTAAAAATAATAACGGTGGATTATGAATTAATGCTGCCGCTAATTCACAGCGCATTCTTTGGCCAAGAGATAACTTTCGGACCGGCTTATCTAATAAAGGACCAATATCTAACGTTTCGATTACGTGCTCCATATGTTCCTTATACTGAGCGTCTGAAACACCGTACACTTTCTTCAATAAACGAAATGATTCTTGTACCGCAATATCCCACCAAAGCTGAGAGCGCTGACCAAAAACAACACCAATTGTTCTCACAAATTCTTCTCTTTGTTTATGTGGATTCATTCCGTTCACCGTGATTTGCCCTGAAGTCGGAGTCAAAATCCCTGTAAGCATTTTAATCGTCGTTGATTTACCAGCACCATTCTCACCAATATAACCAACCATTTCACCTTGCTTCACAGTAAAAGACACATCATTTACTGCTGGTACTATTTTATAATTACGATTTAATAAATCGCGAAATGCACCCTTTAATCCCGGACGACTTGAATAGGCTGTAAACTCTTTACGTAACCCTTGTACCTCAATTACCGATTTCATAATCGGACCCCCTTCCTAAATGTCACAACGAATAGTTTACCCAACTGCTCCTTCTATCACAAACAATACGTCTTTTCTAAAAACATGTTAGAATAATACATAGATTTTTGTAAGGAGATGAATTGTAGTGAATTTCACGAAATCAGAAGCATTACATAAAGAAGCTTTAGAACATATCGTTGGTGGTGTTAATAGTCCTTCTCGTTCTTTCAAAGCAGTTGGAGGCGGTTCTCCCGTTGCAATGGAACGTGGAAAAGGTGCTTATTTCTGGGATGTAGATGGAAATAAATATATCGATTATTTAGCAGCATACGGTCCTATTATTACTGGACATGCTCACCCGCATATAACAAAAGCAATTACAACAGCTGCTGAAAATGGTGTACTATACGGAACGCCAACAGCACTAGAAGTAAAATTTGCAAAAATGTTAAAAGAAGCAATGCCTGCATTAGATAAAGTCCGCTTCGTAAACTCTGGTACAGAATCCGTTATGACAACCATTCGTGTTGCCCGCGCTTACACTGGTCGCACAAAAATTATGAAATTCGCTGGTTGTTACCACGGTCATTCCGATTTAGTACTTGTAGCAGCTGGTTCTGGTCCTTCTACTCTTGGAACTCCTGATTCAGCTGGTGTGCCACAAAGTATTGCACAAGAAGTTATTACCGTTCCCTTTAATAATGTAGAAACCTTAAAAGAAGCGTTAGATAAATGGGGACATGAAGTAGCAGCTATCCTTGTAGAGCCAATCGTTGGAAACTTCGGTATTGTAGAGCCTAAACCAGGATTCCTTGAAAAAGTAAACGAACTTGTTCACGAAGCTGGCGCATTAGTAATTTATGATGAAGTTATTACTGCTTTCCGCTTTATGTACGGTGGTGCTCAAGACTTACTTGGTGTAACACCAGACTTAACTGCACTTGGTAAAGTTATTGGCGGCGGACTTCCAATTGGCGCTTACGGTGGTAAGAAAGAAATTATGGAACAAGTTGCCCCGCTAGGACCTGCATACCAAGCAGGTACAATGGCAGGAAACCCTGCTTCTATGGCATCAGGTATCGCTTGCTTAGAAGTACTTCAACAAAAAGGCGTATACGAGAAATTAGATGAACTTGGCGCAATGCTTGAAAAAGGAATTTTAGAGCAAGCTACAAAACATAACATCGATATTACAGTAAACCGCCTAAAGGGTGCATTAACTGTATACTTCACGACAAATACAATTGAAGATTACGATGCAGCCAAAAATACAGATGGTGAAATGTTCGGTAGATTCTTCAAACTTATGCTTCAAGAAGGTATTAATTTAGCACCATCTAAATATGAAGCATGGTTCTTAACGACAGAACATACAAAAGAAGATATCGAATATACAATTGAAGCTGTTGGAAGAGCATTTGCTGCTTTAGCAGACAATAAATAATACTGTCATTACAAGGAAAAAAGAAAGCTTACCTTTCTTTTTTCCTTTTTTCTATTTCATAAATCCCACATTAATAGTATAATTATTCATAATTATCTGTTTTATATTCTTTTAGATCGTTATTATCTCTGTGTACAAGGTGATTTACACCTTAAATAGTAAGATTATTCAATCTTTTAAAAGAGGGGGGATTGACGGATGCTCAATAAAAAAAATACATGGACACCGTCTTTATTTCGAGATTATAGAAATGCAGAACATGATGCGTGTGGAATCGTTTCCGTTATGGAAAAAAGAAGAATTCCTACAAAAGAAAACATCGATCTTTGTATACAATCGCTAGTCAAAATGAATCATAGAGCTGGTTTCATTAATGGCGAAGGAGATGGTATCGGAATTCATATCGACATGCCAAAAGCACTTTGGAATGAAAAACTGAAAAGTAGCGGATATAATCCAACGATTGTGGATCATCCCCACTTTATCGTTGGACATTTTTTTCTAAACAAAAAAGAAAATATTGTTGATTTAAAAAATTACATTTGTATGCAATTAAACAATGAAAACTTTACTATTATTTTCGAAAGTGATGATGTAATAAATTCAGATGCACTCGGTCCACTTGGTAAACAGGAAGAACCTTTATTTTGGCAAGTTGCCCTTATCGCTGAAAATGAAGTTAAAAATATTGAGCAAACATTATTTGCTGTAACGATAAAAATAGAGGAAAACGAAGCGATTCACGTTGCTTCATTAAGTCGTGATCATGTTGTATATAAAGTTCTAGGTGCTGGAGATACACTTGTTGCCTATTACAACGATTTACAACACCCACTTATCGCTTCAACTATGACACTAGGACATAATCGCTATTCTACTAATACATTATCTAATTTTTTT